>NZ_JAOVTW010000012.1:0-1867 GCF_027737585.1 Campylobacter sp. JMF_14 EL1
TTTAATCTCTTTTTAAGCAACCCTTGAATATAATCCACTTTCCGTTTTTGAAATCTAACTTCTGTTATTTTCCAATGCGTGTTATTTTATTTATTATTGTCAAAAACTATCTTTTAGTCAATCTTTGAAATCTAAACAAGTGATCGATTGAGCCAAAGACAATTTTATAATTGTCAAATTTAAAAGTTACAAACAATTAAGTTTTTAGATTAAAAACTTCATAAATTGAATTTAAAAGATAAAAAGTTTCTTTTTATCTTTGATACATTTTTTATGGAGAGTTTGATCCTGGCTCAGAGTGAACGCTGGCGGCGTGCCTAATACATGCAAGTCGAACGGACAAGTAAGAGCTTGCTCTTATGAGTTAGTGGCGCACGGGTGAGTAATGTATAGTTAATCTGCCCTACACTGGAGGACAACAGTTAGAAATGACTGCTAATACTCCATACTCCTTCTTAACACAAGTTAAGTCGGGAAAGTTTTTCGGTGTAGGATGAGACTATATTGTATCAGCTAGTTGGTAAGGTAATGGCTTACCAAGGCTATGACGCATAACTGGTCTGAGAGGATGATCAGTCACACTGGAACTGAGACACGGTCCAGACTCCTACGGGAGGCAGCAGTAGGGAATATTGCTCAATGGGGGAAACCCTGAAGCAGCAACGCCGCGTGGAGGATGACACTTTTCGGAGCGTAAACTCCTTTTGTTAGGGAAGAACACTGACGGTACCTAACGAATAAGCACCGGCTAACTCCGTGCCAGCAGCCGCGGTAATACGGAGGGTGCAAGCGTTACTCGGAATCACTGGGCGTAAAGGACGCGTAGGCGGATTATCAAGTCTCTTGTGAAATCTAACGGCTTAACCGTTAAACTGCTTGGGAAACTGGTAATCTAGAGTAAGGGAGAGGTAGATGGAATTCTTGGTGTAGGGGTAAAATCCGTAGAGATCAAGAAGAATACCCATTGCGAAGGCGATCTACTGGAACTTAACTGACGCTAATGCGTGAAAGCGTGGGGAGCAAACAGGATTAGATACCCTGGTAGTCCACGCCCTAAACGATGTATACTGGTTGTTGCTATGCTAGTCATGGCAGTAATCCACCTAACGGATTAAGTATACCGCCTGGGGAGTACGGTCGCAAGATTAAAACTCAAAGGAATAGACGGGGACCCGCACAAGCGGTGGAGCATGTGGTTTAATTCGAAGATACGCGAAGAACCTTACCTAGGCTTGATATCCAACAAATCTCTTAGAGATAAGAGAGTGCTAGCTTGCTAGAATGTTGAGACAGGTGCTGCACGGCTGTCGTCAGCTCGTGTCGTGAGATGTTGGGTTAAGTCCCGCAACGAGCGCAACCCACGTATTTAGTTGCTAACGGTTCGGCCGAGCACTCTAAATAGACTGCCTTCGTAAGGAGGAGGAAGGTGTGGACGACGTCAAGTCATCATGGCCCTTATGCCTAGGGCGACACACGTGCTACAATGGCATATACAATGAGACGCAATATCGCGAGATGGAGCAAATCTATAAAATATGTCCCAGTTCGGATTGTTCTCTGCAACTCGAGAGCATGAAGCCGGAATCGCTAGTAATCGTAGATCAGCCATGCTACGGTGAATACGTTCCCGGGTCTTGTACTCACCGCCCGTCACACCATGGGAGTTGATTTCACTCGAAGCCGGAATGCTAAACTAGCTACCGTCCACAGTGGAATCAGCGACTGGGGTGAAGTCGTAACAAGGTAACCGTAGGAGAACCTGCGGTTGGATCACCTCCTTTCTAGAGTACAAATGAATATTCTCTCACAAGATATTCATCATAAACTCAATCATCCTTGTTTAGGTTTGAGGGATTGATTTAGAAGT
>NZ_JAOVTW010000002.1:0-328296 GCF_027737585.1 Campylobacter sp. JMF_14 EL1
CCTTGCTCCATACCGAACCAAGAAGCTAAGCTCATCATGGCTGATGATACTCTCCGTTACTCGGATGTCGGGAAAGTAGGTCGTTGCGGACTTTGTTTTATTCTTTATGCTTTTTTAAATCAATTAAAATTTTATGTCAATCAAATTTTAAATCAATTACAATGAAATTTTTAAAATTTTACTTGTAGTTTTTAAATTTTAAAATTCCAAATTCTATAAATTTTATCTTTAAATTTAAAATTTCACTTTGCAAATTTAACTTTATCGCTAAATTTTAAATTATTCTTATCGAAATTTAAAAAAATTATTAAATTTTAAGTGGCTTAAATTTAGAATTATTTCTCAAATCAATTAAAGGAGAAAAAATGAAAATCTTTAAAATCCTATCATCAACCGCAATCTTTGCAAGCCTAGCTTTCGCTGGGATTAACCTAAACACCGCCACAAAAGATGAGCTAATGGCGCTTCCTGGCATTGGCGAGGCTAAGGCTGAGGCTATCATAGAATATAGAAAAAACAACAAATTTAACTCAATCGACGAGATTAAAAACATCAAAGGCATCGGCGAAAAGCGCTTCGAGGCTATCAAAGACGACCTAACTCTTACTGGCAAGACAGATACTAGCGACCTAAAATCAACCGCGAAAAAAGAAAAAGAAAAAGCCACAAAAAAAGCCGATAAAAAGGTCAAAAAAGAGATTGTGGATTTAAAAGATAAAGCCAAAAATACAGATACAGCTAAAAAAGCCAAAAAAGCAAAAGATACGGCAGATGAAGTCAAAAAAATCAAAAAAGCTGTGAGCGAGTAGGGAATTTAGAATTTATAAATTCTGCAAAATTATCAAATTTCCAAATTTAGACTATGGGTTAAATTTTAAATTTAGCCCGTAGCTTGAAATTCAAATTTAAGGCAAATTCATCGAAATAAAATCCTAGTAAATTTTTCCATTTAAAAACATATAGTTTTAAAAATTTAAAATTTTGCAATGTTATGGATATTGTGATTTTAATCTGTTTTATTTTTAGTATTGCATCTGTTTATATGAAATAAAAAATATAAAAATGTATAAAAAATTTAAAATTAAATTTTAGTTTCATATTAATAAAATTTTAATAATAAATAAATTTTTCAACCTAAATTTAGACGAATTTTGATAAATTTACATGTCAATTATCAGATTTCTTTGAAAAGGCTGTCGTGTGAGTAAAATTCATCAAATTGTAATCACGAATCCGGAGCTTTGCATAGGTTGTAAGGCGTGCGAGAAGGCTTGTGTTAAAGAATCTATAAAACGCGGCAAACTAGGAATTACACGCATTAGAGTATTCAAAGTAGAAAAAACCTCTTCTACAAACCAATGTCGCCAATGCGACGATGCTCCATGTGCCGTAGTTTGCCCAAGCGGTGCTTTGCAAAATTTAACAGATTTTGTCCATCTCAATGAGCATTTATGCGTCGGCTGTGGGCTTTGCACCGTAGCCTGTCCGTATGGCGCCGTCTCATTAGATAGCACTGGTGTTTTTGGAGTCGAAAAAGACGCGAACTATCTTAGCCAACCGGGATTTCCAAGTCTCGCTGTCAAATGCGATATTTGTGATGGTAGAGAAGAGGGCTCGGCCTGTGTCGAAGCCTGTCCAAAAGGTGCGATTATAATGCTAGATTCAAATTTAGAGCATAAAATCGGAAAAAAACTCAAAAATACGGAAAATATGCAAAATTTCATCAAGGTTATCAGCGATAGAGATGTTGATCTAAGCGAGTTCGTGGCTCCACCTGCGCCAAAACCTGCGCCAGAAGCGAGCGCGGCTGAAAAACCAGTTGAAAAA
The DNA here is from genome assembly GCF_027737585.1 of Campylobacter sp. JMF_14 EL1. NCBI lineage: Bacteria > Pseudomonadati > Campylobacterota > Epsilonproteobacteria > Campylobacterales > Campylobacteraceae > Campylobacter > Campylobacter sp. JMF_14 EL1. The sequence continues at coordinate 1,828 of NZ_JAOVTW010000002.1, forward strand.
GTGGCTGAAAAAGCGGCTTTTGACACGGCTTTTGCACCACAGAGTGCACCAGTCCAAAAACCAGCTGAAAAACTAGCCCCACAAACAGCTCCTACCCTAACTCCTGCGCCAGCTGAGAAAGTAGCCCAAAAACCGGCTCCTCAAAAGGTCGAAGCAAAAACTGAGCCAAAAGCGGAAGCCAAAGCTGAGCCAAAAGTAGAACCTAAGCCTAGTGATGAGATAAAACCGCAAAAAGTAGCCTCTAAACCGAAAAAAGAGAGCAAAGGGGCAAAAAATCCGAATTTGAAATCTAACGATAATAAGGATGACAATGCTTGAATTTATTTTTATTTCATACTTATTAATAGGCGTTATCAGCTTAGCTCTTTATAATTCGCAAAAGACTGCTTTGTATTTTGGATTTATTTCAAATGCCGCTATTTCAGTAGTGGGCGCGCTGTATTTCCTGTCGCAACTGCATGGAAGTAGCGAATTTGTGCTTAGGGGATTTTTGTTTGAACCAAGCTTTTTGCTAACGCCTTTGGGTGCGTTTTTTAGTTTTATAGTATGTTTTATAGGCGCGATGAGTGCGATTTATTCGCTTGGATATTTGCAAAATTTCAAGCTGAATTTCGCTGTAAAATCTGCGCTTTTTAGCTTTTTTATGCTAAGCATGCTAATGGTTATTAGTAGTAACGATGTCTTTGGATTCGTGGTTTTATGGGAGTTAATGACGCTAGTTTCTGCGCTAATGCTCAAATTCAACGACACTCCAAGTTCGAATTTCACAGTTATGCTATATCTTGGCGTGGCGCAAGTGGGCGCGTTTTGTATCGTTATAGCGTTTTTGATTATGGCGCATAGTGCTGGAAGTTTGCATTTTAGCGACTGGAATTTCAATGCTTCATCTTTATTTATTTGCATTTTGCTTTTTATCGGATTTGGCACGAAGGCTGGTCTTGCGCCGTTTCATGTGTGGAGCCCACTAGCATATCCTCTTGCAAATTCAAATGTCTCAGCATTATTTAGTTCCGCGATGAGTAAGGTCGCGATTTTTGGTTTGATTAAATTTATGTTGATTGCCAAAATTCCTGCCTCTTTTGCCTTAGCTATGATGATTTTGGGCGCATTTGGTGCTGTTTGGGGTATCATTTTTGCTGCGCTTCAAAACGAGTATAAAAAACTAATCGCATATAGTTCTGTCGAAAATATGGGAATTATTTTGCTAGCACTCGGTGCTGGACTTTACGGGCTTGCTACCGGAAATAATATTTTGGCAGCCTTTGGTTTGGCTGGTGCGATTTTACATAGCTTAAATCACAGCGTGTTTAAGGCTGTTTTGTTCTTTGCTGCTGGAAATATCTACAATGCAAGCAAAAAGCTAAAAATCAACTCTTTGGGCGGTTTGGCAAAATTTATGCCAATCACTGCGTTTTGTTCGCTAATAGCTGTGTTAAGCATAGTCGCAATTCCGCTATTTAACGGCTTTGCGAGCGAGTGGCTGATATATAAAGCGCTTTTGTCAAAAACAGATCCTGGAATTTCAAGATTAGTTTTTGCGCTTTCAACTATCGGTTTGACGCTAGCTGGCGTGCTTTGTGCGTTTGCCTTTGTTAAATTTTACGGATTAATATTTAGTGGCAAAGCCAAAGGCGAGTATAGGGAGGCTTCGATTTTCTCACTCGTGCCTATGGTGATTTTGGCGCTTTTCTGTGTGATTTTGGCTCTTTCATCACCTATGTTTGTAAGCAAAATTTGGTCATTTATGCCAGTATCAGATAGTGGAGCGACACTATCGTTTTCATTGCTTTGGCTATGTTTGATTGCTATGTTAATTTTGCCATTTGTGATTTTGCTAGTTTTCAAATCGCCTTTTGATAAACCAAAATTAAGCGATCCGTGGGCGAACGGATTTAAATTCAGCAATGATTTCTTGCCAAATTCAAACACAGCTGTGGGTGATTTAAGGCGAGTTTTGGCTAAATTTATGTGCATAAAAATGCGCAAAAAAGGCAGTTCTTACAGCGTTTGCGTAAAAGACGCCTTTATGGAGTATATCTATAAGCCAATAATTGATATAAATATGAAAATAGCCGATAAAATCGCCATTATGCAAAACGGCAAGAGTGCGACTTACGCATTTTATATGGTGCTTTATCTTGGCGTTATGGGCGTGGGAATATTTTACTTTTTTGGAGGCAAACTATGATATTACAACTACTTTTAGCTCTTGCCTTGATGCCACTATTTGACGGTATTTGTCGAAGTTTGCGTGCAAAAATCCAGTCTCGCCAAGGACCGCCGATTTGGCAAACTTATTATGATTTGTTAAAACTTTTGCGCAGAAAGCGAACAGCTCCAAATTCAGCCCATTTTGTCTTTAAATGGACGCCGTATTTGCTCGTGGCAATCGGAGCGTTTTTGGTAATGCTAACGGCTGCTAGGTGCGAGGCAGTTTCGGATTTGATCGTCATCGTGTATCTGCTGGTCGCATTTAGAGTTATTCTAAATTTAGCAGCATTTGATAGCCTAAACCCATTTGCGGCAATCGGCGCAAACAGAGAAAATATGTTGGCTTTGTATGCTGAGCCTATTATGATTTGCGGTGTAATCGTGGTTTGTGCGATGTTTGGCGATACAAATTTGGTCAAAATTCACCAAGCTGTGATAAATGGCGAAATCGGCGCAAAAGCATCGTTTATAGTCGCTGGGATTGTGTTTTTGTGGGCTGTTTATATCGAAATGTCAAGAAAGCCTTTTGATATAGCAGAAGCAGAACAAGAGGTTCAAGAAGGCGTCGTGGCTGAATTTAGCGGTAGAGATTTAGCTCTTATCGACATTGGCGCTATGCTAAAACAATTTGCCGTAATTTGCCTATTTGTTAAAATTTTTATCCCATTTGGGTTTAACAATTTGCTTTTAGATTGCATTTTTACGATAATCTTGGTCGAATTAGCCACAACGCTTGCCGTGCTAATTGATAACTTCGGTCCTAGGTATGCAATGCTTTCGACTTTGAAATTAAACGCTTCGTGGATGCTAGGACTTGGCATTTTAAGCGTGATTTTGTTTGCTGCGGGGGTTTGATATGGAAGTGTTTGCAATACTTTTGATGATGATTTCTTTGGCGGTATTTTCGTTTAGGGATTATAGAGTTTCTATCGGTCTTTATGCGCTAAATACCCTTTGTTTGGTGACGCTATTTTTTATCATGGCGGCCAAATTTGGAGCTGGCGAGCTGTATTCGTGGGCGATAATCGCGGTCATTACTAAGGTGATTTTGGTGCCTGCGATACTTTTCTTTACCCTTATTAGAATCGATGAAAAGCACGAAAACGACCCATACACTGGCTTTTTCTTATCGCCTGTGATAGCTTTTGCTTTTTCGATTGGGCTAGCTTATCTTTTGACGCCAATCTTTATGAAATTTGCAATTATCCAAAATGAATTTGTCATTTGCGCTGCGATTTTTACATTTTGGATTGGGGTTTGCGGATTTATTTTAAGAAGGTCGTTTTTAAAACAAATTTTGGCTTATTGTTTGATAGAAAACGCGGTTCATCTAAATTTAGCCACAAACGCTTGTAATGCTAGTTCGCTAGTCGAACTTGGAATTTTAAGCGACGCTGTGTTTGGAATCGCGATTATGGCTATTTTGGCGGTTAGATATAAAGAGGTCTTTGGTAGCCAAAATACGAATTTAGCCAGCGAGTTAAAGGGTTGAGTATGATAATATGTTTATTGCTTATTTTGCCGTTAATATTTGCGGCGTTGATTTATTTCGTGCCTGATAACAAGATAAAAGTCGCGAATTTGGTCTTTGCGCTAATTATTTGTGCGGTTATTTTTAAAGCTATTTCGCTTATAGGATATTCGCCGCTTTTCGCACTAAATAAAATGCTATTTTTAGATAGCTTGGGTGGAATTTATCTGACAATCATCGGCATTACAGGGACTTTGGTAACGCTATATTTTCCTACTTATCTTGGTTGGAGAGATGAAAGTCCTAAAAAAATCAAAAAAATGCTAGTTTTAGCCTATATCACGACATTTGCTATGATACTTTCTGCCGTGGCAAATGATATTGCTATTATGTGGGCGGCTGTCGAAGCGACAACGCTAAGTAGCGTTTTTATGGTTGTTTATAACAAGAAAAAACAAATCGTAGAAGCCGGTTATAAATATGTAATGGTCTGCTCTCTTGGTCTAGCGTTTGCTATGTTGGCTACTATTTTGCTTTATTCAAGCGGCGGGATTTTATTTACGGATTTGATTGATAAAAAAATCGATCCGCTTACGATGAAGGTTATTTTTATCTTAGCTCTTGTGGGATTTGGCACAAAAGCAGGTCTTGTTCCAACTCATACTTGGCTTCCTGATGCTCACGCACAAGGTCCATCTCCGACTTCTGCCGTGCTTAGCGGTATCGTGCTAAAAGTCGCAATGCTAGCTCTCATTAGATACTATTTTATCGCTGCAAATTCAGTCGGCATGGAATTTGTAATGGATACTATGCTTGTAAGTGGCGTGATTACGCTTTATGTGGCTGGGTATTTCTTGGTAACTCAACACGATGTAAAACGCATGCTTGCTTATCACAGCGTAGTTCATATGGGCGTTATCGCATTTGCTTTGGGAGTTGGCGGAAAAATCGGCGTAGCGGCAGCACTTTTCCATTGCCTAGCTCACAGCCTTACAAAAGCCCTAGCTTTCCTTACCACGGGAAATACTTGGAGAATTTACCAAACAAACAATATGCACAAAATGGGCGGTCTAGCCTACACTGCACCGCTTACTTGCGTGTTTTTTGGAATTTCGATTTGCTCACTTGTTGGAGTTCCAGCTTTTGCGATTTTCGTAAGCGAATTTATGACTTTTACACAAGCAATTTTGACAGAGCGATATGTCGTAGCGATTATTTTTGCGATTGCATTAGCAGTTATTTTCATAGCAGACTTTTCACACTTTTTCTTAGCTTCATTTGGCAAAAACCAAAGCGAGCTAAAATACGATAAAGAAATGAGTTTATTTGAAAATTTACCGCTTATATTTTTGGGCTTTTTTGTTATTGCTTTCGGACTTTGGAAATTTGAGTTTTTCTGGAATTTGCTTGATTTGAGCGTGAATTTAATAAAGGATTTAAGATGATAGGTGATTTATACATTAGTCAAATCGAAAGCGAATTTAACATACTTGAAACCACTAGACAAACCGATAAACAAATAACGATTTTGGTCGATAGAAACGACCTGCCTGCTGTGGTAAATAAGCTATATTATGGTATCGGCGGTTGGTTAGTGACGATGGTAGCAAACGATGAAAGGTCTATAAATAAACATTTTGCGCTTTATTATGTGCTTTCTATGGAGGGTTCTAAATTTAGCCAAGATGATGAATTAGAAGAGAAATGCTTTATAACCGTTAAAACTCTAATTCCGGCTGATGATCCTGTTTATCCCTCAGTTACACCGCTCGTTAAGGCTGCTGTTTGGTATGAAAGAGAAGCTTTTGATCTCTTTGGGCTTAGAGCAGAAGGGCTAATAGATCCAAGAAGACTTGCTATGAGTGATGATTGGCCGCTAGATTTATATCCGCTTAGAAAAGATGAGATGAATTATAAATTTCGTCCAGATCCGCTAAGCATAGAGCCTGATTATGAATTTAAAAAGCCAAAGGGAGTAAATACCCAAGCTATCCCGCTTGGACCGCTTCATATCACGGCTGATGAACCGGGACATTTTAGGCTTTATTGTGACGGCGATACGATTGTAGATGCGGATTATAGGCTGTATTATGAGCATAGAGGCATGGAAAAACTAGCTGAAAATCGCATGAACTACACTCAAATGGCATTTTTAGCCGAGAGAGTTTGCGGAATTTGCGGTTTTGCGCACTCTATCGCTATGGCAAGAGCCACAGAAAACGCTATGGGGCTAGAAATCCCTGAACGCGCGCAAGCGCTTCGTATAATGAGCGCAGAGGTCGAAAGACTTCACTCAAATTTGCTAAATATCGGTTTAGCGTGCGAGGTTACAGGAAACTATACTGCATTTATGCATGTATTTAGAGTGCGTGAATACACACTCGATTTGGCCCAAATTTTAACAGGTGGCAGGAAAACTTACGGCACGGTAACCGTAGGCGGTATGAGACGAGATATCAGAGCCAAAGAGATAAAAGAGATTTTAAATTTGCTCTCTAAAATCGAGCAAGAATTTGAAGATGTCTGGGAAGTCATCATAAATGATGAAAGGCAAATGTCTCGTTGGAAGGGAATCGGCGTTTTAGATCCGCAGGTCGGTAGGGATTATGGCTCAGTAGGACCTACAATCAGGGCTAGTGGATTTAAGCGAGATGTTCGCTACGATTACCCTGATGAATTTACGAAAAAACTCAAATTTAACATAAATACCGAAACTAGTTGCGATGTCTATGGCAGGGTCAAGGTGCGCTACCACGATACAAAAGACGCGATTAGTGTGATTAGGCAGTGTATTGATATAATGCCAGGTGGTGATATTATCGTAAATAGCGATTATAGGGTTAAACCAAACAGCTACGCAATCGGTTATATCGAAGCACCGCGCGGTGAGGATATTCACTGGATAATGCAAAGCGGAAGCCAAAAAGTATATAGATGGCGTGTCAAGGCTCCTACATTTAGCAACTGGCCAGCCCTAGCTCATCAGCTTCGTGGCTACACTGTCGCTGACGCTGCGCTTATCGTATGTAGCCTAGATCCGTGCTATTCATGCACCGAAAGGCTAACCGTGGTTGATATAAAAAGCGGAAAAAGCAAAATTTTAGCCGGAAAAGAGCTTAAAGCGATTTGCCAAAAAGGAAATTAGATGAAAATTTTTGATTTAGTGAAAAAAAAGGGAGTTGTTACAAAGCCTTATCCGTTAGCGCCGTATGAAATGAGCGAAAATTTCAGAGGTCGCCCAGAATATACCTATGCTTTGTGCATTGGCTGCGCGTCTTGTGGCGTGGCTTGCCCGCCAAACGCAATCAGCGTCAAAATCGAAGATGAAAAGTCAGTAGTGTGGCGATACGATACTGGCAGGTGCATTTTTTGTGGTCGTTGCGAGGAGGTCTGCCCTACAAAGGCTATTAAACTTAGCTCTAAATTTGAACTAGGCGTGAATTTCAATCGAGCTGATTTGCATGTGTGTGGCACTATGGAGGCGCATAACTGCTCACAGTGTGGCAAGGCTTTTACTTCGAAGCGTTTTGTCCAAACCGCGCTTAGTAGAATCGCATCTTCGAATATGAGCGATGATCGCAAAAAGCTAGCCAGAGAATATACGCAAATTTGCCCTGCTTGCAAACGCGAAAACACAGCAGCGAAAATGCGAAAAAATGATTATCAAAGGATTGTGTGATGAGCGGCGATGATAAATTAAAATTTTTAAAACAAATTAGGCGAAGTTTCAGCGTTTTTCGTGTCGATTGCGGTAGCTGTAATGGTTGCGAAATCGAGATTTTCGCCACTCTTGCTCCACAATGGGATCCAGAGAGATTTGGCTTCAAACTCGTCGCAAACCCGCGCCACGCCGATATTTTGCTCGTAACTGGACCTGTTACTAGGCAGATGTATTATCCGCTTTTGCGCGCGTATGAGGCGATCCCTGAGCCAAAAATCGTCGTAGCCTTGGGCGCGTGCGGTTCAAGTGGCGGAATCTTCCACGATAGTTACGCCGTGTGGGGCGGTGCGCAAAGCGTAATTCCGGTCGATGTCTTTATCCCTGGCTGTCCTCCGCACCCAGCTGGCATTTTATACGGGCTAGCTAGCGCGCTTGGGCTAGTAGATCAAAAGCTAAAAGAGCAGAAATTTGAAAAAAGTGAGAATTTTATTTTCACAGATAAACCTTCGTTAGTAGGCGATATGGCTTTCGAAAAATCAGCTTACCAAAAAGCAAAATTTTTGATGAGTTATGTCCATGCTGACGAGCTTTATGACAAATTTATGGACGCGCTTCGCACAAGCGGTGAGCCTAAAAACCCTGCTAGCGTCAAAACAGCTGTTTTAAACGCGATTAGCGCAGAAGAGGATCCGAGATTTAAAGAGTGCTTGGGAATTATCTACAACGATGTGTATGGCAAGTATTTTGGCGCAGAAAAAATCGATCCAAAATCTCTTGCTTGGGCGTAAATTTTCAATTTACGCCCCTTTTTAAATTTTACAAATTTTATCCAAATTTATCAAAAATATCCCAATCTGATAATTTATACAAAAATATTAAATTTTTATTCAAATTTTACTCAAATTTAAGCAAAATTAAGGGGGGGGTATAATGAAGAGTATTTTTCGGTGCCGTATTTTTCTATCAATCTCTCGACCGTTTCGAAAAGATCAGCTGGCATCAAATCAATCGAGGATTTAGAGGACAAAAGAATAGCTGTCATCGGCGAGAGCAACTCAGATGTCTGGGTGCGCAAAAACCCTAATATCACCCCAGTGCCATGCCAAAACAACAAAGACTGCTACGACAAGGTCAATCGTGGCGAGGCTGATGCGTATATGCACAATATCGTCTCAGTCGCCTCTGTGCCGGTGCTAGATCTAAATTTTGAAGTATCAATCCCAAAAATCGGCGAGACATTTTTCGACTGCGTCGTCACCCAAAAGGGCAACAGAGATATGCTACAATTGGTCGATCAAAAGATTTTCGAGCTCTCACAAGCAGGCTATTTCGATAAAAAATACGATGAGACAATCGGGCCATTTTATAACGGCAATGTCCCTAAACACTACTTTTTGTTGGACGATTTATACAACCAATTTTTAACTATGTAATCACCGCGAAATTCGCATTGATTAAAATTTTAACTTCTTAAAAATTTGGCGCGAGTGTTAGATCGCGCCAAATTTCAAATTTAGGCTTTTTGCCTACTAAAAATCCCAAAATACGCACAAAACGCAAAGCCAAGCGCCACCGCATACGGCGCGAATTCGCTAATCCCCTTAGCCGAGCTAGCTAGCGAGAAATTATGCGCGATAGCCCCGCCACACGCCATGCCAGCGATGAAAATCGCAGAGTTTAGGTTTCCGCTTCCAGCCTGGACTAGGTGTTTGCCAGGACAGCCCTCGCACAGCGAAAAGCACAGTCCCGCCAATGCCATGCCAGCGAAATTCCAGATAAATTCGTTATGCGCGATTGGCTGAGCTTCGAAGCCGAATTTATACTGCCCAAACGCCAAATTTGCGATTGAGGCACTCGCGATCACCGCCACTATGCCCCAAAACATAGAAAAATCGCCGTTAAAAGTGCGCGAAAGTGCGCCAACGGAGCAAAATTTGCTTCTTTGCATAGCCGCGCCGATGATAACGGCTACGATTAGGGAGATAAAAATCGGCGCATGTTGTGAGCCGGGACCCGAAGTCGAGCTAAAAATCGCGCCGTTTTCGCCGAATTTCACCCCGCTAATGAGTGCTAGCAAAAGTAAAATTCCGATGATAAGTGGCATTGCGCCAAGCGGTTTTGAAAGCTCGTTTTCGCGCTCTGTCTCGTATCCGCTAGCCTTAAAAAACCTGCCACAAGCCACCCCGGCAAATAGCCCCACCACGCCAGCGATTGCGCTCATATCGCCTCCGCCTAGGCGCAAAAACGCTCTCCACGGACAGCCCAAAAACACCAAGCAGCCAATCATCGCAAAAATCCCTAAGATAAATCTCGTAAATGGCGATGAGGCCGAGAGTGTGCGATACTCGCCACTAATTAGCGAGGCGATAAAACCGCCGATGATAAGGCCGATGATTTCTGGGCGTATGTATTGCACCACGGCCGCTCTGTGAAAGCCGAGCGCACCAGCTGTATCGCGCAAGAAACACGCGGCACAAACGCCCATATTCGCGGGGTTGCCATAATGCACGAGCGCGGCTCCGCCAAGGCCTAGAAGGGCACCTGAAATGATAAAAAGTATGGTTGATTTTGGCATTAAATTGCCTTTTGGATAAGTTAAGCAGACCTGCTTTTTTCGGGGCGAATTGTAGCGAAATTTGATTAGAGTTGATTGAAAAAATTTGATTAGTTTGGGATAGAAATTTGGTTTTAAATTTAGGGGTTTTGCGGGGTTTGAGTTATTGCATTAAATTTTGGGTTTGGGCTTTGCTTTCGCGTAAAAGTAGCTTTATGTGTTTTAGCAAAATCGGCGAAGCATAAGGCAAAAGCTCGCTAAATTCGGGGTCAAGCGTGGCGTAGGTTTTGGCTAAATGGTTGTAAAATCTCGCCCTGTCGTTTTCGTTGCAGATGAAAAGCTCCTGCTCGAAGACGCCTAACGCCTGAGCGATGAACGGGATTAGCTCGACTTTTAGCTCACGATTGCCGTTGAGGTAGTTGTAAAGCGTGGGTTCGCTAGGGATTTCGCCTGTGGAGTTTAGGTGCGGTTCGAGCGATAAAATCCGCCTGACAAGCTCTTTTTTGCTGATATTTTTTTCTTTTGCAATCTCGGCGATTTTTTCGTAAATTTCCATTTTCGTCCTAAATATTCAAAATGAATAACTTCTTTGAATTTTAAATATTTTTTTATTCGTATTGAATATTTATAGACTTCGAATTGAATAAATTTAGGGAAAATTGGGTAGAATAGCAGTTAAATTTTAATAAAAGGATAAAAATGGGTTGGGGTTTTGATGATAAACTAATACAAGATTTTGGAAAATTTACAAGAATTAAAAATTTTCACTCGCCAAATATTCCACAAAGAAGTGAAATTGAAAAATTAGCCAAAGATTTTAAACCAGAGCCCAAACTTAATCTTTCTGTATTAGAAAATTTTGATGAAGCCGATAAATTCTGCAAAGATTTATTTTTAAATAAATCAAAATATTATGATTTTATTCATTTAACAAAATTGACAAATTTGCCATCAATCATAAAAATGGGTGGAATTTATAGTAAAAATTATCTAAAAGATAAAAATGTAGAAATGGATTTTATAACAGAGGATTTATCGCACAGTTTAGATAAGAGACGAAATTTGGATGATTATGTCCATTTATCTATTATAGGCGATTCACCGATGTTGAGACGATTTTTAAATAGAACTTACGGATTAAGCGAACCTGACGAGCATGGATTACAAGTTGAAAAACAATCAAATTTTGCTTTGATTTTAATAAGTCCATTGATTTTATATTATCGTGCGTTTTTAATGAGTGATAAAAATGCTACTGACAATAACGCAAACATAAATAAATATAGTGTGATTAAAAATACATTAAATTTTGAAAAATTATATGCGATAGACGGATTTCCTGATTATAGCAACCAATCGGAATTTAAAATGGCTCAATCAGAAGTTATGATTTATGAAAATATTCCGTTAAAATTTGTTAGCGAAATTATTCCTTTGATTTGGTGTTAAAATGGCAAAAGCAATCAGACCATGTTTTTATGCGGTAGAAAAAGCCCCGTATGTAAAATTTGAAAATGTAGAATTTGAATATTTTTCAGGTTTTGCAAAATCTCAAAAAGAAAAATCAATTAAAAGCTTTTTAAATTCTGCAAAAGCTAAATTTAAAAGCGATAAAATTTTAGAAATTTCAAAGGCTTCACCATTAGATTTAGGGCGAAATTTAAGTGCTTTTAATTTGCAACTTACATTAAAAAACGAAAATGGCGAAAGCGTAAAAGCAAGTGTGGAGCGGTTTTTTCAAGGTTCAAAAGTTTTTGAGCGTGGTGGAGCATACCACGAAATAATTTATGATGAAAAAATTCATCCAAAAAAATATGAAAAATTAAAAAATAGTGGAAATTTTGTAGGGTTTAAGCTTTTTGGCGTAGAGTATTCGACCGAGCCGAAAACATATTTTTACGATTGGCTTTATATAAACGCACTTTTGCAAAATTCGCATTTAAGCGATAAAATTTGCGAATTTGAGTATTTTAGCGATATAGAATTTAATCCAAAAAAATCATTTTCATCGCAATCAAAAAGCGCTTCGTTATTTTATGCGATGAAAAAGTATGATTTGCTAAAAGAAAATTTCGCCAACGCCGAAGTGTTTTTGAAATTTATGAGCAAAATTTATAAATCTGATAGTTTATTTTAAAGGAAAATAGATGAAAAAAATTACAATATTTTGTATGCTTATTTCGAGCATATTTGCAAATCAGTTTGATTGTTATAATGAAATATCAAGGGCGCAAACAGCAGAGCAAATGAATATAATATCGCAAGTTCTAAATTTAGAACAAAGGCAAATTAATCAAAATTTTCAAATGTTAGAAATAAAAAGACAAGAAATCAATTCTATGCACACACCAATACATATAGATACGCCAAATTCTATTGCGCAAGATATTCTTAATCCTAATAGGCGGTTTGATAGATTAAATCAAACTGTAAATAGATTAAAGCATCTTGAAAGTTTAAATATGTCTTTAAATTTAGAAGAAACAAAACTGCAACAAAAACAAATTTGGCTTAATGGTTGCATAAATTTGTATAATCAAAAAGTTAATCAAATGAATAAGTAGGGTAATATGGGAAAATTTACAATATGGTTTTTTGTTGTAGTTTATATTGGTGGTTGTGTTGGATATAAAATTTACAATTGGAATACTCCTTATGAAATTCGTGTAGGACCGAGAGATACGCCTACTGGTAGATATTCTACACCAGCGGAAGATTTTGAGAGTTATTTGTGGATTAGTGCTATTTTAATTGTAGTTATGCTGATATTATTTCTATATCAATATGCTAAAAATAAGGATTAAAATGAAAAAATTAATATTCTCAATTTTATTTACAAATTTATTTTTTAGCTTTGCTTTCGGACAAGATATTTGCGATGAGCAGTATATGAGAGAATGGATTGACAGGCTAGATAGTATGGCGTTAAATGCAGGTAAGAAAGATTTTTGGTTTAGTAAAAGCGAGTGTCAAAATAATACAATTATATTAAATACTCATATAAATACAAACCAAACTCCATCGCAAAGAGAAAAAGATGAATTGGATAAATTTATGAAAAATGAAGTAATGTGTTCTGACTATAATATTGAGCTAGCCGCTGATATAGGACTTAATATCAAAATGAACTTCTTTAATAAAAGTGGAAATTTAGTCCATACTATCAACACAAATCCGAGAAATTGTCCAAATTTTTTAAATTCTACAAATATTTGTGATAGAAAATATATCATAAACAGTATAAATAAATTCAACGCCAGAATGCCTATGGTTTTAGATGAATACAGTGCAACATATAATCTATATTGTGCTAGTAATACTTATATTTATAGCACTATGTTTTTTGTAAATCATTTAAGTGATAATACTGTGTTGGAATTAAAAAATGAATATCAGCAAATAATGCTAAATTCTTACTGCACCAATCCAAGTGACAGATTATTGCGAAAGCTTGGCGTATCGGTTAAACATGACTACTATTTGCAAAATGGCACATTTTTATTTAGCACACACGCAAGTCCGAGTAACTGCCCGAATTTTTAAATCTCGGCGCAGTATCGCAAACAACCCGCCAAATTTATGCGAATTTTAAAATTTTGGTGCGCCAGCACCAAACCAGCGCGCCATAAATCAATTTTAAGCGTCATAAAACGCCTAAATTCGCCTATTTCATCGTATTAAACACCCTATCGCCAGCGTCTCCTAGACCTGGGACGATGTAGCCGTTTTCGTTTAGCTTCTCGTCGATCGCGGCAGTATATACAGGCACATCTGGGTAGATTTCGCTGAATTTTTTCAGTCCCTCGGGCGCAGCGATGATAGAGATAAATTTAATCTTTTTCACGCCCTTTTCTTTGAGGAATTTCACCGCGTCAATCGCCGTGCCACCGGTGGCAAACATCGGATCTATGATGATTGCGGTGCGCTCTTTGTAGTCAGTCGGGAGTTTTGCGTAGAAAAACTCAGCCTGCAAACTCTCTTCATTGCGCTGAAAGCCCAAAAACCCGACGCTCGCATCTGGAATTAGCTTAAAGACAGCGTCCAGCATACCAAGCGCAGCGCGCAAAATAGGGCATATCATAATCTTTTCGTCTAATCTTTTTGCTGTCATTTTTGCCACAGGCGTCGTAATCGGCGCGTCTTTTAGGCGCAAATCGTTGCTTGCCTCAAAAAGCATTAGGTAGCTAATCTCGTCGATTAGCATTCTAAACTGAAACGGATCTGTCTTTTTGTCTCGCAGGATTGAGAGTTTGTGCTCGATTAGGGGGTGTGAGATTTGTTTGATATTTTTCATGATTTCACCTTTCATAAAATTTGCCTATTATACAGAAAATTGGTAATGAAAGGGTAGATTTTGGGATTTTGATTGGTGGCGGACAGGGAGGGATTCGAACCCTCGAGCCCCGGTTAGAAGCTGCACCCTTAGCAGGGGTGTGGTTTCGGCCAGCTCACCCACCTGTCCAAGTAATAAGAAATCGCATTATATCGAATAAAACTAATATAACGCTTAAAATTTCGCTAAATTTTGAAATTTTGGTTGTTTTGTGGCAGGGTTGGGGAATACTGCGCCGAGAATTTTGCTTACTCAAAATTCTTACAATGACAAATCGGAAGTAAAATTTAAGTTGAAGTGTGCTGAAAATTTTACTGGATTGCTTCGCTCGTTACACTCACTCGCAATGACAGCAAATTCAGCGCAAGGAATTTTAAAGTCGTAGATTGCCACGACGGCGACAAGTCGCCTCGCAATGACAAATTTTGACAAATTTGATAAATTTTAGAGATTAAATTTTAAAAAAGCAAAAATCAGGGGGCGCGAAGCCCCCGAGCGGAAATTATTTTTTTACGATTACGGAAATTCCGTTTGGAATCACAGTTAGGCTCTTTTTGCCTAGCGCATGCGCCATTTCTAGGGCTTCTTCAAGGCTAGCAGCATATTTCATTTTCATATCTTCGACCATGGTTTTGATCTCAGGGCGTGTTACCATGATGACTGTGTGTTTGATCAAAACGCGCGCGAGAATTTGGCTCTCCCATTGATCTGGGATTGTTTTTTCTTGCGGGGTTGCCATACATTGATCGTAAAAGGCTTGCGCGCTTTCGCAATCTTTCAGCGAGCGATAAAATCCCTCGCCACCGTGTCCGTCGGCGCAGTATGAGCACTCGATGATGACGCCACCAGGGTTGCAGGTAGCCTCAGCTGCGGTCATTGATTTGACGCATTGGTATAAATTTTGATCAAGTGGCGCGCCGCCGTTTGATGTGATGACGATGTCTGCCATTTTTGGCTCGACTTTGGCGTAACTTAGCAAAAAGTCGCAACCCGCTCTGTGCGCTGTGACATAATTTCCCGCAAACGCTGCGACCGTTTTTTTATCCTCGTCGATTACGACATTTACGATGTAGGCGAGTTTGGCAAATTTCGCCGCTGCTAGCATATCTGTGTGCAATGGGTTGCCATCTAGCACGCCAGTGCGGGCAAATTCGCTATCTATGAATTTTGAGCAGTGATTTCCTAACACGGTTACTTTGTCGCAAACACCGGGCAAAACGCTCTTTCTGCCGCCGCTAAATCCAGCGAAAAAGTGCGGTTCGATGAAGCCCTCTGATACCAAAAGCTCGGTCTCTACGGCGACTTTATCGATTACACACGGTGCGCCTGATGGCAAAATGCCGATTTGTGTGTTTGAATCTGGATCAAAGCAATCATGCACCACGATTTTTGAGCTTTCGTAAATTTCATCGCCTAGTTTGGCGCGAAGCTCAGCCTCTGTGGTAGGGCGGTGAAATCCAGTGGAAACTAAAAGCGTGATTTCGATATCAGGATTTCCCTCTTTTAGCTCGGCAAACATATTTGGCAAAATATCCTTGCTTGGCACTGGGCGAGTGTGGTCTGAGATGATGATGACGCAGTTTTTCTTGCCTTTGGCAAGCTCGCACAATCGCGGGCTATCGATTGGGTTTGCCATAGCTTTTTTTACGATTTCTAGACCGCTGCCCTCGGCTTTAAGCTCGTCGATTTTAGAGCGCAAAACATTTGCGTCCCCCTCGTCAAAGTCGATAAAGGTGTTGCCATAAGGAATCTTTAACATAATTTACCCCTTAAAATGAAATGAAAATTTAACTTTTTATTATACAGCGATGGGGTGTATATTTTGCTTAAATTTCAAAATAAATTTTAAAATTTAAGTTATGAAAAATATCGGCAAAATTCCTAAAATAGGGCATATCAAGGCGCAGGTTTTAGAGCGAATAGCGCCAAGAGCGCATAAATTTGCAAGCACAAAAAGCCATAGTGGAATTTGCGCTTCAAAGCTTGGAAGCGTGAAATTTAAAAAACTAATCAAAGCCTCATCAAAAACCCCGCCTAATCCGCACAGGTGCAAAACCACGCTAAGAGGGTAAAAAATCACAAAAATATATCCGATGATAATCACGCTAAGTTGCTGAAATGAAGCCAGCGGAAAGAAAAAATACACCGCGATATTCATCGCAAACCAGACATAAAGATTAAAAAGCGCCAAATTTGCGAAAGTGCTAAATTTGCCCCAAAAATGGTGCGAATACAAAAAAATATAAAGCACGCCAAGGGAGGAAAAATAAAACCCTACGCTAAAAGCTAAATGCGGAAAAACGGCTAGCAAAAGCGCAATGCTAAGGAAGAGATTGGCGAAATTTAAAAGCTCGAAATTGCGCCACAAAAGGAAAAATCCCACCACGCACATTGCCAGCGAACGCAAAAAACTAGGCGTGAAATCCAGCACAAAAAGATAGCCAATCATCAGCAAAATCGCCGTGACGCTGAGGTCAAATTTGAGATTTCGCCACGGGAAAAATCGCCTCTGCAAAATGCGATAAATCGGCGCAAAAATCAGAAAAAACGACGAAAAAATAATGCCTAAATGAAACCCGCTAATCGAAACAATATGCGCGATCCCCCAGTGCGTGATGTTTTGGCGCAAATCATAAGGCATGGGCGTAGCGAAATACAGCGCGCTGTAAAGATCGGCTATGAGGGGGTTTGCGTGCTGGGCGCGGACGAAATTTATGGCTTTTGTTTTTGGCGAATTTTCGTAAAATGGGGCGGAAATTTTAAAATTTGGCGCATAAAATCTAGCCTTCACAAAATCCAAAAAACTCAAATTTTGCGTGATGATACCCACACTCACGCGCGCGAATCGTGGGAATTCGCGCCCAGTTTTGGTCGTGGTATAAATCGTAAAATTCCCTGATTTTAGTTTTAGCACGGTGTATGTGCGGCCTTTGGCGTTTGTTTTGTCGTAGGAATTTAAAATTTGGCTTTGTAAAAATATGCGAGAATTTGCCTTAAATTCGCAAAATTCGTGGTATTTAAACGCCAAATTTAGCGCAAAAATCAAAACGATAAAAAGCAAAAATAGGCAAAATTCTTTTTTGTTATAAAAGAGTTTGAGTTTCAAAATTTTGAAATTTGGGCGAAATCACTTTCGCCCACGCGCCCTTAGCACGAAAAATTCATCTTAAACTCATACGGAGTAGGGCGTGCTTCGTATGGCCAAACTTGGGTTTTAAATTTCATGTGTTGATAGGCTTGGATAAAATCGTCGCTCATAATGTCTTTGAGATATGCTCTATCGCGGATCAGCGCTTCTAGCGAGCCACGAAGCGTGTGCGGGAACTGCTCGATACCGCGCTCGCGAATCTCATCAAGGGTGAGTTTGAATAAGTTTTCGTCCATTGGCCCTGCTGGCTCGATTTTGTTTTTCACGCCATCAAGTCCTGCCATTAGCATTGCAGCGAAGGCTAAATATGGATTTGAAGTGCTATCTGGGAAGCGAAATTCAGCCCTAACGCTTTTTTCGCCTGCGCCATAAGGAATTCGCACGGAGGCTGAGCGGTTTTGGCTAGAATATGTCAAAATCGACGGAGCCTCAAAGCCCGGAATTAGGCGTTTGTAGCTGTTTGTGCTGGCGTTTGTAAAAGCTGCGACACTTCTTGCGTGAGAGAGCACGCCACCGATATACCAGCGTGCGAAATCGCTTAAATTCGCGTAATTTCCCTCGCCATAAAATAGGTTTTTGCCGTCTTTCCAGACTGATTGATGCACATGCATGCCGTTGCCATTGTCGCCATAAAGCGGTTTTGGCATGAAAGTCGCGGTTTTGCCGTTTAGTTGGGCTACCATTTTGATGACATATTTTAGTTTTTGCACATTGTCAGCCATTTCGACTAGATTGCCAAATTTCACGCCGATTTCGTTTTGGCCTTGGGCTACTTCGTGGTGTCCTAGCATGACATCTAAGCCCACTTGCTCCAAAACCTGCATCATCTCAGCCCTTAAATCAGTGGCTGTATCGATTGGTTGAGTCATCAAATATCCGCCTTTTTTGCGTGGGCGGTGGCCGCTATTGTATCCTGATGAGAAGTTCGTATCGTCGTTCCACTCGCCCTCTTCGGTGTCTATCTCATACATAGCGCAGTTTGTGCTATCGACGATTTTGACATTATCGAAGATAAAAAATTCATTTTCAGCCCCGAAATACGCCTCATCGCCAAGCCCGCTATCTTTTAGGTATTTCATAGCTTTTTTGGCGATTGAGCGAGGGCATTTTTCGTAAAGTTCGCCCTTGTAAATATCGAAAATATCGCTAAAAACCACAGCCGTAGGGTCTGCGGTAAATGGATCTAAAAATGCAGTTTCGACATCTGGCATCATTAGCATATCGCTTCGATCGATTGGTTGCCAGCCGTCCATCGAGCTAGCGTCCATTGGGATACCGTTTTTGAACTGATCTGGTTCGACGATTTTGATATTGTAGCTGATAGAGTGCCAAAATCCCTTCATATCCGTAAAGCGGAAATCGACAAATTTAACTTCGTTTTCTTCGCAAAATTTGAAAAATTCATCGACATTATTCACAAATTTTCCCATTTCTTCTCCTTAAAAATTCTAAATTTTGTAATTCTACCCTTTTGTTACTTAAAATACGAAGCGAAATATTTTTGTGCGAGTTAAATTTTGAAATTTGCGCAGTTTTGAAAATTTGGTGCTAAATTTAGTGATAAATTTAAAAAACCCCGCGAAATTCGCAGGGTTAGGGGAGTATGAAATTATTTTAGGAAGGCTTATTTTTTATCTTTTTTAAGCTCTTTTTGCGCCTCTCTTTTTTCCTTGCGCTCTTTTAAATTTTTAGCCAAATTTGACTTTTGCTCGCTGCTAAGCACACCAAGCAAAGCCTCGATGACACCAGCCTCGGCGGTGATTTGCTCGGTAAATTTTTTGCTATTATTTTCGATAAATTTTGCCTTGTCAAAATTAGCGATATCTTCTAGCAAATTCTCGCGTGGCTCTGATTTTTTGGCGATTCGCGCTTCGTTTGCTTCAAACATTATTCTGCGCACCTTCGCCCATTGCTCGTCGCTTAGATCAAGGCGTGGAAGCTCGCGCATAATCGCACCTGTGTAGCGGTCATTGTGCCCCATTTTGTGGAATTTTTTCATATCGTGGCCAAATTTCGCCCCTTTTGCCTGGCAGTTTTTCATATCGCCAGCGCACGGCATTGCGCCGCCTTTGAAATCCTCGTGGAAACCGCCCTTAAATCCGCCCATTTTTGGCATTAAATTTGGAGCGCATTTATGCTCTGCGTTACCGCATGGAAGCGGAGTTTGTCCGCCTTGGGGATCTTGTGCGAAAGCCCCAGTTGCCAAAACCGCGCACGCTAATGATAGAACTAACTTTTTCATTTTTTCTCCTTTGCTTTAAAGTTGGCGTGATTATACGCGCGCAAACTAACCCCAAAACCCACGCGTTGCTAACCAAAGCTAACTTTGACAAAAATTTACGCTAAATTTGATACCAAACCGCTAACATCTAACCACCACCGGTTATTTTTAAACGATTTAATTATCTCATCACTCAATCCAAGAGAGTTTAATAATCTCTCCTCTGCCTTGTTTAGCTCACTAGTAGCCTTGTTAATTCTGCTAGAATTACTCATTTTTATCTCCTTGTTAGAAAATTTTTATAGCTTCAATACCTTTTATATCTGTATCCAAATTTATATGAAAAAGTGAAAGAAAATATTCTTTTAACAAATCATGGTCTTTTTGATTAAAAAAGCAAATTGTTGCACCAGCAGTTACAATTCTCCCGCCATCAATCCAACCTATATCAATTACAAATTTCTGTGAATATTCCCAAAAATTTGTAAGATTTTTATTTGATTTTTTATAAACCAACATACGAAATGCAATGTCATACATAATCGATAAAAATAAAATAAAGGCATAAACAAACAAACCTATTATAAATTCGCTATTGAAAGTAAATAAAAAACTGATTATACAAATAGCTAAAAATGGATAACCAAATATATTTTTAAGCCTATTTATTTGATATAAAAACGATGAAAATTCTTTATTTCCAACTAAGCTGTAAATTTTGCGTATTTGTAAATCATTATCATAATATATTGCTTTCATGTCAGATGTTAGCGCAACATAGCGTTCTTTTGAATTTATAGTTATCATATAGGAGATAGTTAAAAATCCTACAAAAATAAAACATAAAATAAAAATTTTTTTTACCAATTCGTCAAATTCGTCAAATTCAATATGACTCTGCATAGCCAAAATAAAAATCAAAGAAATAAAGAAAAATATTAAATTTAAAACACCGTGTAATTTTATTTCTTTGCTATAATCACGCAAAACCAACGGCTCTTTATCGTAATCCCTCAAATTCTTATTTTTATTAAAAATATCGTTTTTAAAATTTCTGTTTTCCAAAATTTAATCCTTTTATAAAATCTCTGTCAGTATCTGCGATACTAAAATTTTTAAATTCACAAATTTAAACTTACTTCTGAATTTTGAAATTCAAGCAACTAGTAAATTTAAATTTATCAAAATTTATAATCTCTCTTCTG
Source organism: Campylobacter sp. JMF_14 EL1 (assembly GCF_027737585.1). NCBI lineage: Bacteria > Pseudomonadati > Campylobacterota > Epsilonproteobacteria > Campylobacterales > Campylobacteraceae > Campylobacter > Campylobacter sp. JMF_14 EL1. The sequence goes on from NZ_JAOVTW010000002.1 coordinate 22,632, forward strand.
CCTTGTCTAGCTCACTAGTAGCCTTGTTAATTCTGTTAGAATTACTCATTTTTTCATCTCCTTATTGGAAAATTTTTTGAAATTGTTGGTTGCTTAAATTTTTATTTATATCCACACGAAATACCGCCATAATATAGTCTCGCACTTCTTTATAATCTTGCTCATTAAAGCAAAATAAGTGTATAGAATAAAGTCCTACAGTATAAAATTTTCTTGAATCATACCAGTTTATTTCTTGCGCATATTCGTTGATTAACTGAAATTTTGGGAATATTTGCCAAAAATTTTTAAGGCTTTTGTTAAAATTTTTATAAACTCTCGCAAAAACTAGAATTTCTAAGAATTCTGCTATAAGCAATATTAAAATACAAAACAATACGCCTAAAAAAGCCGTTTCAAAAGTCCCTTTGAGAAAATTTGCTATTAAAATTATCGTTAGAAAAAATTTGCAAAAACTCGTTGAAAATATTGTGCCTAAAAACCAAACTCCCCTTACGATTGTCCCATTATGGCGTAAATTTTCGCTATCTATTTCTTTAAAATTCTCATCGCAATACGCAACCTTTGAAGCATAGTAAGCAATATATTTTTTCTTTGAATTAATGATATTAAAATAATCAACTATCAAAAATCCTATCACGAAAAAAACAAATTTTATCAATGTCTGCTTCACTGAATTCATATTTAAAATTCCACTCTCAAAATCATCCAAGTAGCTAATAGAAAATACAGAAGCACTAATCCAAAATATCAAAATTCCTAAATGATGAAATCCAATCGGAAAACCAGAATAATCCCTCAAAATCAACGGCTCTTTATCATAATCTCTTTGGTTTCTATTTGAATTAGTATTTAAATTTTTATCAAATTTCTTTTTATTCCAATTTTTCAAATTCAGTCCTTTTTATAAAATTCCTTGCGCTAAATTTGCTGTCATTGCGAGCCGACACCTAACTACCAAAAGATAAATGTTAATTTTTAAATTCGCAGTTTCCAATTCGTTTCCTTCATTTGATTTTAAAGTAAATTTCTTGTTTTTTATCATAAACAAATATTTTTGACTTGATATCATTTGTCTCAAAATAATCAGGTATTTGAACGGATTTTGAAAGCATATTTTTATCAACTTTCATATATGATATTTCTTCGTCAGGATTTAAATGTTTTTGTTGCACTTCATAAGAATACATTGCAGGCATACTAAAAAACATTATATGAGCCTTTTTTTTAGTAATTAAACGATATTCATCATTGATTTTTATAGCTTTTTGCAAATCCGAATATAACTTTTTAGTCTCATCATCAAATTTACAAGTAACATAAAAATATACAGAATCAAAATGCGAAAGCGTATAGCTAACATACTTTTTACAAGTTTTATAAAATTTATCTCTTTGTTTCTCTAAAATCTTATCATACTCCTTTGTTAGCTTTTCTATCTCATCATCGCTTTTATCTAATGCTTTAAGTTTAGCATTATAATGGCTTTTTAGATAATACAACTCATAATTTATCAAATCATCTTTCATTGCTTTTATGATAAACGGCTCTCTAAAAATTAACAAAATTATCGGTAAAAAATATATCACCATCAATATAGTGATAAATTTAAAAAATTTTTTAACAAATTTACGCAAATTCTGCTTCGCTTTTTTTTATAAATTTTATAAAATTCACGCCATTTTCGTGCGAATAGGCGATTTCGTAGCCGTTTAAAATCGCTGTTTTTTGTATGATAAATAGCCCAAATCCATACCCGCTCGAACTTTTATGGCGCACGCTTTTATCCAATTTCCAGTTTAGTTCCAGCTCGCCGTTTGCGCTAGAAATGTCCTTGGCTAGGGGTTCGCCGCTGTTTTCGAAAACTATCGCGCCATGCGTGGCGTAAATTTTGATCTCGTGATTTGGCGAGTAATTCAGCGCGTTTTCGATTAAATTTTTAAGACATATCTCCCACAGCTCGGCGCTTCCGTAAATTTTAAAATCGCGTTCTAAATCAACGCAAATTTTATCATTTTCGCGTAAATTTAGCTTTTCGCGCGTGCGCTCAAAAACCTCGCCAAAGCCCATTTGCTCGCACTCTACCGCCTCGGAGCTAACCAGACTTTCAAGAAGCCTGAAATTTTCTAACTGCTCGTTTATCTGCGCAAAAAGCCTAGCCAAATTGCTCTGATTTTGCGGGCTGGGAGCGTTTTTTAGGTAAAATGCGCCCTTGGCAAGGGGTGTTTTCATCTCGTGCATAAAGATTTTGTTAAACATTTCTCTGGTGCCAAGAAGCTGTTTTATGCGCAAAATCGCGCTATTATAGGCGTTTTGGATACGAGAAATTTCTTTATAATCGCTTTTGATTTCCAAAATTTTAAACTCGCCGTTTTTTAAATTTAGCAAATTTGAATAAAGCAAATTTAATGGCGCCAAAGCCTTGTTTAAAAAGAAAAAAAGTAGTGCCAAAATGCCTAGCAAAACGCAGAAAAAAATGTCGAAAACCGCGAAATCTCGGTCATTATCCAAGGCGCGCAAAACCATATAATTAATCGGCGTGTATATGAAAAACAGCTCCTCGCGCCCTGATTTTACGATCTGATACCCGCTGTTTTTATCGCCGAAGCTCTCGATGATTTTGGCGTTTTTGGTGCCGAAATTTTCGGCTAAAACAAAGCCGTTTTGCGCCAAAATTTCATCGCTTGGTAAGCTAGCGTTTAAAAGCTCTTCTTGGAAACTTTGCAAATTTAGCCGTAAATTTAGGCGCAAAGTCTCTTTGTAGCGATAATCCTTCCAGCTATGCACGCCAAACCACAAAAAAACTATCCCCAAAAACGCTACCAAAAAAAGTATCAAAATGCGCCTGAAAATGGACTTTTGCGCGCTGTTTTGCAGACTAGGTTGCGCTGAAATTTTTGCGCCCTTTTGCGTATCTGTCTGCGCCGAATTTTGAGAATTCACCTGCGCCAAATTTTGCGCCAAATTTTGCTTGCTATTTGGCAAGGCGATACCCTCTGCCACGAAGCGAGATTATGTGATTTGCCTCGCTGTGAGGTTTGATTTTGGCTCGAATTTTGCTGATTATCATCTCCAAATTTTTCTCATTTGCCGATACAATCGAGGGCGAGGCGCGCAAAATTTGCTCCTTGCTGACAGCGGCTGGGAAGTTACGAACTAGCTCGCCAAGCACTTCAAACTCAGCCAGCGTAAGCCCCAAATTTACGCCATTAAACAACACATCGCCTAGATTTTTATCCACGCTAAACGCTAAATTTTCGCTCTCTTCTTTAAAGTCATTTGCCCTGCGCAAAAGCGAGATTATGCGCGCGTATAGCTCGTCTGGGTCGTATGGTTTGGGCAGGTAGTCATCAGCCCCGATTTGCAGGGCGCTTACCTTATCGACGGTCGAGGCGCGCGCACTCGAAACGATAACCGGGATTTTGCTTTTTTTGCGGATTTCTTTGCAAACTTCCAGTCCGTCCATGCCAGGAAGCCCCAGGTCCAATAAAACCAAATCAAACTGCGCCAAATCCGTGCTAATCGCCAAAAACGGATCCTCGCACGCCTCCACGCTAATGCCCCGCGAACCTAAAAATTCGGCTATCAATCCAGCAAACTCTGCGTCATCTTCGATCAAAAAAACTTTTACCATTTTTGCTCTTTAAATTTTGATATAAAACCTTAATTATATGTAAATTTTGTAAATTTGAGAGTTCTAAATAATAAAATTTATTAATTAGATACTTTTTATTTAAATTTATCGTTTATAATACCGCCGAATTTAAATTAAGAAAGGAGACATGAAAATGTCAAAAGTAACAAAACAACTAAACCAAATCCAAGCAGATGCACACGCGCTATTTGTCGCATTTCACGCATATCATTGGAATATCAAAGGCCTACAATTTGCGCCAATCCACTCTTACACAGAGGAAGCTTACGATGAGTTTGGCGTGCTTTTCGATGACGCAGCTGAAAGAGCATTGCAAATCGGTGGCAAACCAGTAATCAAAGCCGAAGAGCTAATCAAACTAGCCTCTGCTCCAATCGATCTAAAAGACGATTATAGCGCAGAAGAGGTGCTAAAAAATGTGAAAAAAGCCTATGAATATTTGCTAAAAGAGTTCAAAAAACTAGCCGAAATCGCAGACGAAGCAGGCGATATCGTAACATCAAATTTCGCACAAGACAAACTTGGCGGATACGAAAAACGCCTTTGGATGCTTGATGCAATGCTTGCAAAATAATCCTTGCAAACCTCAATAAAAGTCGCCAAATTCGGCGACTTTTTTAAATTTTACACTTTAAAATTCACTATTAAAATTTAACCCAAATTACCAAAAAGCAAAATTTAAAAAAATTAAAAAAGCAGAAAAGTCGCCAAATTTGGCGACTTGTGAAATTTGTGAGTTTTAGAATTTATCGTGCGTATTCGCGCCGTTTGTGTTATCCCATGGAAGTTTCGTTCCACCAAGGATATGAAAGTGCAGGTGCATGACCTCTTGGCCGCTGTTTTCGCCGCAGTTGCACACTAGGCGGTAACCTGTCTTATCTAGCCCCATTTTCACAGCGACTTCTTTAATAAAACTGCTAAGACCTACCATGACCTCTGGCGGGGTTACTTGGAAGTTTTCATAGCATTTTTTCGGAATTGCCAAAATGTGTATTGGAGCTTTTGGGCTAATATCGTGAAATGCCAGAAAATCGTCGTTTTCTAGGACTTTGTTACATGGAATTTCGCCTGCTACAATTCTTTCGAAAATATTCATAATGTATCCTTTTTTGATTAAAAATTCAGCCTAGATTATAGCTAAAAATTTCAAATTTATGAATTTTTACCTTGTTTTTATCAATTTTTAACTACAATCGCAAAATTCATTTTTTTACAAAAAGGATAAATTTTGCAAGAAATCAAAGCCAAAATCGAAGCAGCCACTAGCTTAGATGAAATTGAAAAAATCCGCCTTGAATTATTTGGCAAAAAGGGCGTTATCACCGAGCTTTTCGCTCAGTTAAAGTCCGTCCCTGCCGAGCAAAAAAAGGAATTTGCAAAAGAGGCAAACCAAAAGCGAGATATTTTTTCCGAGCTAATTGGCGCGAAAAAATCAGCCTTGGAGGCAATCGCGCAAAAAGAGGCGATGAAAAAAGAGGCGATCGATGTTACGCTATTTAACGAAAATGTAGCTAGCGGGGCGCTTCACCCTGTAATGGAGACTATGGATAAGATAATCGATTATTTTGTATCGCAAAATTTCAGCGTAGAATCTGGTCCGCTAATCGAAGATGATTTTCACAATTTCGAAGCGCTAAATTTACCGAAATACCACCCAGCGCGCGATATGCAAGATACATTTTATCTAAATTCAGGCGAGCTTTTGCGCACACACACTAGCGGCGTGCAAATCCGCACAATGGAGAAATTCAAAACACCGCCAGTGCGTATGATAGCCCCAGGTGCGGTATTTAGACGCGATATGGATTTGACACATACGCCGATGTTTCACCAAGTAGAGGGTTTGGTCGTCGAAAAGGGCGCAAATGTGAGCTTCGCAAATTTAAAATACATTTTAGAGGATTTTTTGCATTATATGTTTGGCGATGTCAAAGTCAGGTTTCGCCCTAGCTTTTTCCCATTTACTGAGCCTAGCACAGAGGTTGATATTAGCTGTATTTTTTGCGGTGGAGCGGGCTGTCGTGTTTGCAAACAAACTGGCTGGCTAGAAGTGCTAGGAAGTGGCGTGGTAGATCCAAATGTGTTTAAAGCGGTAAAATGGAGCGATGTGAGCGGATATGCCTTTGGGCTTGGGGTCGAGAGATTTGCTATGCTACTTCATAGAATTCCTGATTTGCGCTCACTTTTTGAAGGCGATATTAGATTATTGGAGCAATTTAAATGATAATAACGAAAAATTGGTTACAAGATTGGATTGATTTAAGCGAAGTTTCATCAGAAAATTTAGCCCTTACGCTAAATTCGATTGGTTTAGAGGTCGATGCGCACACTCGCATGAATATCCCAAATTTGGTCGTCGTGGGGCTTGTTAAAAGCAAAAGACGCCACGAAAATTCAGACCATTTAAATGTCTGCGAAGTCGATGTCGGCGAAAAAACGCTCCAAATCGTGTGTGGAGCCAAAAATGTCGATGCAGGGCAGTTCGTAGCAGTAGCACTCGTGGGAGCGAAGCTTCCTGGCGGATTGGAGATCAAACCAGCCAAACTTCGTGGCGAAGAGAGCTTTGGTATGATTTGCTCATCGACCGAGCTTGGGCTTCCTAAGACCTTTGACGGGATTATGATTTTAGACGAAAGTATCGGCGAGCTAATCCCTGGTAAGGCGCTAAATGAGTATGAAATTTTTAACGACGACATAATCGAGATCGAGCTTACTGCAAACAGGGGCGATTGCCTTAGTATTTTAGGTATCGCGCGAGATCTTAGCGCTGGGTTAAATTTAGCGTTGAAAGAAAAAGTCGAGTTCAAAGACCCTGAAAATGCCCCAGGAATCGGCAGAATTTTAAATGTCCATACAAACGCCGAAAGCAACGCGAGATTTTCGTTTCGCGCCTTTGAAGCAAAGAAAAATTTCGGACTTTCTTTTAAACACATTTTGCGCCTTGCGATTGCCGATTTGCTAGGCTCTTGTGCTGTGCAAAACTACTTAGCCTATGTTACGCACGCGACGGGAGTTTTGCTAAGGGCGTATGATTTCGAAAAAATCGCTAATGGGAGCGAAAAAATTTCACTTGACATTAAACAGCTACAAAACGGCGAATTTGGCGTGTATTGCGGTGAAAAACTGCTAAGTATCGCTGGAATTTGCCAAGATGAAAATTTCAAAGCCTGCGATGAGGCAAAAATTGTAATCATCGAGGCAAACTACACCAAACCCCTTGTCATCGCAAAAGCCATAAACGAAAACAAAAGCCTAAAAGGCGACGAGCAGGTTTATCGCTCATCTCGTGGTAGCGAGCCAAGCCTAGGCGTGGGCACGGAACTTTTATTTCGCATTTTGGGCGAAAATCCTTCGATTTTGCCGTATGCTGGCGCGCAGAGAATTTCGAGCGCGTATGAGCCTGTAACGATTAGATTTAGCGACAAAGAGATTAATAAAATGATTGGCGCAGATATTTCGCGCGATCAAATCGTAAAAATTCTAAAAAAACTAGGATTTGATATCAGCATAGAGGCTGATTTCATCAACGCCAAAGTTCCGCATTTTAGGCACGATGTGCTAAATGCACATGATATTTGCGAGGAAATCGTGCGAATCGTAGGCATCGATAATATCGCCTCAGCACCGATGAAATTCGAGGAAAAAACACGCATAAACGAAACTTATATAAATTTGCAAAATTCACGCAAAGTGCGCAAAAAAGCGGCTGCTTTGGGATTTTTCGAGTGCGTGCATTATGTCTTTGACGATAGCAAAATTTTAGCCTCTCTTGGATTTGTGCCGTGCAAAAAAGAGATTTTAAACCCAATCAATAGCGAGTTAGACGCGCTTCGCCCAACGCTGATAAATCATCTTTTGGCCTCTGCTGAGCGAAATTTGAAAAATTCGAAAAAAAGCGTCAAACTTTTCGAGCTTGGCACGGTTTTTGACGCTGGGGGCGTGCAATCGCAAAAACTAGGATTTGTCGCAAGCGGACTAAAAAACGAAAGCTCTATCGCAAACGGCGCGAAACCTGCGGCTGTGGATTTTCTATACTTTGCGGGATTAATTCAAAGCGTGATTGGTAAATTTAGCGTGAAAATTCCAGAGCAAAAAATCGGCTTTTTAAGCGAATTTGAACAAGCCCTAATCGAGCAAAATGGCGAAATTGTTGGCTTTATAGGGCGCGTAGATGGCGATGTGGAAAAAAGTCGTGATTTAGAAAAAACATATTTGTGCGAGATTGATTTTGAAAAACTAAAATTTGAAAGAATTATGGCAAATGCTTATTCGAAATTCCCTAGTATTTTGCGCGATTTAAGTATTTTGGTGCCAAATGACCTTAGATTTGAGAAGATTAAAGAGGTTATAAGCTCCCTTAAAATCGACGCTTTGAAGGAATTTTTGCCGACTGATTTATACAGAGACGAAAGCCTAAAAGATAGCGCGAGTTTGACAATTAAATTTAGTTTCCAAGACGATAACAAAACCCTCGAAGATGACGAAGTAGCAGGCTTTATGGATAAAATTTTACAAGCATTAAATCAAAATTTAGGATTAGAATTACGATGAGAATTTTCGCTCAAAAATCGCCATTAAATGCCGAAATTTCAAATATCGGCTCAGACAAATCGATCTCTCATAGAAGCGCAATTTTCGCGCTTTTATCGGATAGGACAAGCAAAATTTCAAATTTTTTGCTAGCCGAGGATACGCTAAATACGCTAAAAATCGTAGAGGCTCTGGGTGCAGAGGTTAAGCGAGTGGGTGCCGAAGTCGAAATCACGCCAAAAGGCGCGATAAAAGAGCCAAATATGCCATTAGAGTGCGGGAACTCAGGCACTACGATTCGCCTTTTTATGGGGCTTTTAAGCTCGGTTAAGGGATTTTTCGTCCTAAGTGGTGATAAATACCTAAACGAGCGCCCAATGCGTAGAATAGGGGGTCCCCTAAGCAAAGTAGGGGCGAAAATTTACGGTCGTGATAATGCGAACAAAGCTCCGATTGCAATCGAGGGAAACAAGCTTGAATATTTTGAATTTGATAGCAAAATTTCATCTGCTCAGGTCAAAACCGCTATGATTTTAGCCGCCCTTAATAGCAATGGTTGCAAATTTAGCGAACCTGAGCTAAGCCGTGATCACAGCGAAAAAATGCTAAAAGCTATGGGAGCGGACATTAGCACAAACGGCCTTGAACTGCGTGTAGAGCCATTACGCGCGCCACTTAAACCACTTGAAATTTTCGTGCCAAACGACCCAAGCTCGGCGTTTTATTACGCTGTGGCAGCCTCGATAATCCCGGGCTCGCATATCGTGCTAAAAAATATGCTTTTAAATAAAACTCGCATAGAAGCTTACGAAATTTTAAAGAAAATGGGTGCGAAAATCAGCTACAAAAAAACCGATGAAATTTACGAAGAAATCGGCGATATCGAAATTTCTTACGCCCCGCTTCGCGCCGTAGATGTTAGCGAAAATATCCCGTGGATGATAGATGAAGCCCCAGCCCTAGCCGTGGCGTTTGCCTGCGCGCAGGGCAAAAGCACTCTAAAAAATGCAAAAGAACTTCGCGTCAAAGAGTGCGACCGCATAGCTGTCATGGTCGAGGGATTAAAGGCGTGTGGCGTGAAAGCTAGCGAGTTAGAAGATGGCTTTGAAATCATTGGCGGTGGAGAAATGAGCCCAGCAATCATCACGCCTCATGGCGACCACAGAATTGCGATGAGCTTCGCTATTTTGGGGCTTAAATGCGGTATGATGATAGAAGATGCCAAATGTATCGCGACATCTTTTCCAAATTTCAGCGAAATTTTAAAACAAATCGGAGCTAGCGTTGAGGATTGAAATGGCCAAAAGCTATGGCTTTTGCTTCGGGGTCAAAAGAGCGATTAAAATCGCAGAAAACGCGGGCGAGGCCTCGACGATAGGCGAGCTAATCCACAACGCAGAAGAGATCAACCGCCTAAGGCAAAATTTCGGTGTAAAAACTCTAAAAGATGCTAGCGAAGTAAGCGATGAAAAAAAGCTCATAATCCGCACGCACGGTATCCAAAAAGAGGATTTGACGCGCCTAAGAGCGCAAAATAAAGAGCTCATCGACGCGACCTGCCCCTTTGTGACCAAACCGCAGCAAATCGTCGAAAAAATGAGCGATGAGGGGTATGATATCGTGATTTTTGGCGATAGCAACCACCCAGAGGTAAAAGGGGTGAAATCTTATGCTAAGGGCAGGGTTTTTGTGGTTTTAGAGCCAAGCGAATTGGACGAGATTAAGCTAAATTCAAAGGTTGCAGTAGTTTCGCAGACTACGAAAAAAATCGAAAATTTTGTCAAAATCGTGGATTATTTAATGCAAAAATCGCGCGAGGTGCGTATTTTTAATACTATCTGCAACGCGACACTAGAAAACCAAGAAGCAGCCGCCGAACTTGCCAAAAAAGCCGATATTATGATAATTGTGGGTGGCAAAAATTCATCAAATACAAAGCAACTTTTTTTGATTTCGCAAAGCTTTTGCAAGGATAGTTATTTGATCGAAAACGAAGACGAAATCGAGCAAATTTGGTTTAAAAATAAAAATTTATGCGGGATTTCAGCAGGGGCTAGCACGCCTGATTGGATTATCAAAAAAGTCGTTGAAAAAATCGAAAAAATATCAAAATTTTAAAATTTCATCTCAAATTTAACATATTAAAATTTAAAAAAATTTAGTTGATTAAAAGCAAAATTTAGGTAAGATTTAGCTTTTAGCATTTTTGTTAAAAATGTAAATAAATTTAAAGGAAGCTTTATGGCCGAGGTGAACGAGAAAGTTCAAAATCACGCAGATGAAGATTTTGCGAAATTGTTAGAAGAGTATGACAACCAAAAATCACACGATGAGGTAGTCACAGGTAAGGTTATCGCTGTTAAAGACAACGAGATTTTCGTAGATGTGGGTAGAAAGCTAGAAGGAGTTTTGGATGTATCCGAAGTGAGCGACGCCCAAGGAAACTTGTGTGTAAAAGTAGGTGATGACATTAAAGTCGCGATAATCGGAAGTAGAGGTGGTCGCCCGGTCGTATCATATAGAAAAGCTATAAAAAAAGAAAAAGTCAAAGCATTTATCGATTCTTACGATGAAAATGCAGAAAATGTATATGATGTCAAAATCGTCTCTTTTAACAAAGGCGGTTATGTTTGCGTTAGTGAAGATGATGTTGAGTTTTTTATGCCACGCTCTCAAAGTGCGCTTAAAAACCCAAATGGCGCTATCGGCAAGACTTTTAAAGTAAAAGTTCTAAAAGTAAATGAAGATGAGTTAAGTATCGTGGTTTCACGCAAAAAATTGCTTGATGAGGACCGCAAAGCTAGCAAAGAAATCATCGAAAAAATCGTAGCTACTGAGGGTGTCATTGAAGGCACTGTTAAAAAAATCACAACTTATGGTATGTTTGTCGATGTAGGTGGCGTAGATGGACTAGTTCATTACAGCGAAATTTCATATAAAGGCCCTGTAAATCCTAGCTCACTTTACAAAGACGGCGACAAAGTCCCAGTCAAAGTCGTCAAATACGATAGCGACAAAAAACACCTATCTCTTTCAATCAAAGCTGCAATGCCAGATCCTTGGAACGAGATCAAAGACAGCCTAGAAGTCGGCGACACAATCCGCGTAAAAATCAGCAATATCGAGCCTTATGGCGCATTTGTTGATTTAGGTAACGATATCGAGGGATTTTTGCACATTAGCGAAATTTCATGGGATAAAAATATCAAAAATCCAAAAGACTTCATCAGCGAGGGCGAAGAAATCGATGTAGAAGTCGTAGAAATCAACCCAGATGAAAGAAGACTAAGAGTGAGTCTTAAAAACTTGCTTCCAAAACCATTTGATGAATTTTTGGCAAAATACAAAGTCGGCGATGTGGTAAAAGGTGCAATCACAACAATCACAAATTTCGGCGCGTTCGTTAGAATCGACGGCGTAGAGGGTCTTTTGCATAATGAAGACGCTTCTTGGGATAGAAACGAAAGATGCAAAAATTTATTTAAAATCGGCGATAAACTAGAAGTCAAAATTATCAAAATCGACAACGACACACAAAAAATTTCACTAAATCGCAAAGAGCTAGGCGATAGCCCGATTAGCGATTATGCGAAATCTCACAAACAAGGTGATGTCGTAAAAGGTAAAATTCGCGATATCAAAGATTTTGGAATCTTCGTAGAGTTAGAAGGTGGCGTAGATGCGCTACTTCGCAAAGAGGATTTGGGCGATAAGAGCGCAGATGAGATCAAAATCGGCGATGAAATCGAAGCTGCGATCGCATTTATCGACGAAAAGAAAAATCGTATTCGCCTAAGTGTTCGCAGACTAGCTCACCAAAAAGAGCGCGAGCTTTTAAACGAAGTAAATAGCGATGACGAAAAAATGACTTTGGGAGATCTTATTAAAGATCAACTAAAATAACCCCGCTTGCAAGGCAGTTTTGCCTTGCAACTCCACATACAAAATAGGAGAAATTTATGAAAACTGTAATAGTTTGCGACGCAATCCACAATATAGGTTTTGAACTTCTCTCAAAAGAATCAGATATCCATGTAATCGACGCTACCGATGTCCCAAAAGACGAGCTTTACGGCATGCTTGGCGATGCAGATGTAGCAATCACTAGAAGCTCGACTGCGGTAGATGAGAAATTCTTAAATTCAGGAACTAATCTCAAAGCTATCGTGCGCGCAGGTGTGGGCGTGGATAACTGCGATATCGACGGCTGCTCTAAGCGCGGAATTATCCTTATGAATGTCCCTACGGCAAACACAATCGCCGCTGTGGAGATGACTATGTGCCACCTGCTAAATGCCGCCCGCAAATATGTAAATTCGTGTAATGATTTGAAAATCAATCGCATTTGGAAACGCGAAAAATGGTATGGTACCGAGCTATACAAAAAAAGCTTAGGTATTATCGGTTTCGGAAATATCGGCTCTCGCGTGGGTGTGCGCGCACTTGGCTTTGGTATGAGCGTCATCGCGTATGATCCATACATCGATTCAGAAAAGGCCACAAAACTAGGCGTGAAATACACTACGAATTTCGATGATATCCTAGCGTGCGATTTCATCACAATCCACACGCCAAAAAACCGCGAAACTATCAATATGATCGACGAGCCACAAATTGCGAAGATGAAAAATGGTGTGCGCCTCATAAACTGCGCGCGCGGTGGATTATACAATGAAGCAGCCTTAGTAAAAAATCTAAAATCAGGCAAAATCGCATATCTAGGCATAGATGTTTTCGACAAAGAACCAGCCACTTCGCATGATTTCTTAGATATCGAAAATTTAACCGCCACTCCGCACCTTGGCGCAAATACTTTGGAATCGCAAAGAAATATCGCAGTCGAGGCCGCTGAGCAAGCTATCAGCGCAGCACGCGGTATCAGCTACCCAAATGCGCTAAATTTGCCTATCAAATCCGAGGATTTACCAGCCTCAATCGAAGCGTATGTGGATTTGATATCAAAAATGGCTTATCTAGCCGCCCAAATCAACAAAGGTCCGATAAAATCTATCAAAATCGAGGGTAGCGGCGAGATTTCACAATACCTAAATTCAATGCTAGTTTTCGCTATCGTAGGCGCACTACACGATAGTTTGGGCGATTCGCTAAATTATGTCAATGCAAAATTCCTAGCCGATGAGAAGGGTATCGAGACCGAGTATAAAGAGTGCGTGGGCAGTATCTACAAAAATGAGATTGGCGTTACGATTATCACAGATAAGGATACTTCGAGCGTTGTGGGCACGGTCTTTGACGGCAAAGAGGGTCGCATAGTCAATGTCAATGGATTTAAAACTGACTTCAAGCCAAAAGGCAAGATGATAATCTTCAAAAACACCGATGTCCCAGGCGTCATCAAAAACATAAGCACGATTTTAGCCGATGAGAATATCAATATCGCTGACTTCCGCCTAGGCAGAGGCGAAGACGGCAACGCACTAGCCGTGATCTTAGTCGATTCTCAGGTGCAAAAATCAGTCCTCGAAAAGCTCGCTAAACTAGATACTTGCCTCATGGTGCGCTACGCATCGCTATAAATTTAGCCAAATTTAATGGGGGTTATAATAACGATTTTATTATAACCCCAAAAGAAAGAAATATGATAAAAAATTTAGAAATTTACGCAAAAAATTCAGGCAAAACCCGTGATAATATCGCTTATCGCATGGCGAAATTTTGCACCTTGGCACTTAGCGCGCAAAGCTTCACTCTTGGCGAGCTTAGCAAAGAGCTAGGCGTGGGCGCAGATACGCTCAAACGCGATATGAAAGCGCTGGAAAATCACGGATTTGAGTTCGCAAAGAGTGGTGGCGAAATCCGCGTAAACTGCGTTGGGGGGGGGGTTTCTAGATACCTGCTCGCTTAGTCTAGCGAGAAATTTAGGCGTTAGCGAGATTTTCCCTAGCTTCGGAAGCGAGGAAATCACAGACCTGCTAAACGGCGTTTATAAAATCGACGCCAAATTTGACAAATTTACCCCAAATTCCACGCTCAAAAGGGATTTTGAGGAGATTTGCTACGCTATCAAAAATCACAATATTTTAAATTTCACTTACTCTGGCAAGGAGCGCACCGCAAAGCCTTATGCCTTTATTTTTCGCCTTGGGGTGTGGTATGTGCTATGCGATGAAATGGGCGTTTTAAAGACCTTTACATTTGAGAAAATTTCAAATTTAGATGTTTTGGAGCAAACCTTTTCGCCGGAAATCAAAAAACTAGCCCAAATCAAAGAAAATAAAAATCATTGGTTCTCGCAAAGTCCCGTGAGTGCGAGACTGCGCGTGGATAATACTGCGCTTGCATACCTTGGGCGCAAAAAATTTTTCATCACGCAAAATTTTATTGATAAAAACGATAAATTCGCCACACTTGCCGTGACTGCGGCATTTGAAGATGAAATTTTAAATTTCGCAAAACTCTACCTGCCATATATCAAAATCATCGAACCAGCGAATTTGCAAAGTAAATTTGAAAAAATTTTGCAAGATTATCTAAAAAATGGCGGAAATTTATGAGAGACGACAAACCTTGTCGCAAGAATTTCGTAAAATACTATAAATTTTTTACGAAAGGATGAAAAATGTGGAAGTTTTTCTTAGGTTTAGGTGCAGGTGCGATAGCAGGTGTAGGAGGAAAAATATGTTAAATGAAAAGTATATGCATATGATGATGCGTTTATTAATAACACCAGATGATAAATTGGATGAAAATTTGAAAAAGCAAAAGAGACAATTAGTAGAAAAATTATCTAAACAACAGGAAAGTTTAGAAAAATTGCAACAAAATGAAGAAAGCAATTGTAAGAATTTAAAAAAGTAAATTTTATAAAGAAGAAAAAATGACAAATTTATTTCCTTATGAGCATTCATTTGCTAGTGCAAAACAAATTACAAGGTTGCAAAATTTAGCATTATTAGAACAACAAATAAGCGATTTAGAATTTGAAGCAGATAGCATAATCAGGCGTTATGGCAAATTAAAAAACAATGCTGATAGCTTAGATTATATGGTTGCTTTTGCTAGTGGTGCTATTGCGGGGGCTATTGATATAATTTGGGTCGGAGCGTTTGATTTTAATAGGGGTAAGCAGTGGGGTAGCGAAAAAGTCAATTACTTTGTGCAAAAAGTAGCCAAATGGCAAGGATACAAAGGCGATAAGTTAGACGGTGCTATAAAATTTTTAGAAGATAAATTTCCTATCGCCGTCGATAAAGCTACGGCTGAATTTGGTGGCGGGTTACAGCACCATTTGCGTGATTTTTCACACCACCCTACGCCTATTGGGCTAATGTTTTCTTTGCTTACGCAATTTACTGGCAATGTGTATGGCACAGGCACAACGGGAGCTTTTATGATAGTTCCGTTAAAAGATACTACGCTTATCAGAAAAGATATATATGAAAAAATTCTTTTTGGAGTAGTTTATTGGTTTTTTCACATGGTTAGCGATATGGCTGGTTCTAGTGGCACAGCAGGTGGGGGAACTGGACTTCCTGGACCTATTGTGTCGTTGTTAAAAGAAATTTCGTCTTTGCCTATTTTTCAAAATTTTAAAAATGAAAGTGGAAATTCTGAATTTTCTGTGTTTATTTCAAAATTATTTAACGGCACATTATTTTCCAAGCATGATGAAGATGGAAAAATTATAAAAGAGAGCATAAAACCTTTTGATTTAAGGGGCGAAATTGGCGTAGCTTATGAACTTTCTAGGCAAGCATTGCCCGTAATCATAAACGAGTGTGTTGTTAGGGCGTTTTATTTTATTCGCCGTTTTGCTATGGAGATAAGCGAGAAAGAAATTAAAAATTTACAAGACTTAAAACAAATAGATTGGCAAGTTGTTTTGCCGTTTAATAACGGCACGATTAAACGAATGCTGACTATTTCATCTGTAACTTTTACTGCCATAGATTTAGCTGACGCATACAAACAAGCAAATATTTTGCGTGTGAATTTTATAGGTGTTGCAAGACTTTGTTTGGCTGTGTTGGATGATTTGAAATTTCATGCCAAGTTAGCTAAACAATATAGAGCTGATATGGAGCGAATTTGTGGAAAAATCATAGAACTATTGCAAATTTATGAAAGCGAACTTAGGAGTTATATCAATGAGTATTTAAGCGACCATATAGCCGAATTTGACAAAGCATTTTCTCGTATGAGCGATATGTATAAATTAGGCGATATTGACGGCTTTATCAAAAATGCAAATTTACTTACAGAAAATTTAGGGGGTGAAACACAATTTAAAGATTTTGATGAATTTAATGCTTTGATTGAAAAAGGCGAAACTATTACAATTTAATTAAGAAAGGAAAAACATGCAAACAAAGGATAAACTTATTTTGTTATTACTAGCGATAAATATCGACGGTATCACAGATGAGGAAAAAGGGCTTTTAAGGGAAATTGCTAAACAATATGCCGTAAGCGAGAAAGATATGTTAAAAGTAAAAAGCGAAGTAAATTCGTTACTTGGAAGCGGGGAGCCGGTTGGAGAGATATTTAAAATTTGTATTCAAGAAGCTATGGAGCGTAGTTATGACAAGATGGATAATATGCAGTTTCTTTGGACGCTTGTAAATATGGGCTTTATAGACGGTGATTATTCTGATAATGAGCGAAGCTTGGTTAATCTTTACTGCGAATTTGCAAGGCTAGATAAAACATTTGCAAGAGAATTTGAAGATATAGCTAAGGCTATGGTTGCAGTAGTAGAGCAAAAGAAATTCTTACAAAACTCAAAAATAAATTCGCAAAAGTCTGAAATTTTGAGTAAAGAGTTAGACAAAAATCAAGCTGTGCTAGAAAATAACATTTCAGAGCTAATCTCGCTCTCATCAACACTAGAATAAAGGAGAAAATATGCCATTACCAATAATAATATTAGCACCAATTCCAATTTTGTTATACGGAGTAAAAAAGTGCTGTGATGCTTATCGGGATAATAAAACTGCAAACTCAGTAAATAATCGAGCAAACGAAATTATCGAAGATGCAAAAGAACTTATCGACACCCACCGAAAAGCTAGTGGAAAAGCACTTGAAAATTTAGGCGAGAAAAAATTATTCATTTTAGATAATGTTGTAAAAAGTCTAATTGATACGATAGAAAAAATTGAGTTTAAAGATAGCATAGGTTTGCAAGAGTTGAGCAAATTTAAGATAGATAAAAGCGAATTTGTCGAACTTAAAGAGATGAGTGGTTTTGCTTCATCTATACTAGGTGGAACAGTCGCTGGGACTGCGGGCGGAGCTTTAACGGCTTTTGGTGCATATAGTGCAGCTGGTTGGTTAGCTACTGCTAGCACGGGCACGGCGATTAGCACTCTTAGTGGTGTGGCTGCTACAAACGCTACTTTGGCATTTTTTGGTGGCGGAAGTTTGGCAGCTGGTGGTTTAGGAGTAGCTGGTGGAACTGCCGTGTTAGGCGGTTTGGTAGCTGCTCCTGCATTGGCAGTGATTGGGCTAATAGCTAGTTCAAAAGCCAGTGCTCTAAAAGATGAAGCTTATGCAAATTTAGACAAAGCTAGAAAATACGAACGAGAGCTAAAAACTGCAAGTGTAGCGTGTGACGGCATAAGAAGAAGAGCGGATATGTTTTATAGATTTTTTCTTCGCCTTGAATCGTTAGCTATGCCGATAAATTATGAATTATCAAAAATAGTAGAAAAATATAAAAATCCAGACACTGGCAAAGCAGACCCGACTAAATTTGATGAAAAAGAAAGAAAAATCTTTGGTGCTAGTATTTCTGTGATAAAAACTATAAAAACTTTGTTGGATACGCCATTGCTAACAGAAAGTGGAGAGCTAACAGAGCAATCAGAGCTTGTCGCAACGCAAATTGACGAGCAAGTAAATTTAGCAGAGAAACAAGTGGCTAATGAGCTTTAATTGTTCTAAATGCGGGGAGTGTTGCAGGCATATCGCAAATATTCCCCAGCTTAGCGAATTTGACAGAGGCGATGGCGTTTGTAAATATCTGCGTGGCCACGAGTGCGATATTTACGACACTCGCCCTGAAATTTGCAATGTAGAAAAAATGTATGAAAAACATTTTTCTAATTTATATTCTCGCGATGAATTTTATAAATTAAACGAAGAAGCGTGTGAAATGCTACAAAATAAAAACCTTAAAAATTTACAAATTTAGCGTTTGGCAATTTAAATTTGCAAAAATGCGCCAAACGCTAAATTTCACCTAAATTTATCTTCCAAAAATTTTGCCAAATTTGGCTTGGAGTTTGTCTAAAAATCCTTTTTTGGTGACGATTCCGTCGATAAATTCGTCATAAGTCGTATTGTTGGCGTGCAAAAACCCCTCCAAATACTCATAGCTAGCCTTTATGCCAGAGCTATTTTCGATCTCGACTAGTTTTTTGTAAATCGGCTCGATTTGCTGGATTATCTCGGCTGGTGCTGGCGTGCGAAATGCCGTATGCTCCGATATAGCCGTGTGTCCGACGACCTTTTTGGTATGCGGGTCGATGACTTGATCGAGCTTGGCGATGACCCAGTAATACCTGCCGTCTTTGGCTAGATTTTTCACCGCAGCCGTAAATGGTCTGCCCTTAGAAATGCTATCCCACATTAGCTTAAATGCGATTTTTGGCATATCTGGGTGTCTGACGATAGAGTGTGGTTTGCCGATGAGCTCGCCCTCGCTATATCCGCTAACCTCCAAAAAATAATCATTGACATAGGTAATGATACCGCGAGGATCCGTCTTTGAGATGATGATTTTGCTGAAATCCAGCTCGATTTGTTCATCTATGGGAACAGGTCTTTCCATACTTACCTCCTATTTTTGTATATATTTTCCTTTTTGTTCTGGTATTTTAACATAAATTTTATAAATTTGTGTTATAATAGCGATTTATATTAATTCAACCAAAGGAAATTTCCAGTGAATAAAGCGGATACTATAAAAGCCGTTGAGAGATTTGTAAATTCGCAAGAAATGATGATGTTTCGCGTCAAAAAGGGGATTTATCAGGACTCAGCGCAAAATTTAGAGCAGGTATTTGCTCCGTTTAAGGATTTTTACTCGTTTTTGAAAAATCCTGCTAATAAATTGCAAGAGTTACTTGGAAATGTCGCGTATGATTCGATCGTGAGCTTTACAGAATCTAGCATTGAGCATTGTGATAAGATCTGGGGCACATATTTTGTCGAAACAAAGGGTTTGTTTAAATCAGGCATAAAATATGTCGAACCTGACTTCGTAGCGAAGGAAAAAGCCAAAGCTTACTACGACGATTTGGTCAAAAACAACGAAAAATTAATGGAATACATCGATATCGGATTACAACGCTTACACAGCCTGGAAGATAAATTATTTTTGTAATTTTATAAATTTGATATTAAATTTATGGTTGCGCGGAGTGCGCAACCTTTTTATTTGCCCTCTTTTTCAGCTTTAATCTTAGCCAAAAACATACCGATTTCATCTTTTACGCGAAGTTTCTCTCTTTTTAGTGAATCGACTTCTAAATCGCTCATATGCACTCTGCCCTCGACTGCGGCTGCGATTTGATGATCTAAATCATCGTGTTTTTCAAACAACGCATCAAAGCGTGCATTTTTGCCTTTAAGTTCAGTGATTAAATCTCTGTATTCGTGAAACATAACATATCCTTTTCTTTGAAATAGCCCATTAGTTTAGCACAAAGGGGCTTAAAATTCGTATATATTGCAATAAAAGCAAAAATTTATATTAGTAACACCAAAATTCAATTAATATTAAAATTTAGTCGCTATAATACTAATCCATTTTTAATAATATTCAAGGAGAATTTTATGTTTAAAAAAGCACTTCTTTTCGTTGCATTTTGTATGTGCGCAAATGCCCACCAAATCGTTATCCAAAACATCGACACGAACAAATACGAGGTCAAATTTTGGGCTCATGGCGAGTTTGAAAAATATGCCAGCGAGCAGTTAATCGCAGCTAACGGCTACGATGAAAATTTAAAACCTATCAAAACAGGAATTGATTATAAATTTGACGACGCAAACGCCACGCCTGTCGTGCTAACAGCAAGCAAACCAGCTGTAATGAGCGGAATTTACGACGCTGGGTATTGGATAGAAACCGATGAGGGCGGAAGCTTCGTCAAAGGCGGATTAAAGAGCGTTAAAGGCGCAGTTTTTGCAAATTCAAGAAGCCTAAAAATCGGCAAAACTTATTTTTCGTGGAACGAAGCAATGCTAAGCCCGATAGGCCTTGATTTCGAAATCATCGCCCTTGCAGATCCATTTTCACTAAAAGACGGCGACAAACTCCCTGTTTTGGTGCTCAAAAACGGCAAACCATCACCAAAAACAAAATTTGAAGTCGGCGTGCATGAGGACTGGGAATTTAGCACAAACGAGTTTGGTATCGCGCTAATCCCAGTTGAAAAAGGGCTAAATGTAATCGCTGCCAAGAGCGCTAGAAGCGAATATTCAGACCCAAATGCCAACAAACTCTTGATCCAAACTTCAATCACATTTGAGCTTAAATGAGAGTTTTAATTAGCGTTTTGTTTTGCGCTATTTTGGCGTTTGCGCATGGGATTAGCTACAATATCACGCATGATAAAGCCGTGATAATCAATGCGAATTTTGCCACTTCTATCCCAGCCAAACACGCCAAAGTTCGCATTTACCAAGGAGAAAGTGCGCTCGCTATGCAAATCGCACAGACGGATGAAAACGGCAAACTAGCCTTTTTGCCACCTGCGCCCGGGAAATACCGCGTCGAAATAAGTGCGCAGAGTGATCACGGCGAGCACAGAAGCGAATTTAGCGTGGATATTGATGAGAATTTCGGCGTTAGCAAATACGATGAGCTAGCCTTTGCGAAATACCAAGGCCTACTTAGCGTGATTGGCATTATTTTTGGACTTTTTGGCATTATTGCATTATTAAAAAGTAAAAAACGCGCGATTTAGCGCGAATTTAAGGGTTAAATTTAGATAAATTTTATGTTCTCTTTCAAATTTGCGCTTAAATTTAGCCCTTTTTAATCTCCCAGCGCATTTGATACCAGCTTTTATCGCCGAATTTTGACTTACAAATTCCCTCATTTACAAAGCCAAATTTTTCGTAAAATTTCACCAAACGCTCTTCGCAGGTTAGCACGATTCCGCTTTTTGCGCGCGCTATGGCGTGTGTTTGCAGGGTGCCTATCAGCGCAGAGCCGATCTCACGACCCCTAAATTCTGGCATCACGCCAAGGCTTAGCCCCATTAACCACGCGCCGTCTTTGTCGTAAAATTTAGTGCCAAAAAACATACCATCATCGAAATCTCGCTCATTTGTGCATAGCGACACAATCTCGCCTATGATTTGATTATTTTCGTAGGCTACGAAAATATCATCAGCGAATTTCGCCAAAAACTCGCCAAAAGCCTCTTTGCTGACCCTTTGATTTGGCGGAAATGAAATGTCCTCTATGGCTTTGATAGCGTCCAAATCTGCGGTTTTCGCGCTTCGTATTTGCATAAATACTCCGAATTTTAAAATTTGAAGGAATTTAGGATTGCTAAATTTAGCCAAAAGCCAAATTTAGCAAAATTTTTGAGTTAAATTAGTTTTTAAACGATTCGATATACGCGTTTAAAACGCCGATTTGATCGTCGCTTATGCGAAGTTGGCCTCTCATCACTGCGCCCATACCATAATATCCCTTGCCGTCGTTTGCAGTGCCGTCTTTTAGGGCGTGGAGCTTCTCTAATCTCTCTTCGCTAGATAAATTTACGATAGGTGGGACTTTTGTGTAGGTTTTTTCGCCTTTTGCGCCGTGGCAAGCTACGCAGGTTTTATACAGCAATGCGCCTTGTTCTGCCACTTCTGGGCTTATGCTAGGCGCAGGAGTGGCTGCGGTTGCGTTCGTATCAGCTGCGGTTTCAGCCGCATCGGTAGCATTTGCCTCAGTAGCATTCGCCTCTGCACTTGGCTGGGCGGCAGTCGCGTTTGCCTCGGCCGCGACCTCGCCATTAGCGTTTGTTTCGCTTGCATTAGCAGGAGTCATATATGCGCCTAAATCCAAATTCGCCGCGTCTGGCATGGTTTCTACCGTGAGCTCTGGTGCCCCGTAAGACAAAGAGCCCAAACAAAATACCGCGCAAGATATTAAAAACAATTTTCTTTTCATTTTTACCCCTTTCATAAAAACACAGGATTATAGCGTAAAATTTTAATAAATTTTAAATTATTTCAAAAATTTTGGGTTAAATTTTGCATTTAAATTTAACCCAAATTTTGCCCTAAATTTGGGCTATTCGTTTATGCGCTCTGGGCCAATGTAGAGTTGGCGAGGGCGGACGATTTTTATAGTTTCTTGCTCTTTGAGCTCTATCCATTGTGCCATCCAGCCTGGACTTCGTCCCATTACGAAGATTACGGCAAACATTTCTGTCGGAATTCCGAGCGCTTTTAGGATTAGACCTGAGTTGAAATCGACATTTGGATAGAGGTTGCGAGATACGAAATATTCGTCATTTAGCACGATTTCTTCTAATCTATTTGCCACGCGGATTAAATTCGTATCGATTCCGATCTCTTCGATTAGCTGATTTCGCAGACCTTTTAGCACCTTGGCGCGCGGATCGTAATTTTTATAGACGCGGTGTCCAAAGCCCATTAGGCGGAACGGATCGGATTTGTCCTTGGCTTTGGCGATGTATTTATCGACATTTTCTGGTGTGCCTATCATTTCTAGCTGGCGAATTACGCTTTCGTTCGCCCCACCGTGCGCATGTCCCCACAGCGCGCCGATACCTGCGCTTATGCACGCATAAGGGTGAGCGTGAGTAGAACCCACCGTGCGCACCGTCGTCGTTGAGGCGTTTTGCTCGTGGTCAGCGTGGAGCATAAGCACGCTATCTAGGGCTTTGACCTCGATTGGTTTGAGATCGACATGCGAGTGCGGGAAGCTTCGCATCATATACAAGAAATTTTCCGTAAATCCGCGCGCCAAATCAGGATAAATGATAGGATAGCCTTTGGAGTGGCGATAATAAAATGCCGCAAGAGTTGGCATTTTGGCTACTAATCGTTTTGCCATTTCCATGTATTCGTTAGGATCGTCAAAGCTCATATCCTTAGAGTAATACGCGCTAAGCGTAGCGATACATGCCTGTAAAACCGCCATAGGGTGGGCGCGATCTGGAAATGCGTCGAAAAGTTTTAGGATTTTTTCGTTGATAAATGAGCGGGTTTTGAGCTCGTATAAAAACGCGTTGTATTCGTCCTTGCTAGGCAGTTTTTTATTTAGCAGTAGATACACGACATCGAGGTAGCGTTTGTTTTGCGCTAGCCACGCGATATCGTATCCGCGGTGCATGAGCTCGCCCTTTTCGCCGTCAATGTATGTAATCGAGCTTTTGCACATGGCTGTGGAGGTATATCCCCTATCTAGGGTAAACATTCCAGTGTCTTTGTAAAAATTCGAAATGTCAATTACACTAGGACCCATTGTGCCATCAAGGATTGGGAAGTCGTATGTCGCGCCATTGCGGTTGTCGCGCAAGGTAACGGAGTTGGAAAATTGAGTTTCGCTCATCATCGCCCCTTTTAAAAAATCTAATCCGTGGATTATAGCTAAAATTTAGACATTTTATTAAACGAGATAGGATTAAAATTGTTAAATTTATTATTTTACCCCCACATATCCGCTTTGCTCGATGATTTTTTGACCTTGTGCGCTCAAAATCCACTCTAAAATTTTGGCGATATTTTCGTTTTTGTTATTTTTGTCATACACGGCGTAAATTTCGCCTATTATCGAATACGAGCGGTTTTTAATATTTTCTTTGTTTGGATACACGCCGTTTAAACTTAGCATTTTAACCTTGCCGTTTGCGACGAGAGTTTCGACATAGTAGCGAAACGAAAAGCCAATGGCTGAGCCGAAAAATCCAAGCGTGTTTCGCTTCATTTTTTCATCTTTCATAAACGCGCTCATCGTGCTTGGGCTGTGCGGCGTGATATTTTATCTAGCGCACCCTGATTTTTTGGCATTATCAAAACACGGCGGATTTGAGGCGGAGATTTTATACCTTTATATCGGAATTTCACTTTGCTTGCTAGCCTGCGGTGGTGGTAAATTTAGCGTGGCGAGGGATTGAAATTTAGCAAATTTCAAATACCAAGTGAAGTCATATTTGAAAATAAAATTAATAAAATAGCTAAACACAAAATCCAAAATATAAAAGTGGCGAAATCTGCCATAGTCCGAGTTTTGCATAAATTTACAAAAGATGCAATAAATCCAAAAAGTAGCGTTATTATTAGTAAAATTACAAAAATAAAAAACACTATTTTATCCCCACATATCCGCTTTGCTCGATGATTTCTTGCCCTTGTGCGCTTAAAATCCACTCTAAAATTTTGGCGATATTTTCGTTTTTGTTATTTTTATCATACACGGCGTAAATTTCGCCTATTATCGGATATGAGCGGTTTTTGATATTTTCTTTATTTGGGTAAATTCCATTTAAGCTTAGCATTTTAACCTTACCGTTTGCGACGAGAGTTTCGACATAGTAACGAAACGAAAAGCCAATAGCTGAGCCAAAAAATCCAAGCGTGTTTCGCTTCATTTTTTCATCTTTCATAAACGCGCTCATCGCACTTTGCGAACCGCTGCCTTCATTTCGTTGCACAGCATCGATATATAAATTTGCCCCGCCTACTTGCGACCATTTTGTGATTTTTCCGCTATAAATTTCCTTGATTTGAGCGGTGCTTAAATTTGATACGGGATTATCTTTATGGACGATAAAAACAAAGGCTTCAAGCCCAATTGGCACGAATTCTAAATCCACGCCATTTTCTTTGGCATATTGTAGTTGAGCCTTTGACGGCTTTGCGACAAAAATCAAATCTGCTTTCTTATCAACCACAGCCTTGTAGGCACCACGAGTGTTTGTGTATTTTAGTCTGCTTTTTTCGCTGAAATTTTCGCCGTCAAATTCCACACTATCTTTTGGATAAATCGCATTTACAAAAGCCGAAAACACAGGGAAAAGTGCCGCCGCTCCGTCGATGACGGGCAAGTCGTCTTGTAAATTTAAGTCCGCTTTTGTTTTGTAAATGTGTGAATTCTCATCAAAGGGCAAAAATTTGCTAATTTCGATTGATTTTGCCTGCATTTCGGGGTTTGTGGAGTTTTTGTAGCGTTTGGTAATGCCGTGATAAAATGCCAAATCAAACGCCAAAAACGCTAAAATAAGCGAAATGATTATTAAAATTTGAGATTTTTTCACGGCTTATTTCCCATTTGCGATATACGAAATAATCGAGCATTTGCTTTGCAAATCAAAAGTATAAGCAATCAGTCCAGCCACGCTAAATGCCCAAATAATGCAAATCGCAAGGATTATTTTATAAAATTTTTCATCACTCATAATTTTTCCTTACATACTCGCACCAGGCAAAGAAAATAAAATTATAAGTGCTAAACTGCCAAGCAAAATAACCAAAACTATAAACAAAAGCACAAACACAAGCCCTTTTAATGCCAAATAATTGTCAGTTTTTTGGATGTTTTTATGAAGTTTTAGCACAAGCGTAAAAACAATGACAATCAAAACACCAAGAACTATAAAATCTTGCATCTCAAAACCCCATTTTGTGAATTTTCGTCGCCCTTACATACTCGCACCAGGCAGAGACATTAAAATCATAAGCACCACCAAAGAAGAAATAAAGACAATCGCCACAATTACAAGAGATAAAATTATATAAATCAATGTGTTAGTAAGTTTTGAGCCACCTCTTGTATTAAGATAGGTTCTAATTTTTTTATCGACAATTCCAACTCCGACAAGCAATAAAATCGGAATTCCCCATAAAAGTATTGTAAAAAACAAATCACTCATTTTAAAATTTTCCTAAATTTACATATGAAAAATTGGCTCTTGGAATATTAAATTTGTGATATATAAATCAATTGTAATAACTGCACAAATGCAGGTTATAATGGCAAATTTTAAGACTACTTTTTTCAAATTTTTATAATCCGAATTTTCTTTATCGCTTCTTTTTAGCTCAATAAAACCATATAATGAAATGATTAACAAAACTATTGTTATACTAATTGGGATAAATAAAGAATACGAAAGTATCCAAAAAAATTCAAAAAGCCAAAGTAATGTATCCATTGCTACAAAACACCTTTTGTGCTTGGAGTTCCTGTGCGTGAATTTTTGGCGACGGCTCGTCTAAATGCGACTGCAAATGCTTTAAACGACGCTTCTGCTATGTGATGAGCGTTATCGCCACGCAAATTTATTAGATGAAGCGTGATACTAGCGTTAAACGCAAGGGCTCTAAAAAACTCAGCGATTAACTCAGCGTCAAATTCGCCGATTTTGCCGGTTTTTAGACCTTCATAAACCAAAAATGCTCTGTTTGATAAATCCAACGCACAGCTACTCGCTGCTTCGTCCATGACAACCACGCTATCGCCGTATCTCTCGACATTTTGAATCGGATAAATCGCTTCTTTTATCGCCTCTCCTAGCACGATTCCACAGTCTTCGACGCTGTGGTGAAAATCCACTTCCAAATCGCCCTTGCAAACGAGTTTTATATCCATTAATGAGTGCTTACACAAAGCTGTTAGCATGTGGTCAAAAAAGCCAATGCCTGTGCTAATCTCAGCCTTGCCGGAGCCGTAAATTTCAAGCTCCAAGCTTATGTCGGTTTCTTTCGTTTTTCTAGTTTTGCTTATCATTTTATCTCCTTTAAAAGGCTAAATTTAGACCAATGCGATTTTTAGCACATCTTCTATGTGATCGACTGGCGTGATTTGCATGGCGTTTTTGACTTCATCTGGAATCTCGTCCAAATCGCGCTCGAAATTTTTGCGCGGGATTAGGGCGTGGGTGATTTTGGCCTTGTGCGCGGCGATTAATTTTTCCTTTAATCCGCCGATTGCAAGCACAGCCCCACTTAGCGTAATCTCGCCTGTCATCGCCACATCGAAGCGCACCTTTTTCTCGCTTAAAATCGATGCAATCGCCGTTGCTAGCGTGATTCCAGCACTTGGGCCGTCTTTTGGCGTAGCGCCCTCTGGGACATGGATATGCAGGTCAAATTTGTTATAAATTTGCTCGTCTTTTGCCAAATTTGCGCTTTTTTCAAATTTTAATTTTCCATTATCGATTAGGACTTTTACCACGCTAAATGCGATTTGAGCGGATTCCTTCATCACATCGCCAAGCTGACCGGTAATCGTCATCGCACCCTTACCCTTGATTTTAATCGCTTCGATTTTTAGGACATCGCCGCCCACGCTCGTCCAAGCTAGGCCATTTACAATGCCGATTTGGTTCGTTTTTTTCACGGCGTCGATTTCAAAAACCTTTTTATCCAAAAATTCTTCTAAATTTTTGGTTGTTATGGCAAGTTTTTTAAATTCGCTATCTTTTAGAATTCTAACGGCGATTTTACGGCAAATCGCTGCGATTTGGCGGCGCAGGTTACGCACGCCTGATTCTCTGGTGTATTCGGCGATGATTTTTTCAAGCGCAGCAGAGTGAAAGCTGATATCGGCTGGTTTGAGCCCGTGTCGCTCTAATTCCTGCGGGATTAGATAGTTTTTTGCGATTTGAAATTTCTCTTGCGGGGTGTATGAGCTAAGCCCGATAAACTCCATTCTGTCGCGAAGTGGGGCAGGTATTTGGGAAATATCGTTCGCTGTGGCGATAAAAATAATCTTGCTTAAATCGATATCGAAATTTAGGTAATAATCTCTAAATGCTGAATTTTGCTCTGGATCTAAAATTTCGAGCAAAACAGCGGTCGGATCGCCTTTATACGAGGTGGATACCTTGTCGATTTCATCTAGCACGACGACAGGATTCATCTGTTTTGCGCTGATTAAACCCTGCACCAAACGCCCTGGCATGGCACCTACATAGGTGCGGCGGTGGCCACGAAGTTCATTGACATCTTCTAATCCGCCAAGTGCGATACGGATTAATTTGCGTTTTAGCGCAGTTGCGATTGAGTTTGCTAGGCTGGTTTTACCCACGCCAGGAGGTCCGTAAAAGCACAAAATCGCGCCATTATTCACGCGTTTGCCATCTTTATCTACGCTTCCGCGAAGCTCTAAAAGCTCTTTTAGCGCGAAATACTCTTCGATACGCTCTTTTGGCTTTTCTAGGGAATAATGGTCTTTGTTTAGCTGTTTGCTTACGCTTTGGATTGAGAGTTTTTCCTTTGCCATTTGTTCAAATGGGATTTCCAAAACCCAGTCGAGATAGCTTTGCGAAAGCCCTGCGTCTGCGCTGTCTGGGTGAAGGCGCGCAAATTTGTCGATTTGCTTTTTTATCTCTTTGTAGGCTTCATCGCTGATAAATGGCTTTTTTAGATCCAGCTTTTTTCTGTATTCTTCGATTTCGACCTCTCTGTCGCTATCTGAGCCAAGTTCTTTTTGGATTTGTTTTAACTGCTCTTTTAAAAAATACTCTTTGTTGGTTTGATCGATTTTGCTATGAACTTTGCTTTTGATCTCTTTTTCGAGGCGATAAGATTCGATTTCATCGGCAATGTAGGCGATGAGATCGAAAATTCTTTTTTCTAAATTTAACTGCGAAAAAAACGAATACGCTATCTCTTTTTTGACCCTGAGCGCGCTTAGTGTTAAATCGCAAATTCGCGATGCGTCTGTGTTTTCCTCGATAGTTTTAAGCAGATCGTTTGGGAAAAAGTGCGTTAGGCTACTTAGGGCTTTGACTCTCTCTTTTAAAACATTGATTGATGCGTCGATTTTTGCTTCGTCGCCTCGCTCATCATGGACGATACCGATAGTGGCAAATAGCGGGTTTTGCGAAATTTCGTGCAGAATTTTGCCCTTTGCAGAGCCTTGGAATAAAATTTTAACCCTGCCATCAGGAAGTGGCACTGTGCGCATGATAGTGCCGATTACGCCGATATGATAAATCCCGCCGAAGCTCCTGTCGCCGTTAAATTCGGGCGTCGAGCTTACTACCATTATCATAGATTCGTTTTTTATGGCAAGATCGATGGCTCTTTTGTTTTTTTCGTCGCTTATGAAAAGCGGAGTTATCATAAACGGGTATAAAAACAGCTCGTCCTCGACCAAAATCGGCAAATCTGTGGGAAATTTTTTATTTTGTGATAACTGCATTAGAAATTTCCTACTCAAATATCGCGCGATACCATGGGGATTGTGGTTTGATAATCTCGGTGCTGTTCATCGGCGAATTTTCGATTCTGCTTTCGTAAATTTTGGCTGATTCGTCCTTGCCAGTGCGCTCGTAAAGGTCTTTTATGTCTTTATTGAGCTGGTGTTCAGCTAAGCGAAGCTTGGTCATCATAGTTTCTAATAGCGGTCTATACTGGCTTTGAGGGTATTCGATGATAAATTTGCGAATTTCATCTATGCTATTTAGCATTAATCGCTGATTGCGACCTGGGCGTGAAAATGAGTCGAAATTTGCTCTGATTTTTAGGTATCTTGCATACTCGATTTTTCTCGCGGTGCCGTATCTGCGGATATATTCGTCTAGATATTTGTTTGCTTTTTCGTAATTTTCGTCATCGACGAAGGCTTGTGCCATAATCAGCGTCATTTCTTCCAAAAGCGGTGAAGCGATGTGCTCGCTAGCAAAGCTCGTGTAGTGCGTCTCGGCATCATCGTATGAAAGCGAGTTTAAATCGTCTAGGATTTGCGCATACCATGCTTCTTGGCTGAGGTTAAAAAGTGTGCCATCGCCCTTCGAGCTACAACCGCCGATAAATGCGACAAACAAGGCACAAAGTAGAAATTTGATTAAATTTTGCATATTTTTTCCTTGTGAAATTTTAACCCGCAATTCTATAATATTTAGGTAAATATACACCAAAATTTCACTTAAATTTTAAAAATTTCATTTTGTATGCGTAAAAATAGCAAATTTAAGGTTTTGCATTGTATAATTATGCGTCTAGCAGTGGATATTGAGTATCCATGAGTAAAATTTAAGGAAGGCGAGATGAAAAAGGGTTTCACTCTGATCGAGTTGGTCTTTACCATCGTAATCTTGGCTATTACTACAATGGCCATACCGCGTATAGTCGCTCAGACGGTAAATTTGAATATGTTTGCCGTGCAACAGGAGCTTGTTTATAATGCTAAATCTATGATGAGCCGTATTCAGCCGGCGAAGTGGGATAGCAATTATATTGTAGTGGATTGTGGTAGCGATTCTGCATGTAAGTTACCTCCGATGATACATACCGTAGCAGCTGATGAAGCGGCAGCTAGGCCAGGAATTAATAAGGGGTATAATACGGTCACTGGTGGTGGTATTGATCCTGGTATGAGAAAAATCAGCTTAGCTACTCCTACGCCATACGCTAATTTCGGTACAGGAGCAAATGCGATATCTTTCGGAGATGCTACTAACTACAACGATGTAGATGATTACAATGGTTTTGCTCATGTTTTAAATGTGGATGATTTGGTAACTGGCGATTTTGTATTGACTACAAATACAGCTGTTAGAGTGGATTATGTAGCAGATCCGATAGCTGCTGGATCTAATTATGCTAATAGCCAAAATTTAGTGGCAAATTTTAGTGATACCTTTGCAAATGGAAATCCTACTGATGTCAAATTGGTTTCAGTAACATCGACAAATGCAGCAGATGGAACTAGCGTAGTTCTTAGATACTATACTTTTAACATTGGCGTAGAAAACCAAACCGTTGCTTATAGATAGGATTGAACATGAAAAAGGGTTTTACTTTAATAGAATTAGTAATGGTCATAGTGATTTTGGGTATAATCTCTATGTTTGGTGCAGACTTGTATTCTCAGATATATAGATCATATTTGCATACCCGTGCTTTAAATCAGTTAGAATCAAGAACGCAAAATGCAATAACTTTGATAACAAATAGATTGGAATATCGTGTGCCTGGCACTACAATAGGCAGGATAGATGGACAACCTATCAATCAATTTTTAGAGCTTCCTAGCACTACATCAGCACACAATATTTTAGAGTGGATTGGTCAAAGTATAGAGACTAAGGATATAAATAATCAAAGACCTGGTTGGAGTGGATTTGTAGATGTACAATCAATCCCAACACCTTGGGCTGCTGGCAACAACAATATAAATTCCCAAGGAAGTAATTTAACCAGCGTAGGCGGTATAATTAGTAATCTAACATGCGCCGCAAGAGGGTGTGCTGCTGGCAGATATAATAATTTCGCGGTTATATTTAAAAGTGTGGCTAGTGATTTTTATGGTGGCCAGATTAATACTGCTTTTGGTTATAGTGGGACAAATTTGGCGGCTGATAGGATATTTGTGGCAGATGCTACTGTAAATGCAGGTGCAAATGAAACTTTAACTATCACTAATTATCCTGCAAATGCAAGTGGAGATAGAGAATTTTCGGAACAGTATTATTTGGTTCATTCTGCTTACACGATTTATCCGACTGGGACCGCAAATGTAAATTATGGTGGCCAAGCAAGTCAAAATTTCAATCTTATGTTGGCTTATAATTACAGACCATGGCTTGGTGAAACATACAATGGTGCCACTACAAGTAATGCACTTTTGGCCGAGGATGTGTTTATGTTTAGGCTTAGAGATGAGGCGGGATCGATTGCTATGAAACTATGT
Source organism: Campylobacter sp. JMF_14 EL1 (assembly GCF_027737585.1). Classification (NCBI taxonomy): domain Bacteria; kingdom Pseudomonadati; phylum Campylobacterota; class Epsilonproteobacteria; order Campylobacterales; family Campylobacteraceae; genus Campylobacter; species Campylobacter sp. JMF_14 EL1. The sequence continues at coordinate 54,461 of NZ_JAOVTW010000002.1, forward strand.
ATGAGAGATAATGGTAGAAATTTTGACCCTAATCAATTAGATATGGTTATGTGTAAATCTCAGGTGGTGTACTAATGAAAAAGATGAGAAGAGCCTTTGGCTTGATAGCCGCAATATTTTTTATCGTTTTAGTTGCCACTACGGCTATTACTGCGCTTTCTATCGCTACGATGACAGCCCGCGATACAAATAATGCTCACAACCGCGAGCAGGCTGTGCTTTTAGCGCAAAGTGCGACAGAGTATGCTGTTTTGGCTATGCAAAAGCATCAGTATCCAGCGTGTAATACTGGCATTGCTCCTTGTGCTGCAACAGAAAATTGCTTAGAAACTATAAACATTACCTATCCAAATGCACAAAATCCATTGTTTAATATAAATGTGAGAATAGATTATTTGGATATGAATTTTCGAAGCGCATGTAATCTTAATACCATAGGACAAATACCATTACAAAACACTATGATTGATGATCCTGCTAATCCTGGAAATCAAATAAATAGTGGAGTTGTGCAAAGCCATCAAGCATTAATCGATGTTACTGTTACATCTACTAACGCTCTTGGCGAACCAAGAATCAGATACCATAGAAGAACAATACAAAAACCTTAATTTCAATGGAGGAAAGAATGAATTTAAGTATAGTAGGAAAACAGTTTGAACTAACAGACGCTATTAAGGATTATATCACACAAGCGTTTGATAGTCTAAAAAAATACAACCTTGACATTATATCAGGTCGTGCTGTCGTATCAGCAGATGAAAAACAAGGTCGCAAGGGCTTCGTCGTGGATTTTTCGCTAAATTTGGCTCACCAAGACACAATTGTCGTGCGCGAAAAAGACAAAGACCTATACGCAGCGGTAGATAACGCAACAAATCGCCTTGCAAAAGTGCTTCGTCGCTACCACGACAAGGTAAATTCGCACAAAAACCGCGATGATATGAAACAAAACGCAGTAGATGAAATCATCAAGGCTAGCGAGCCGAATTTAGACGATAATGTCGATGAAATCGTCCCAACAGAGCTAGATCTTTACAAACCGCTAGAAATCGACGAGGCGCTAAATAAGTTAAAAGAAAGCACCGATCAATTCCTAGTTTTCAACGATATGGACGCCAAAATGCGCGTTTTATACAAACGCAAAGATGGCAAATTTGGGCTATTCTAGGATTTGATTGTCTAAATTTTGCCAAATTTCACGGACAGGTTCGCCTGTCCGTTTTTTTATGTCTAAAATTTCTATAAGTTATAAATATATCGTTATAAAATCAAATTTAAATTTTTGTTTATGAATTACAATTTTTGCTCGTTGTATTTTTCAGCCCTGCTGTGCGGGAAAATAGTATTAAATCCTCCGTGCTTTGCACGCTCCATGGAAGTGCGCTTATGGCGTGAGCGAAGATTTCCTTGCACGAAATAGCGTCGCTGTAAGCCCTGTGGTGGGTGTTTTCGATACCCAAAAGCTCTTTTAGCGCGCCGAGATTGTATTTAGGCGACTCTATCGTGCGACGCGCTAGCTCTACGGTGCAAATTTTGCGGTTTAGCAGCATGCCAAATCCGCATTTTTGCATACTTGCGTCGATAAAACCATAATCGAATTTGACATTATGCGCCACGAAAATCGCGTCGCCTAAAAATAGTCGAAACCGCTCCAAAACGCTAGCTAGGCTTGGCGCGCCCACTAAATCGCTTGCGCTAATTCCGGTTAGTTCGGTGATACCCTCTGGCACGAAATTTGCATAAACGAAACTCTCAAATCTATCCAAAACTTCTCCGCCTTGCACCTTTATCGCGCCGATTTCGATGATTTGGCCGCTGCTTAGCCCGCCGCTAGTCTCGATATCCACAAAGCAAAAAATCTCGTCCTCGATATCGGTTTCGCGGGTTTTGAGCGTGATTTTGCCGTTGTCTAGCTTGATGACATTTAGCCCCATGGCGCGCCACATGCTAAAATCTTTTGGCTCAAAAAGCTCCGCAATTAGCTCGATTTTTTGCGCTTTGGCAATAAAATCGTGGTAGTTTATGCTTTTTTGCGCCAAAAGTTCGATTAGGTTATCAAGCCTTTTTCTGCTGTCTTGGCTCATACTTTTAGGGCTTTGATAGCTTCGCTGTAATCGTTTGATGAAAATACGAAATTTCCAGCCACGACGATGTCTGCGCCTGCGCTATCTAGCTCGGCGACATTTAGTCCATTTACGCCACCATCGACTTCGATCATACATTTTGCGCCCCGTTTTTCGATCAAATTTCTAAGTTCTGAAATTTTGCGCAAGGCTGAGGGGATAAATTTTTGCCCGCCAAAGCCCGGATTTACGCTCATTAAAAGCACCATATCAACCTCGTCTATGATGTAATCAAGTGCGCTAATTGGCGTGTGTGGATTGAGCGTGATAGCGGGGCTGACGCCGTTTTTGCGGATATGATCTATCAAGCGCAAAGGGTGTTTTTCTTCCTCGATATGAAAGCTTAAAAATTTCGGTTTTAGTGGCAAAAATAAATCAGCGAAAAACGGCACATTTTGCACCATTAAATGAATATCAAGAGGCTTTGTAGAGGCCTTGGCTACGGCATTTACGACAAGTGGGCCGATTGTGAGATTTGGCACGAAGTGTCCGTCCATGACATCGACATGGATCAGATCTGCTCCCGCGTCGCATACTGCGCGCACTTCTTCGCTAAGCCTGCCAAAATCAGCTGATAAAATACTAGGGGCTACATACATATCAAATTTCCTTATCAAATTTATAAAACTCGCAATTTTACTAATTTTTCTCATAAAATTTGCTAAATTTAATACTTTGTATAATTTAAGCAAATTTTGAAATTTTTTAAGATATAATCGCCGTTTATTTTCAAATTATAAGGATTTATTATGGCAAGAAGATGCGCAATCACTGGCAAAGGTGCGATGGTAGGAAACAATGTAAGCCACGCAAACAACAGAACTAAGAAAAAATTCCAAGTCAATCTACGCACAGTTCGCGTTCAGCTAGAAGACGGCACTACAAGAAAAATCAAAGTAGCTGCTTCAACTCTAAGAACAATGAAAAAACAATCAAGATAACCTTAAAAAGAGGAATTTATGTCTATTTTAGGCAGAATAAAATTATTCCTCAACTGGTCCGGCTCTACTAAACCGGACATTAACCTTTATAGCGAAATTTACGACGAACTACGCCCATTTAGACTTCCACTAATTATCATTGTTTTAATGCAGTTAGTGGGGACTTTGGGCTATATGTTCACTGCTGGATTTTCGCTAGTTGATGCAATTTATCAAGCAGGCATGACATTTACCACCGTCGGATTTACCGAGGTGGCGCCAATACCGCCTGCTGGCAGACTTTTTACAATCGCATTTATTTTGATGGGCTTTGGGACATTTTCGTTTTGTCTGGGTGTCGTCGTCGAAGTTATCAAAAGAGGAACACTGCAAAATTTAATCAGGGAGCAAGCTATGATAAACAATATCGCAAGGCTCAAAAATCACTACATTATATGCTATAACAACTCGTATTGTGCGGAGTTGGCGAAGGAATTTCGCGCCAATCATATCCCATTTGTCGTCATTGATCCAAACCCAGATTTGGCAAAAAGCGCTGATGAAAATTTATACCCATACTATATAATCGGCGATCCGCACGAGCAAAAAACGCTTTTAAAAGCGCACCTTTCAAGCGCAAAATCCGTAATCACGCTAAGTCCAAATTTAGCCGATAATATCGCTATTATTACGCTTGTTAGGCTTTATGAAAAAGAATTAGGGCGTATTACGCCGTATTTTATCATGGCGAATTCTGACAGCGACAGCGACAGCGAACGCCTCAAAAAACTTGGTGCGAATTCTGTCGTGTTGCCGTCCAAACTCGCCGCACAGCGTCTTTCGGCGATTAGTGTGCGCCCAGATATGGAAAATATCCTAGAACGCCTCGTTTATCAAAAAGACTCTCCGATTGATATCGAAGAAATTTTAGTCCCTGAGTTTTCGTGGATGAGGTTCAAACGCCTCAAAGAAACCCGCCTCAAAGAGATGACAAACGCAAATATCGTGGGCGTGAAGGAAGCTAACAACCGCTTTGTAGCTATGCCTGATGGGGATTATCTAATCGGCACTGGCGCGAAATTGCTAGTCATCGGCACAGCCGAGGGTATTAGGGATACCAAAAAGCTAATTAGAAGCAAATATAAACCTCAGGAGATGAAATATGTATAAAATCGCCCCTTTGCAAAACGGCCTTGAAAATATCGACGGATTTTATTTTGGCGGGCTAAATTCGGGCTTTAAAAAGGTCGGAAATGATTTGGGATTTATTAGAGCCGACGAGCCGTTTGCTATAAGCGCGATTTTTACGAGTAATAAATTTGCCGCTGCGCCAATAGCGCATTTTAGGCGAATTTTAGAGAAAAACGGCGGGGAATTTCGCACGAATTTCATTTTGATAAATTCTAAAAACGCAAACGCAATGACCGGCGAAGCTGGTATTGGCGATATAGATGAAATTTTCTCTGAAATTTCAAAATTTACGCCCTTAGTAAATCCTGTGATGAGCTCAACCGGCGTCATTGGATATAGATTAAAAAAAGAAAAAATCATAGCCGCTGCGAAAAATTTCGACCTTATGGCGCGTGATTCTGATGCCATAGCCACGGCGATTATGACGACAGATACGCTAAAAAAGGAGTTTGCTTACGAAGTGAGCTTAGATAGTGGCGAGAAATTTCACATAGCAGGTATTTGCAAGGGTGCAGGTATGATAAATCCGGCTTTGGCGACTATGCTTTGCTATATTTTAACCGACGCGAAAATCCCACACTCTGATATGAGCGAGCTTTTAAGCGAGGCTGTGGAGGATAGCTTTAATAGGGTCAGTGTCGATGGCGATACGAGCACGAACGATACCGTCATGCTAGCTACCAGTGCGCGCGCTAGCTATGATAAAGAGGCGTTTCGTGCCACGCTGAAAAAACTCGCACTCGACCTTGCTTTAATGCTAGTGCGTGATGGCGAGGGCGCGAATAAGCTGGTAAAATTTAGAGTTTTTGGCGCGAAAAATGATAATGAAGCCAAAAAGGCTGCTAAGGCTTTGTCAAATTCTCCGCTTGTCAAAACAGCGATTTATGGCGAGGATCCAAACTGGGGGCGCATAGCCTCTACAATTGGCGCGTGCGGGATAGAGTGCGACGCCGAAAAACTCGTGATAAAATACGATGACGCGCTTGTGTATGATAGCGCGCACCGTGAGCTAGACGAGGAGCGTGAAAGGCTAGCGCACGAAGTAATGCAAAAGGCCGAATTTGAAATTTCATGCGATTTGGGGCTTGGAGCGGGCGAATTTAGCGCGTATGGCTGTGATCTCAGCTATGAATATGTCAAAATAAACGCAGATTACAGGTCGTAAATTTAGCGAAATTTGCGCCTGTAAGGGTGGTTTATTCAAGAAAAGAAAAAAATGAAAGCAGGTATTAGGGATTTTTTGTTTGTAATTATTGGTTTTTTGATATGTATTATAGTTTTTGGTGGCGCTAATAGGATATCCTATCAAGTTGCAATCAAAGAAGACCCATGTTATCGATATAATTATATGGATAACATGCGATTAGACAGCAATTATAGTCAAGTATTTGTGTATTGTGCAAATCGTGCATTAAATAGAACTAAAAATATGTTAGATTTTTATTTTAGAATTTTACCAAAAGACGCAAATTTTACTTCCCAAGAACAAATAGTGGTTGATAAGGTAAAAAAAATTATAAATGATGAATTTATTGAAAATAATATAACAAAACAGCAACCGAAAATTCAAAAATTTCAAATAAGAAAATGAGATGAAATTTTTAAAAAAAATATTAAAAATATTAAAAATAATCTTTTATTTGATTTCAACTATTTTGATATTGCTTGTGACAGCACCTTATTTATTAGACAAAAGTACATGTTTATTTGCAGAAAAACGGCTTTTGTCTAGACTAAAAGAAGCAAATGAAACTAAAAATATACTTTTATTACAAGGCATTGTTTTTGATAGTAGAATTTGCAGACAAAAAGAAATTTACGATCAAGCTTCTGTATTGATATGCGCCGATTTTAATTATAACGATTTTATTAAAGAGCTGAATGAGGCAAATAAAACAAAAAATAGAGATAGATTGTTAGAACTTGATGTGCAATCTAAATTTTGTATAAAAAATATGGACATAAGAGATAAGATATGGAAAGAATTTGAATTATATAAGCTATATTGGCGGGAGTAAAAATGATTTGAAACGATACAAAAACATTATTTTATTACCTTTTGTGATAATTGTTGCGTTTTTTGTTTTTCGTATGGTTTATATGGAAATGATTAGCGAGTGTGCTCCAAAAAATCTTTTTTCAGACAATTCTATAAGCAATAACGATAATATTAAACTGAAAGCAAAGTGCATAAAAAAGGCTTTGGAAAATGATGATAAACACCTTATTATGCAGTATTTTAAAAGAGAAACAAATGAGTGCCTTAAAATTATCGATGAACCATCAAGAATTCCGCAAAATTTAGTTAAAGTTAATAGTTTTGACGAGTGGAAAAAATTAAGGATTGCAGATACTGACAATATAATTTGTGCTATTGGTAATACTAAAAAAGGTAATATCGATGAAATCAAATAAATTTATGCAATTTATTTTGGAAAACATTTATTATATTTTGTTTTCTGCTACGCTTTTTTTCATATCGTTTAATATAGAAACTAATTTGAAAAATACCGAATATATCGAAGGAAAAGTAACATCTATCGAGGAGATAGCGGTAAAAAATTTTAGAGATGAGGTTTTATCGCCTAGAAAATATTACAATGTCTGCATTAAAAATAACACTGGGAATAGTTGTATTAAGGTCGTAGAGCCAAATTTGGGATTTGAGCCGATAGTTAGTTATTTGAGCAAAAATAATTATTTTTTTACATTTTGGGTAAAAAAGGAAAGTTTTGGCGATGTTTATAAAATTTACAAAGCGCTTGTTTATGAAGACGAGCAGAAAACAAAAATTCTAAAATTTTATAGTGGAAAAGACGCAGAAATCGTAAAATTTTCACAAAAAGAGCTTCGATTATACAAAAATTTTACCTTGTTTTTGGCGATTGCGCTTTTGTGGTTTGTCTTTAAAAGAAGAAAGTTAGTTCGAAATTGGTTATAAATTATTTTCGCCACGCTACTTTTAAAATTTGAAGCAAGTATCGTAGGGTGGCGTTTTCACTCGCTACAATGAGAAAACAGAACTAAAATTCAAAGCTCCTTAAAACCGCCAAAACCTAAATTTTATCTAAATTTATTCGGATTTAATCCGCCGATTCGTGTGCCTTTGGCTGTTTTGTTTGCGCCAGTTTCGTCTGTGTATGTGAAACTTGCATCGCGCATTGATTTCATCGTGGCTTGATTGTGCGCTAGTTCGCACGCATTTGAGGCACCCGCACTCATACCGTCTATGCGCACCCAAGCCCCCATGTATTCGCTCACGCCATAAGTTAGGGCGTAGCAAGGTTTGTTTTTGACTCTGATGTGCATTGACACGCTACCGCCGTTAGCTAGGCACGAGCCGTTGCCTGCGTGCGCGCCACCAGCGGCTGAGCTAAATGTGGCGACATTGCTCATAAAATTTGGATTGTTGCTAAGACAGCCGTTTGCGTTGTAGTAGTTTGTGATATCGCTAGTAAGGGTCTTTATATTTGTCATCAATCGCACGATTTCAGCATCGTCCCTGCTGGCGTTCATTCTAGGTAGAGCGATACTAGATAAAATTCCCAAAACAACGATAACAAAAACAAGTTCAACCATAGTAAAAGCGTTTTTCATAACCTGCTCCTAGCTAAATTTTGGGTGATTATACAAAAATTTGAAAAATAAAAAAAGAGTAGGGCGCGTTTTGCGCCCATAAATTTAGATTTTTGGAATTCTGATTTTTTGACCTGGATAGATTAGGTTTGCGTCTTTGATGACTTCGCGATTGGCCTCGAAAATCACAGGGTATTTGTTAGCATCGCCGTAGAATTTCTTAGCGATTTTTGAAAGGTTGTCGCCTTTGACGATAGTGTAGTAGTTCTCTTCGCTATCTTCATTGACGCCTTCGATTTCTACGCTTGAAATTCCATTTACATTGCCTGCGATTAGAGCGGCTTTTTCAAGAGTTTCTTTGTCAGCGTTTCCGCTTACTTTAACGACATTGCCCTCGATTTTGACATCTAAGCCCTCGATTGGGGTAGAAGAGAGGTTTTTGGTAATCTCGTCTTTGACATTTTGCTCGTCGTTTCCGATACCAAGTAGCTTTTTACCAGCATTTGCAACAAATGAAAGTAATCCCATTTTTTCTCCTTTGATGAAAAATAAAATGTGATTTTAACGCAAGATAGTAAATATTTGAAAAAATGAAAATTTGTGATTATATTGCAAGAAATGAGAAATAATTTATGAAATTTTAGTTTTGTAAATTTTGCAAAAACACTGACCTGGAATTTTTATTTGTAGCAATGACAAATCAAGTGTAAATTTTGCATAATTTGTCATTGCGAGGCGTGAAACGCCGAAGCAATCTACGAGTTTAAAATTCCTTGCGCTAAATTTGCTGTCATTGCGAGAAAACGAAGTTTTCGAAGCAATCCAGTAAAATTCAGAGTAAAATTCAACCTAAATTTAGCATTGAATTATTTTTTAAATTTTAGATTGCGCCGTGTTTTTCTCGTAAGGGGGAAGGGGGCTTGAATTACTTTGCTTCGCTTCGCTCGCAAGAAATGCCGGCTGTCGCCGTCGCTACGCTCATTTTGCGAGGTCGCGCCCCTTCCCCCTTACAATCCCCCAACCCCCGACGACGCTTTACAAGGTGGCTAAATTTAAAGCTTTGCTTTAAATTTAGCTAGTTTTATTTTACGGAAATGCTTCGCATTTCCTTGCAAATTTTACTTTTGGGTAGCGATTTTGTCTTTTAACTCTTCGAGTTTTGCGATACGGTCGCTTGTGCTAGGGTGCGTGCTAAAAAGCTGAGAGAAATTCGCCTTAATCCCGCTAAATGGGTTTATGATAAACATGTGCGCAGTCGATCCTGTCGCAGAGTGCATGCGGTAGTTTTTGGCGTAATTATCTAGCTTGGATAGAGCAGAAATCAGCCATTCAGGGTGCCCTGTAAGCGCGGCTGCACCGGCGTCTGCTTTGAATTCTCTGGTGCGTGAGATCGCCATTTGGATTATGCTAGCGGCTAGTGGCATTATCACGGCTCCAATTAGCAAGAAAATGCCGTTTGCGCCACCGCGATTTTGCGAGTTTGAGCCCGCAATCGCGCCAAATTTGGCGAAATTTGCTAGCATTGCGATTGCGCCTGCAAACATCGCAGCGACCGAGCCGATTAAGATATCGTAGTGATTAACATGGCTTAGCTCGTGAGCTAGCACGCCCTCGATTTCTTGCGGGCTCATTAGATTTAGCAGGCCTTGTGTAACGGCGACTGCGGCGTTGTTTGGGTTGCGACCTGTGGCAAAGGCGTTTGGAACTTGCTCGTTGATGATATAGATTTTTGGCATTGGTAAATTCGCCTTAGCGCAAAGGCGATCGATTATGTCGTATAACATAGGCTGGCTCTCGGCCGTAACTGGCGTAGCGCGGTAGTGTTTCAAGACTAGTTTGTCGCTGAAAAAATAGCTGAAAAAATTCATACCGCACGCCACGACAAACGCCATAATCATACCCTTTTGTCCGCCAATTAGGCTGCCGACGAACATAAAAAGTAGCACTAGCCCGCTCATTAGCAGGGCGGTTTTTATTTTTTCCATATATCCTCCTTGGATAAATTTTTCGCACTGATTTTTGTGTCTAAATTTTTGATTTTTCCGCCTAAATTTTTGGTTAGACCGATTAGACCTTGCGGATTGATATGTGGCAGGTGAAATTTGCGTCCGCCCGCAAAAAGCCCGCTTAAAAAGGATTTTGGGCGGTTTGCGATGGCTTCTTTGAAAACCACAGCGTCGATTCCAAGCTCAGCCAGCTGTTTTAGAGCGCGAGGCGAGCTTGCAAACATCGCGATTTTAGCGTCAAAAAGATAGTCGTTGGCCAGCTTTTGCGCGAGTGGAGCGGTTTTTTTATTTACGATGATAAATCTCGCACCTGCGCCGTTTGCGAGCAAAATTTCGTTTAGGTTGTTTGTAATGACGCTGAAATTTTTCTCCGTGCTTTTGGCTAGCGAGATTAATTTAGGATCAAATTTAAAGAGCAAATTATCGTATCTGAAAACCTCGTCAGTGTGTTTGATAGCGTAAAACGGCTCGTAATCAACCAATTCATGCCCTAGAATAATCATTTTTTTTCCTTTATTTTTGCCAAGCAAGATTTGCAAATTTGGCGAGAATTATGCGAGATAAGCGCGCTAGTTTCGTAGTATGTCCCGCACTCATCGCAAGGCATTAGCGCTGTTGGCTCTTGCTCGCTCTTTGTGCCTGCGCTCTCGCCCTTTTTGGCGCGAAATTTCGGCACGATTAAAAAATAAATTAACGCAATAATTATCGCTAATGATAAAAGTTTTCCCATTTTTGGCCTTTAAATTTTTAATAAATTTTCAAATATTTCTTGTAATTTTTCTTTTGAAATACTGCCGTCTGCGACGCTTACGACTATATTTTCCATAAATTCGTAAAAACTATCTTTGTCAAAAACTGCCTCATTAATTATCAAAAAAGCCTTTGAAAGCATTATGGCACTTCGTTTGTTTCCGTCTAAAAATGGGTGAAATTTGACGCACGAAAACATTAAATGCGTTACTTTTTCTGCAATGCTAGGATAGTATAAATCGTTTTTGATATTTTCTAATGTTGAGGCTAAATAGCCGATTTGAGCGTTATTGTAGCCAATCAATCCGCCCATTTTTTCTAAAACGCCGTCGTGCAAAGATATGGCTTGATTTAGCGTTAAATATTTCATTTATCTTTTAGCCTTTCAAAGACAGCGCGATTTTTGGGGTTTTCGAAAATATCGTTTAAAATTTCGTTTTTGAAATTTTCAAAATCCTGTGTTTGCTCTGCTTTGTAGCCGATTTTTTGGCAAAATTGCGCAAAAAATTCAACTTCGCCATTTGGAACCAAAACCAACATAGGCGTAAAATCCTTTGAAGTTTGCATTACTTAATCCTTTTAAAATTCGCTTTATCGCAAGATTATACAATATTTTAACAAATTCCGCTAAGAAGTAGGTAATTTCGCATACCAGCGTTAAAAATCTCAAATTTGGCACTTGGAAATTTGCTTTTAGTCTCGGTGATTTCATCATCTACGCTGCTACCTTTATAGAGCAAAAAGTGCGTATTACTATCATAAAATCCATCGCAAATTTCGACTAAATTTTTCGTTTTCATCACAGCCCTTGAAGTTATCAAATCAGCCCTAAATTTTAGCGAATTTTCGATTTTTTCTCTATGAATTTCGACATTTTTTAGCCCCAAATTTACCTTAGCGTAGGTCAAAAACGACGCTTTTTTGGCGATTGGCTCGTATAAATGCCATTTCGTGTGGTTTAAAACCATAGCCAAAAATATCGCCGGAAACCCAGCCCCGCTACCGATGTCAATGGCGATTTTAGGGTATTTTGGGATAAATTTCACCCCACCGATACTATCAGCGATAATTTCGCTTAAATCATCGTAATTCGTAAGGCTGTGGATTGCGTTAAATTTACGCAGACACTCGCCAAATTTAGCGCACTTTTCGTCGAAATTTTCAGGCAAAATCAAATTCACAGCAAATGCCCCATTTTATCTTTTTTGGTTTTAAGATAATTTTCGCTAAATTCGTTAGCTTTGATGATAATCGGTATGCGCTCGACGATCTCCACACAGTGCAAATTTGATAGCTTTTCAGGGTTGTTTGTGAGTAAATTTATCTTTTTGATTTCATAGTGTTTTAGGATAAAATCCACGATTTCGTAAGTTCGCTCATCTGCTTTGAAACCTAGCTGATGATTTGCCTCGATTGTATCTAGCCCCTTATCTTGGAGATTGTAGGCGTTGATTTTGTTCAAAAGCCCGATATTTCGCCCCTCTTGGCGCAGGTATATCACCATACCGCCGTTTTTTTCTATGTATTTTAGGCTCTCTTCGAGTTGGTCGCGGCAATCGCATTTTAGGCTTCCAATCGCATCTCCTGTGAGGCACTCGGAGTGGATTCGCACATTTACGATTTCATTTAACGGCATTTTTGCGATTACTAAGTGTTCTTTTTCGTTTTCTTTGAAGGACTGCACCTTAAATTTACCGAAGCGTGAGGGCAAATTTGCAATCTGCGAAATTTGAATATTCATATAAAATTTACTCCATTTGTGATATTATAAATCGATGATTTTACCCAAAAAAGGAAAAACAATGTTTAAACGATTTAGAAGAGTGCGTATAAATCCCGTAGTAAGGGAGCTTGTGCGCGAAACTTCGTTAGAGATGAGAAATTTTATTTACCCGCTTTTTGTCGTTCCTGGTAAAGGTGTCAAAAACGAGATAAGCTCCATGCCGGGCGTTTTCCAGCTGAGTTTGGACGAAATTTTAAAAGAGTGCGAAATTTTATCAAATTTGGGAATTAATAAAATTTTGCTTTTTGGAATTCCAGAGGTTAAAGACAGCATTGGCTCTGACGCGCTTAGTGATGATGGCATAATCGCCACTGCGCTTCGCGCGATTAAGGATAAATTCCCAAAATTTATGGTGATTACGGATTTGTGCTTTTGCGAATACACTGACCACGGACACTGCGGGATACTAGATCATGTTCATCAAACCGTAAATAACGACGCTACGCTTGAAATTTCAGCCAAACAAGCCTTAATCCACGCCAAAAACGGCGCTGATATGATAGCCCCAAGCGGTATGATGGACGGCATTATCACCACTCTTAGGGGTGCGCTTGATAGCAATGGATTTGAAAATTTGCCGATTATGGCGTATTCGACAAAATTTGCGAGCGGGTATTACGGGCCGTTTCGCGATGTAGCGGAGAGTGCGCCTAGCTTTGGCGATAGAAGCTCGTATCAAATGGATCCAGCAAACCGATTTGAGGCGATAAATGAGAGTTTAGAAGACGAGGCACAAGGCGCTGATATTTTAATGGTAAAACCGGCACTTGCATATTTGGATATAATCCGTGATTTGCGCGAGCGCACACTGCTTCCGATTTGTGCGTATAATGTCAGTGGCGAATACGCGCTTTTAAAAGGCGGAGCGAAGCTTGGATTGATCGATTATGAGCGGGTTTTAATGGAGACTATGATAAGCATAAAACGCGCAGGAGCGGATATGATAATCTCATATCACGCAAAAGAAATAGCTGAGCTTTTGCGTAAATTTAGCTAAATTTAGGAGTGAGTATGCGACATTTTTTGACTTTTGAAGATTTTAGCAAAGATGAAATTTTTGAAATTTTGCGCCTTGCAGCCGAGATTAAAAAAGAGGCCAAAGCGAAGGATTACAAACCGTATCTAAAAAACCAAACCCTAGCGATGATTTTTGAAAAAAGCTCGACTAGAACGCGCGTGAGCTTTGAGACTGGTATGTATCAGCTAGGCGGACAAGCGCTGTTTTTAAGCTCGAAAGATATTCAACTCGGTCGTGGCGAGCCTGTGAGGGATACTGCGCGCGTGATTTCTAGCATGGTCGATATGGCTATGCTTAGGGTTTATAAACAAAGTGATTTGGAGGAATTTGCCAAATACTCAGCCGTGCCTGTGATAAACGGCCTTAGCGACTATCTCCACCCAGTGCAGTTAATCGCGGATTATCTTACTATGCAAGAGCGTGCTAGTGGGGACTGCGTCGCGTATATCGGGGACGGAAATAATATGGCGCATACTTGGATTTCGCTGGCTTCGATTTTGGGATTTGAGCTTAGGATTGCTACGCCAAAGGGCTATGAGGCTGACGCTTCTATCGTAGCACAAGCCGAGAAAAACGCCAAAATTTCAGGGGCAAAAATCATCTACACTCACGATCCGCGCGAGGCAGTCTGTGGCGTAGATGTCGTTACGACTGATACTTGGGTTTCAATGGGACAAGAGAGCGAAAAAGAGCGCAAAATCAAGCAGTTTGAGGGATTTTGCGTAGATAAAGATATGATGAGCCTAGCCAAAAAAGATGCTATTTTCTTGCATTGCTTGCCAGCGTATCGCGGATACGAGGTCAGCGATGAGATTATAGAAGCTCATGCAGGCGATGTTTTTAGCGAGGCTGAAAACAGACTGCACGGCCAAAAGGGCGTAATGGTATGGCTAGATAGACACAGAGGTAATTAAGTGGAAAAAAACGACAAAGCATTAACAAAAATTGATCAAATCAATGAATTTTTCGGTATCGAGGACGCTAATAACACGGTTTTTGAGATTTCGCACGACCCACAAACAAACGAAAAAAAACTAACACTAAAAAAGGGCTCATGGAGCGACGAGGAGCCGTGGTTTGGGATAGATGAGAGTGGCGAATTGCACACAATGGTATCTTTAAAATCGCTAAATAATCTAATCCGAGTCGCAAAAGGGGCGATTGCAGAGAATTTCAACCTAAAATTAGAGCGTTCGATTTTACAGCAAGCCCCAGTGGATTTTGGCGATGCGTGGATTGTGTGCATGGACGAAATTCGCAAAATCACGAGCGAAAACCCAAGCATAAAAAAGATAAATTTAGATTTAGACGCCATAGTTTCGCGCGTGAAGCAATCACACCCAAATTTATTTATTGATATCGAAGAGTTAGTAAGGAGCAGAAATGGCAAACATTGATTTTGACGCGTATGCTAAATTTTCGCGCCCAGGACCGCGCTACACGAGCTATCCCACTGCGCTAGAATTTAGCCAAAATTTCAGCTACGAGCAGTATATAAACGAGCTAAAAACCCAAGACAAAAACGCCCCACTCTCGCTTTATTTTCACATGCCATTTTGCCGTTCGGCGTGCTATTTTTGTGGCTGTAATGTCATCTACACTGGCAAACGCGATAAAATGGACAGGTATTTAGACTATATAGATCGCGAAATGGATATTTTGTGCGAGCATTTAGACGCTAGCAGGGTGGTTACACAAATGCACTTTGGTGGTGGCACACCGACATATTTCGACGCCGAACAACTAGATCGCCACATAAAAAACATAAAAAAACATTTTAAAAATTTTAGCGCTGACGCTGAGATTAGCTGTGAGATTGACCCTAGATTTCTCACACAGCAGCAGCTTGATGTGCTTATTTCGCATGGATTTAACCGCATAAGTTACGGCGTGCAGGATTTTAACGAGCGCGTGCAAAAAGAAATCCATAGAATTCAGCCTTATGAGCTGACAAAAAGCGTAATGGATATGGCGCGAAAGGCTGGGATAAAGTCGATTAATATGGATTTGATTTATGGTTTGCCATATCAAAATTTAGCGACTTTCCAAGAAACGCTAAATTTGGCGCTTAGCCTTAACCCAGATCGTTTTGCGATATTTAATTACGCCCATGTTCCATGGATAAAAAAATCAATGCGTAAATTTGACGAAAGCACACTTCCTGCGCCAAAAATCAAGCTTGAAATTTTAAAATTTACCCATGATTTTTTGACCGCTAATGGATACGAGCCAATCGGCATGGATCACTACTCTAAGCCAAGCGACGAGCTTCATGCTGCGCTTAAAGACGGCACGCTTCATAGAAATTTCCAAGGTTACACCACAAAAGGTGGCGCGGATTTGGTGGGCATTGGGCTTACTAGTATCGGCGAGGGCGAGAGGCATTATGCGCAAAATTTCAAAGATATGGCGCCGTATGAGGAGGCGATTGATAGCGGTAAATTGCCGTTTTTCAAAGGAATTTTGTTAAATAGCGAGGATTTGCTTCGCAAAGATGTCGTAATGAGCCTAATGGCGAATTTCAGGGTAAATATCAAAGAGATCGAAGCCAAGCATAATATTAAATTTTTCGAGCATTTTGCAAATTCTCTAAAAGAGCTTGAATATCTTAAAGATTTTGTGAAAATTTCAGACGATGAGCTTAGCGTAACGCCGACTGGAACGCTTCTAATCCGCAATATCGCAATGTGTTTTGATGAGTATATGCACAAAAATTTGGGTGAGAAAAAATTCTCAAAAACGGTGTAAAAAATGTATGATTTCAAAACCCTAAGCGATAAATGCGTAAAATGTGGCAAATGTATTCCAGCCTGCACGATTCATAATATCAATAGCGACGAAGTTACCAGCCCGCGCGGGTTTTTGGACCTGCTTGGTGCGGTCGAGCGGGGCGAACTCGAACTCGATAAAAATATGAAAAATATCTTTGAGAGCTGTTTTTTATGCACAAGTTGTGTCGATGTGTGCAACGACTCCCTACCTACCGATACTGCGATTGAAAACGCGCGCTACAAAATCGCGCAAAAATTTGGCATAGCGTGGTATAAAAGGGCTGCGTTTTGGTTTTTGAGCCACCGCAAAATTTTGGATTTAGCAGCTAGGCTAGGGTATTTTTTCGTGCCGTGCGCCTTTAAGACGCAAAAAGACAGCGAGCGCGGAAATACGATGAGACCGCGATTTTCGGTGCCTATGATGAGCGTGGAGCGCACACTGCCTAGCTTAGCGAAAAAAAGCTTTATGAACTCACACCCTGAATTTATCGACAATGGCGGAAGCAAAACTATCGGGCTTTTTATCGGCTGTATGGGAAACTACGCATATACGGGCATTGGCGAGGCGTTTTTGAAAATCGCAAAAAGCCTAAATTTAAATGTGAATTTGATGAAAAAGCAAGCCTGCTGTGGCGCGCCGCAGTATTTTACTGGGGATTTTGGCTCTGTGGAGAAAAACGCGAAATTTAACATAGAGTATTTTGAAAAAATGCTAGCTAATCTCGACGCTATCGTCGTTCCAGAGGCGACTTGTTCTGGTATGCTAAAAGTCGATTATGTGCATTTTTTCGAGGGCGATTCGCATTGGCAAGAGCGTGCAAAGGCTGTGGCGAGCAAAATTTATCTAGCGACGGAGTATTTTGATAAATTTACAAATTTAAAAGAAATTTTATCAGAGCGCGGAAAAATAGGGCAAATCACCTACCACGATCCGTGCCACTCACGCAAAATGCAAGGAATTTGGCGCGAACCGCGAAATTTGCTCTCGCAAAATTACGAAATAATCGAAATGCCAAACGCCGATCAATGCTGTGGATTTGGCGGTGTAACAATGCAGAGTGAAAAATATCATCTCTCGCGCAAGGCTGGCTTAGACAAGGTCGCCTCGCTCAAAGATAGCCCCCTAAAAATCGTAAGTGCAGAGTGTAGCGCGTGCAGAATGCAACTAAATAACGCCTTTGGCTTAGCGCAAATCGATATGAAATGCGTAAATCCGCTAGAACTGATTGCTAGGGCGCTTTGATAAAATTTGGTGCATAGGAGTAAGAGATGGCGTCTATAATAGGTGGCTTAATCACAATTTTGGTGCTTTTGGCGAAAGAATTAGTGGCGAACTATCAACTAAGCAAAATGCAAATGCAATGCGGGAAGCCTATGCTAGGGGGTTATCACAAGCGTTATCTAGGGGAGTTGAAAAGGGCGAAAATGCAATCCTCGACCAAAACGCAAAACAATTCCTAAGCAACGGCTTCATAAATCCAAATGTAGCTTCGCACATAGCCATAAGTGGAACAGGTGCGCTAATCTTGGAATTGATATTAAAAAATCATTAAAACAAGCAGGATATTATGCAAACGATGCCGTAAAATTTGAGACAAAAGGCAACTTAATTGACGGCAAATATTGGAAGTATAATACTTACGGATACGAAAGGAAAATAGGCGAAAATGATAGGCGAATTTTTAATAATGATAACAGCACTTTTGGCGGTAATGTGGCTGGATTATTTAACGGACAAAAAAGCGCCAGAAAAGCCGATGAACGACTACAAGCGATTTACGAACAACGGCTACGAGAAGCGACAAAAAATGCTAAACAAACAAAGGGAAATGCGCAAGCGGAAATAATCAAAGCACAGCGAGATTTAAAACAAATGCAATACCGCTTAATGGCGAAAACACAGGACAACAATGGCAAAATTTTATCGACAAACGACAAAATACTATTATCAAAATTGGGGAAAAATTACGAGAGGAACCCGTATATTCGCAGACGCAAATACCTAGAACAAATAACCAAAAAGGTTTCATATTTTTAACCTCTTTATTTTATGCCGAATAATAATTAAATTTCAATCCTCGTAAGCGTTTTCTTCTACTTCTGGCTCTTTTGGGCTGTTTTCTTGGATTAGCATGCGGTTGGTTTCGATCTGTTTTTTTAGCTCGTCGTAGTTGCTCTCGGCTTGGTTTAGTCGCTTTTCTAGCGCTGTGATGCGCTTTTCGGAACGAGAAATAAAATAATACACCACATAAATCATAAATATAACGATAATCCAAGGAACGATTTTCATAACAATCCTTTATCAAAATTTGAGTGATTATAACAAAAAAGAGTAAAATTTTAAAATTTTGCTGATTTAGCCTTGACAAAGATTTTTTTTTCAGATATAATCCAAACTTCAATTTCAAAATGCTGGTGTAGCTCAGTTGGTAGAGCTACTGCCTTGTAAGCAGTGGGTCGGCGGTTCAAGTCCGTTCACCAGCTCCATTTTTTTGTAACAGTGTTTGACCAGATTTTCATTAGGTGAGATACTCAAGTGGCCAACGAGGGCAGACTGTAAATCTGCTGACTATGTCTTCCGTGGTTCGAATCCACGTCTCACCACCATGAATCTATGCGGGAGTAGCTCAGTTGGCTAGAGCATCAGCCTTCCAAGCTGAGGGTCGCGGGTTCGAGCCCCGTTTCCCGCTCCATTTGGGTTTTACTGGGAGCTGTAAAAACTTAATGCTTTTATACGCTTTTATATCCAAATTTCGTCTTACATTGTCAGATAGTAGGTAGCGATTTCTCTTGGCCAGGGGTAATGCTCATATGGCTCAGAGGTAGAGCACTTCCTTGGTAAGGAAGAGGTCGCGGGTTCAAGTCCCGCTATGAGCTCCATTTAGAAAATTGCTTAGTTTTTTATTGTGTAACCACAAATTAATAACGGAGGATATGATGGCTAAAGAAAAATTTACTCGTAACAAGCCACACGTAAACATTGGTACTATTGGTCACGTCGATCATGGTAAAACTACTTTGACAGCTGCTATTTCTGCTGTTCTTTCTAGAAGAGGTCTTGCTGAGCTTAAAGATTACGACAATATCGATAATGCTCCTGAGGAAAAAGAGCGCGGTATCACTATCGCTACATCTCACATTGAGTATGAAACAGAGTCTCGCCACTATGCTCACGTTGATTGCCCAGGCCACGCTGACTATGTTAAAAACATGATTACTGGTGCTGCTCAAATGGACGGCGCTATCCTAGTTGTTTCAGCAGCTGATGGTCCTATGCCACAAACAAGAGAGCACATCTTGCTATCTCGCCAAGTTGGTGTTCCATACATTGTTGTTTTCCTAAACAAAACTGATATGGTTGATGATCCTGAGCTTCTAGAACTAGTTGAAATGGAAGTTAGAGAGCTTCTAAATGAATACAATTTCCCAGGCGATGATACTCCAATCGTAGCTGGTTCAGCACTTCAAGCTCTTGAAGAGGCAAAAGCTGGTAACGACGGCGAGTGGTCAGCAAAAATCATGGATCTTATGAACGCTGTTGATAGCTATATCCCAACTCCAACTCGTGACACTGATAAAGATTTCTTGATGCCAATCGAAGATATCTTCTCAATCTCAGGTCGTGGTACAGTTGTAACTGGTAGAATCGAAAAAGGTGTTGTTAAAGTAGGCGACACAATCGAAATCGTTGGTCTTAAACCAACTCAAACAACAACAGTTACTGGCGTTGAGATGTTTAGAAAAGAGATGGATCAAGGCGAAGCTGGCGATAATGTTGGTGTATTGCTAAGAGGAACTAAAAAAGAAGAAGTTGAAAGAGGTATGGTTCTATGCAAACCAAAATCAATTACTCCTCACACAAAATTCGAAGGTGAAGTTTATATTCTAACAAAAGAGGAAGGCGGACGCCACACTCCTTTCTTTAACAATTATAGACCACAATTCTATGTTAGAACAACAGATGTTACTGGCTCAATCACTCTACCTGCTGGCACAGAGATGGTTATGCCTGGTGATAATGTTAAAATCACAGTTGAGCTTATCGCTCCTGTTGCTCTTGAACAAGGAACAAGATTCGCTATCCGTGAGGGTGGTAGAACTGTTGGTTCAGGTGTTGTTTCAAACATCATTGCATAATTTTTATACAGACGGATTTTCGAATCCGTCTGTTTTTTTAAATTTAAGGAAGTAATATGGCAAAAAATTCAAGTAGAGTAAAAATTGGTCTAAAATGTTCTGAGTGCGGAGATATCAATTACAGCACTTATAAAAACAGCAAAACAACAACAGAAAAATTGGAACTTAAAAAATACTGCCCTAGATTAAAAAAACACACACTTCACAAGGAAGTTAAGCTTAAATAAGTTTATAGGGCAATAGCTCCAACGGTAGAGCGCCGGATTCCAAATCCGATGGTTGGGGGTTCGAATCCCTCTTGCCCTGCCACGAGGATAGGGATTATGGAAAAAATTAAAGAATATTATAGACAAGCAAGAATAGAATTAGATAAGGTAATTTTTCCAACAAAAGAGCAAACAAGAACTGCTTATATTTCAGTAGTTGTTGTGGTTGTGGTCATAGCGTTATTTTTGGCTTTGGTAGATTTTCTAATGTCTACTGCAATTACTGCATAGAAAGGTTTTTTTATGGCACATAAATGGTATGCAATTCAGACTTATGCTGGCAGTGAAATGGCAGTAAAAAATGCTATCGAAGCTCTAAAAGCTGATGAGATGCTTGCGGATAAAATCGGTGAGGTTTTAGTTCCCACAGAAGATGTTATCGAGGTCAAAAACACAAAACAAACTATCAAAGAGAGAAGTTTATATCCTGGATATTGTTTTGCAAATTTAGATTTAGACACTACTTTGTGGCATAGAATTCAAATTTTGCCAAAAGTTAGTCGCTTTATCGGCGAGGCTAAAAAACCTTCTCCTTTATTGGAAAAAGATATCGCAATAATTCTTGAAAAAATCAATAATCGTCAAGCACCAAAACCAAAAATCAATTTTGATGAGGGCGAGACTGTTAGAATTATCGATGGACCATTTGCGAATTTTAATGGTATTGTCGAAGAGTATGATATGCTTCACGGCAAGCTTAGATTAAATGTTTCTATCTTTGGTAGAAGCACGCCGATTGAAATTTCATATTCACAAGTCGAAAAGATAATTTAAAAATTTAATAAGGAGTATAGTAAATGGCTAAGAAAGTTGTTGGTGAGATTAAATTACAAATCGCCGCTACAAAAGCAAATCCAAGTCCGCCAGTTGGTCCAGCTTTGGGTCAAAAAGGCGTAAATATTATGGAATTTTGTAAAGCATTTAACGAGCGCACAAAAGATATGGCAGGTTATAATATCCCTGTTGTTATCACTGTTTATGCTGATAAAAGCTTTACATTTATCACAAAACAACCACCTGCGACAGATTTGATTAAAAAAGCAGCTAAAATCGACAAAGGTTCAGACAATCCTTTGAAGAAAAAAGTTGCGACTTTAACAAAAGCGCAAGTTTTGGAAATCGTTGAGAAAAAAATCGCTGATTTAAATACCAACGATCGCGAACAAGCAGCTAGAATCATTGCTGGTTCTGCACGCTCTATGGGTATTACCATAGTAGATTAATCTTTTGACCGCTAAGATTTAAATAAAAGCGGTAGCACTTTAAAATTGCGGAGAAATATATGTCAAAAAATTCGAAAAGATTTAATGAACTTTTGAAAAAAGTTGATTCTAATAAACTATACAATATATCTGAGGCTATCGATACAGTAAAAGGTCTAGCATCTGCTAAATTTGACGAAACTGTTGAAATCGCTCTTAAACTAAATGTAGATCCACGCCACGCAGACCAAATGGTTCGCGGCTCTATCGTTTTACCAGCTGGCACAGGAAAAACTGTCCGCGTTGCTGTTATCGCAAAAGATGCAAAAGCAACTGAGGCACAAGAGGCTGGTGCTGATATCGTAGGCGCAGATGATTTAATCGAGGAAATCCAAAAAGGTATTATAAATTTCGATGTTCTTATCGCTACTCCAAATTTAATGGGATTAGTCGGTAAAGTAGGTAGAATTCTTGGACCAAAAGGCGTAATGCCAAACCCTAAAACAGGTACTGTTACAATGGATGTAGCACAAGCTGTCAAAAATGCAAAAGGTGGTCAAGTAAATTTCCGCGTTGATAAACAAGGAAATATCCACGCTGGTCTTGGAAAAGTAAGTTTTAGCAAAGAACAACTTTTGGATAATGTCACAACATTTATCAAAGCCATTAACAAACACAAACCAGCTACTGCAAAAGGTAGATATGTGACTCATGCAGCACTTTCGCTAACTATGAGCCCAGCTGTTACTCTTGATAGCCAAGAAGTTATTGATTTAAAATAAAAATTTAAAATTTTTATCTTAGATTGGAGATAGTTCAAGGTCGCTTTGACTTAATTGATTTAAATTTAACTAGCTTAAATTTAAATCTCTTGGCTTGAAATCACCGATCGGAAAGGAGAAACCTAATGACGAGAGATGAAAAATCACAAATCGTAGCAGAACTAAGCGAAGCTTTCAAAAATAGCGAAGCTATTGTTATATCTGATTTCAAAGGTCTAGATGTTAAAAAACTAGAAGAACTTAGAAATAGCGCTCGTGAGCTTGATGTAAAAGTCAGAGTTATCAAAAACACATTAGCAGCTATCGCTTTGAAAAACGCCGAAAAAGATGGTATGAGTTTCAAAGATACAAATATTTTCTTATGGGGCGATCAACTTTCAGTATGTAAAGTTGCTGCTAAATTTGAAGAGAAAAACGAAGCATTTGCACTTAAAACTGCTTATGTCGATGGTGAAGTTACTAGCATCGAAAAAGTTCGCGCGCTTTCAAAAATGCCAAGCAGAGACGAGCTTATCGCAATGTTACTTCAAGTCTGGAACGCACCGATTCAAAATTTTACAATCGGCTTAAATGCGCTTAAAGAAAAAAAAGAACAAACAGCATAAAATAAAAATTTAGGAGAAAAACAATGGCAATTACAAAAGAAGATGTATTAGAATTCATTTCTAATCTTTCAGTTTTAGAGCTTAGCGAATTAGTTAAAGAATTCGAAGAGAAATTCGGCGTTAGTGCAGCTCCTGTTATGGTAGCTGGCGCAGCAGGTGCAGCAGCAGGTGCAGCAGCAGCTGAGGAAAAAACTGAATTCGATATCGTATTAGTTGATGCAGGCGACAAAAAAATCAATGTTATTAAAGTCGTTCGTGCTCTTACAGGTCTTGGTCTTAAAGAGGCAAAAGACGCTACTGAGTCTACACCATCTGTTCTTAAAGAGGGCGTTAGCAAAGAAGATGCTGAAAAAGCTAAAAAAGAGCTTGAAGAAGCAGGCGCTAAGGTCGAACTTAAATAATCTCGCAAAATTTATTAGTTTTGCAAATCATAATGTGTGTCGGTGCGTGAGTGCCGACACTTCTTTCTTAAAATACAACTACGAGGTAGTAGAATGTTAAATAGCTTATATTCAGGTAATCGTCTTAGAGTTGATTTTTCTAAGGTCCCAAAAGATATAGAGATACCAAATTTATTACAATTACAAAAAAAAAGTTTTGATCACTTTTTAAATCTTGATAACTCAAATGCAGATAGTGGTATAGAAAAAGTCTTCCGTGCTATCTTTCCTATTCATGATGCTCAAAACAGACTAAGCATCGAGTATGTAAGTAGCGAGCTTTCCAAGCCAAAATACTCGATTAGAGAGTGTATGGAGCGTGGTCTTACATATTCTGTAAATTTAAAGATGAAAATTCGCCTAATCGTGCATGAGCGAGATGATAAAACAGGCGAAAAAATCGGCGTAAAAGATATAAAAGAACAAGATATTTATATTCGCGATATTCCGCTTATCACCGATAGAATTTCATTTATCATCAACGGTGTCGAGCGTGTCGTGGTAAATCAACTACACAGAAGTCCTGGCGTTATTTTCAAAGAAGAAGAGAGCCCGACTGTATTAAACAAACTAATCTACACAGCCCAAATCATACCAGATCGCGGCAACTGGCTATATTTCGAATACGATGCGAAAGATGTATTGTATGTGCGCATTAATAAACGACGCAAGGTTCCTATTACTATACTTTTCCGCGCACTTGGATATAAAAAACAAGACATTATAAAACTATTTTATCCGATTAAAACAATCTATGTCAAAAAAGGCAAATTCTTAACAGATTTCGATCCAAAAGAGTATGCTGGCAGACTTGATTATGATATCATCAACGAAAAAGGCGAGGTTTTGCACCAAGCAAGCAAGCGTTTAACTCTAAAAAAAGCTGAAAAATTGGCAGAAGAGGGGTTAAAGCTTATAGAATACCCAGCTGAAATTTTAGCAGAGCGCCACTTAGCAGACGCGATTTTTGATAAAGATAGTGGCGAGGTTATATACGATTCGCTTGCCGCGTTAGATGAAGCCAAGCTAGTCGCTATTGCAAATTCACAGAAAAAATTTACAATCGCAAACGACCTAGCTAGCGGTGTCGATGCCTCTATCATCAACTCATTTGCCCAAGATAGCGAAGCTCTTAAAATTTTACAACAAAGCGAAGGCGTTGATGATGAAAATGATTTAGCAGCTATTAGAATTTATAAAGTTATGCGCCCTGGCGAGCCAGTGGTTAAAGAGACTGCAAGATCGTTTGTAAATGATCTGTTTTTCAACCCTGAAAGATACGACCTTACAAAAGTCGGCCGTATGAAAATGAACCACAAACTTGGCAACGAAACACCAGAGTATGTAACGGTGCTAACTAACGAAGACATTATAAAAACAGCAAAATATTTGATAAAAGTTAAAAATGGCGAAGGCTTTATCGATGATAGAGATAATCTAGGCAATCGTAGAATTCGCTCTATCGGCGAGCTTTTGGCTAGTGAAATGCACCTTGGATTTATCAAGGTTCAAAAAGCTATAAAAGATAAATTTGCAAGTATTAGCGGAAATATCGATGAGCTTATGCCTTATGATTTTGTCAATCCAAAAATCATCACAACTACACTTATGGAATTCTTCACAGGCGGTCAGTTAAGCCAATTTATGGATCAGACAAACCCACTTAGCGAGGTTACTCACAAGCGTCGTTTATCTGCTCTTGGCGAGGGCGGTTTGGTTAAAGAGCGCGCTGGATTTGAGGTGCGCGATGTCCATCCGACTCACTATGGTAGAATTTGTCCAATCGAAACCCCAGAGGGTCAAAACATCGGTCTTATCAATACCCTTGCAACTTACGCTAAGGTAAATGATTTAGGCTTTGTCGAAGCTCCTTATAAAAAGGTCGTCGATGGCAAGGTAACAGACGAAATCGTTTATCTAACTGCTACACAAGAAGAGGGTCATGTAATTGCTCCTGCTTCTGCTAAATTAGACGAAAACGGCGCGATTATCGAGGAAATGCTAGAAGCTAGAAAAGACGGCGAAAACCTTATGGCTAGACGCGAGGACATCACTCTAATCGACCTTTGCTCTGGTATGATTGCTGGTGTGGCTGCTTCACTTATTCCATTTTTGGAGCACGATGACGCGAACCGCGCACTAATGGGTTCAAATATGCAACGCCAAGCAGTTCCACTTCTATACGCAACTGCTCCGATTGTAGGCACAGGTATGGAGGCGACTATCGCTAGGGATTCTTGGGAAGCGATTAAAGCTAAAAGAGCCGGTGTGGTCGAAAAAGTAGATAACAAAAATATCTTTATCTTAGGCGAAGATGAAAAAGGTCCGTTTATCGATCACTACTCAATGGAGAAAAATTTACGCACTAACCAAAACACGACATTTTCTCAGCACCCAATTGTGCGCAAAGGCGATAGTGTCAAAGAAGGACAAATCATCGCAGACGGCCCTAGCATGGACGGTGGCGAGCTAGCTATCGGTAAAAATGCTCTAATCGCGTTTATGCCATGGCATGGTTATAACTACGAGGACGCCGTCGTAATGAGCGAGAAGATGATTCGCGCTGATGAATACACAAGCGTGCATATTTATGAGAAAGAGATTGAAGCCAGAGAGTTAAAAGATGGTGTAGAAGAGATCACCAGAGATATCCCAAATATCAAGGAAGAAGAGCTTTCTCACCTTGATGAGAGCGGAATTATCAAAATCGGAACTCATGTCAAACCTGGTATGATTTTGGTAGGAAAAGTAACTCCAAAAGGCGAAGTAAAACCAACCCCAGAGGAAAGACTTTTAAGAGCGATTTTTGGCGAAAAAGCAGGACATGTGGTAAATAAATCACTTTATGCGACAGCTTCTATGGAAGGCGTGGTAATCGATGTCAAAATTTTCACCAAAAAAGGCTATGAAAAAGATCCTAGAACAAACAAAGCTTATGAGGACGAAAAGACAGAGTTAGAGCGCGAGCATCACGATAGACTTTTGATGCTGGACCGCGAAGAAATGCTAAAAGTCGTAGCATTGCTATCAAAAAGCAAGCTAGAAAGCGCGCAAAGCCTAAATAAAAAAGAGTATAACAAAGGCGATATTGTCAGCAAAGAAGAGCTTGAAAGCTCAAACCGCTTTACGCTAAATTCGTTTATCAAAGGTTACTCTAAGAAAATTCAAAAAGAGTATGAGGATTTGAAAAACCACTTCCAAAACGAAAAACGAAAGCTTAAAGAAGAGCACGATGAAAAAATCGAAATTTTGGAGAAAGATGATATCTTGCCAAGTGGCGTAGTAAAACTAGTCAAAGTCTATGTCGCAACTAAACGCAAACTAAAAGTCGGCGACAAAATGGCTGGACGCCACGGAAACAAAGGTATCGTATCAAATATCGTCCCAGAGGTCGATATGCCATACCTTCCAAATGGTCAAAGAGTAGATATCGTCCTAAATCCGCTAGGCGTTCCAAGCCGTATGAATATCGGTCAAATCATGGAGAGCCATTTAGGTCTAGTAGGCTGGCGTTTGGGCGAGCAAATCGCTGAAATTTTAGAGCAAAAAACTGGCGAGTGGCTAAAAGAACTTCGTGCTAAAATGATTGATATTGCAAATGTTTCTAAGCTTATGGACGCTAAGAAAACGCTAGAAAAAATCAGCGATGAAGAGCTTTTGAAATATGCCAGAGATTGGAGCAAGGGCGTTAGATTTGCAGCTCCGATTTTTGAGGGAATCGTGCCTGAGGATTTTGCGAAACTATTTGAAATGGCGAAAATCGACGCTGATGGCAAAACCGAGCTTTATGATGGACGCACGGGCGAAAAGATTAAAGAGCGCGTAAATGTGGGTTGTATGTATTATCTCAAACTCCACCACCTTGTCGATGAAAAAGTCCATGCTAGAAGCACAGGCCCTTACAGTCTTGTTACACAGCAACCAGTCGGCGGTAAAGCGCTATTTGGTGGTCAAAGATTTGGAGAAATGGAAGTTTGGGCGCTTGAAGCTTATGGCGCGGCATATACCTTGCGCGAAATGCTAACCGTCAAATCAGACGATGTCGATGGTCGTTTGGCGGCGTATAAAGCACTTACCAGAGGCGAAAATGTTCCAACAACAGGAATTCCTGAGACATTTTTTGTTTTAACAAACGAGCTTAAATCACTTGCTTTGGATGTTGAAATTTACGGAAACGGGGAAAAGAAATGAGCGAAAACAATAGCTTAGAAAAAATTGAAATTAAAGAAGACGGTAGAGTTCAAGATTTTGATGTATTTGCCATAAGACTTGCTAGCCCTGAGCAAATCAAAAATTGGAGCCACGGCGAGGTTAAAAAGCCAGAAACTATCAATTATCGCACGCTAAAACCTGAACGAGACGGCTTGTTTTGCGCTAAAATTTTTGGTCCAGTAAGGGATTATGAGTGCATTTGCGGAAAATATAAAAAAATGCGCTACAAAGGCTGGAAATGCGAAAAATGTGGTGTAGAAATCACTAGTTCTAAGGTTCGCCGCACACGCATGGGACATATCGAGCTAGTTACCCCAGTAGCGCACATTTGGTATGTAAATTCGCTCCCTAGCCGTATCGGCACGCTTTTGAATATCAAAATGAAAGATTTAGAGCGCGTGCTTTACTACGAGGCGTATATCGTAGAGAGCGCTGGTAGTGCGTATTATGATAACGAAAACACTAAAAAAGTCGAAAAATACGATGTTTTAAACGAAGAGCAATACCAAAGCTTGCGCGAGAGATTTGAGCAAACTGGTTTTGTGGCTAAAATGGGTGGCGAAGTTATCAGAGATATGCTAGCAGATCTTGAT
Source organism: Campylobacter sp. JMF_14 EL1 (assembly GCF_027737585.1). NCBI lineage: Bacteria > Pseudomonadati > Campylobacterota > Epsilonproteobacteria > Campylobacterales > Campylobacteraceae > Campylobacter > Campylobacter sp. JMF_14 EL1. The sequence goes on from NZ_JAOVTW010000002.1 coordinate 82,839, forward strand.
TTGGTCGAAATTCTTTCAAATTTGAAAGAAGAAATGGCTAGCACAAATTCAGAATTAAAGAAAAAAAATATAATCAAACGCCTAAAAGTCGTAGAGAGCTTTTTAAATTCTGGCAACAAACCAGAGTGGATGATGATTACAAATTTGCCAGTTCTACCAGCGGATTTAAGACCGCTAGTTAGCCTTGACGGCGGTAAATTTGCGGTTTCAGATGTCAATGATTTATACCGCAGAGTTATCAATCGCAACACTCGCCTTAAAAAACTTTTAGAGCTTGATGCGCCAGAGATTATTATTCGCAACGAAAAACGCATGCTCCAAGAAGCTGTCGATGCTCTATTTGATAACGGCAGAAAGGCAAACGCTGTAAAAGGCGCAAACAAACGCCCACTAAAATCTCTAAGCGAGATTATCAAAGGAAAACAAGGCCGTTTCAGACAAAATTTGCTTGGAAAACGCGTCGATTTCTCTGGTCGTTCAGTTATCGTCGTAGGTCCAAATTTGCGTATGGATCAATGCGGTCTGCCAAAAACAATGGCATTAGAGCTATTTAAACCGCATTTGATAGCTAGACTTCAAGAAAAAGGCTATGCAACAACCGTAAAACAAGCCAAAAAAATGATTGAGGGCAAGGTAAATGAGGTTTGGGAGTGCCTAGAAGAGGTCGTTAAAGGCCACCCTGTCATGCTAAACCGTGCGCCGACACTTCACAAAATGTCAATTCAAGCATTCCACCCAGTGCTAATCGAGGGTAAGGCTATTCGTTTGCACCCGCTTGTTTGTGCGGCTTTCAACGCTGACTTCGACGGCGACCAAATGGCTGTGCATGTTCCACTAAGCCAAGAGGCAATCGCAGAGTGCAAAATTTTAATGCTAAGTTCTATGAATATCTTGCTTCCAGCTAGCGGTAAGCCTGTGGCTGTGCCTTCGCAAGATATGGTTTTGGGAATTTATTATCTTAGCCTTGAAAAAGCCGGCGCAAAAGGCACAAACAAAATTTTTGCCAATGTCGATGAGGTTATGGTCGCTGTGGAGGCGAACTCTCTTGATATCCACGCTAAAATCAAAACTATGGTCGATGGTCGCATTATCTTTACGACAGCTGGTAGATTGGTCATCAAATCGATCTTACCTGATTTTATCCCAGATACATTGTGGAATAAAAAATTAAAGAAAAAAGATATCGCAGAACTAGTTGATTATGTCTATAAAAATGGCGGTTTGGAAGTAAGTGCTGAATTCCTAGATAACCTTAAAAATTTAGGTTTCGAATCCGCTACAAAAGCTGGAATTTCAATCGCTGTTTCAGATATCATCGTGCCAAATTCTAAGTCAAATTTGATCGAGGACGCGAAAAATCAAGTCCGCGAAGTCCAAAACCAATACTCTGGCGGTTTGCTAACTGAGGGCGAGAGATATAATAAAACTATTCAAATTTGGACAAGCACGACTAAAAAACTAGCCGATGAGATGATGGATTTGATGAAAAATGACAAAGACGGCTTTAACTCAATCTATATGATGGCTGATAGTGGCGCTCGTGGTAGTTCAGAGCAAATTCGCCAATTAGCTGGTATGCGTGGTTTGATGTCTAAGCCAGATGGCTCGATTATCGAGACCCCGATTACATCAAATTTCCGTGAGGGACTAGATGCAAACGAATACTTCATCTCAACCCACGGTGCGAGAAAGGGTCTAGCCGATACTGCGCTTAAAACGGCAAATGCTGGTTACCTTACTCGTAAGCTAATCGATGTCGCTCAAAATGTCCGCGTTACAATCCATGATTGTGGCACACACGAGGGTATCGAAGTAACTGAAATCGTCGAAAACGGAACTTTGGTCGAGAATTTAGCCGATAGAATTTTGGGTCGCGTGCTAAGTGCAGATGTGATTGATCCAGTTTCAAATGAAATTTTATTTACCGAGGGCACACTTCTTGGCGAAAAAGAGGTTCGCACTATCGTAGATGCTGGAATTAAATCAGTTAGCATTAGAACTCCGATTACTTGCAAGGCTCACAAGGGCGTTTGCGCTAAATGCTATGGCGTGAATTTGGGCGAGGGCAAACTGGTAAAACCAGGCGAGGCTGTCGGTATCATCTCAGCTCAATCAATCGGCGAGCCAGGAACGCAACTAACCCTAAGAACCTTCCACGCAGGTGGAACGGCTGCTACTGATCAACAAGCAGATAAGGTCATCGCTAGTGATGAGGGCTATATCAGATATTACAATGTCAAAACTTATGAAAACAATGGCAAAAATATCGTAATGAACCGCCGAAATGCTGCTGTGCTTTTGGTCGAACCAAAAATCAAAGCTCCATTTAGCGGTAAGGTAAGCATAGAAGTAACTCACGATGATGTCAATATCTCTGTAAAAAGCAAAAAAGATGAGGTCAAATACAATATCCGCCGCCACGATTTGGCTAAACCAAACGAACTAGCTGGTGTTAGCGGTAAGGTCGAGGGCAAATACTATATCGTTTGCAAAGACGGCGATAATATCGAAGAAAACGAGAGTTTGGTCGAAATCATCAAAACAGACTGGAATATCCCAGCTCGCGTGCCGTTTGCTAGTGAAATTTGCGTCCAAGACGGCGAGCCTGTAACTCAAAAAATCAAATCAGGCGCAGTTGGCGAGATCAAATATTTCATCTTAAAAGGCGATTATTTAGAGCGTCTAAAAGATATCAAAAAGGGAAATATCGTAACCGAAAAAGGTATGTATGCTGTAATCTCTGATGAAAACGGCAGAGAGGCTATCAGACACTATATCCCACGCGAATCTGTGCTTGTATTTAACGATAATAGCAAGGTTAAATTTGATGATATCATCGCAAAACCTAAAAAAGAAGAAAACACCGTAATCGCTCAATGGGATCCATATACTACCCCTGTGGTAGCTGAGTGCGCTGGTGTGGTTAGCTACGAGGATATCGAGCCAGGTTACACTGCTACTGAGCAATACGATGAAGCGACAGGACATAGTAGCTTGGTGATTAATGAGTATTTACCGCAAGGCGTAAAACCAGCTATCGTAATCACACCTAGCAAGGGCGAGCCGATGAAATACAATATCGGACCAAAAACTCAAATTCTTGCAACTAGCGGAGATGAGGTAGCGATCGCTGATATCCTAGCTAGGACACCAAAAGCTGCTGCGAAATCGAAAGATATCACAGGTGGTTTGCCACGCGTTTCTGAACTTTTCGAAGCGCGCAAATCAAAAAATACCGCTATCATCGCTGACATCGACGGAACTGTGAGATTTGGCAAACCTATGAGCTCAAAAGAGCGCGTAATCATCGAGGGCGAGGACGGCACTGTGGCTGAGTATCTAATCGATAAATCTCGCCAAATTCAGGTCCGAAACGGTGAGTTTGTCCATGCTGGCGAAAGGCTAACTGACGGCTCTATTAGCTCACACGATGTGCTTAGAATTTTAGGCGAAAAGGCACTTCATTACTACCTAGTTAGCGAAGTTCAACAAGTCTATCGCTCACAAGGCGTTGCGATTAACGATAAACATATCGAAATCATCGTATCTCAAATGCTTCGCCAAGTCCGCATTATAGATAGTGGCGATACTAAGCTAATCATTGGCGATTTAATCAGCCGCCGCAGGTTTAAAGAAGAAAATGAGCGCATTATGAAAATGGGTGGCGAGCCAGCGATCGCTGAGCCAGTGCTTCTTGGTATCACAAGAGCGGCTGTGGGAAGCGATAGCGTGATTTCGGCTGCTTCCTTCCAAGAGACTACTAAGGTTCTAACCGAGGCAAGTATCGCGGCGAAATTTGATAGATTAGAGGACTTGAAGGAAAATATCATTTTAGGTCACATAATCCCAGTCGGAACCGGTCTATACAAAGACAAAGAAGTCAAGCTTAAAAAATAATTTTGGGGGCGAAATTTCGCCCCTTTTTTAAATTTTAAAATTTTAGAATTCTTGAATTTTGCCAAATTTTAAAATTTTAAAATTTCGCCACAAAAGGGACTATCTATGCCTAAATCATTTCCAAATTTTGGATTATTAATGCTTCGTTTGACGCTTGGAGTCTGCCTTTTTATGCATGGCGTGGCAAAGATAATGAACGGTGTGGGCGGTATAAAGGGTATGCTGGGTGCAAAGGGATTGCCTGAGTTTATCGCGTATGGCGTGTATTTGGGCGAAGTCGTCGCACCAGTGATGATAATCATCGGCTTTTTCACCCGCGTGGGCGCGCTCATCGTGCTTGGGCTGTGCGGCGTGATATTTTATCTAGCGCACCCTGATTTTTTGGCATTATCAAAACACGGCGGATTTGAGGCGGAGATTTTATACCTTTATATCGGAATTTCACTTTGCTTGCTGGCCTGCGGCGGCGGACGCTTTGCGATTGTTAAAGATTGAATTTATAATTTATTTTGACATTTCTTATTTGTATGAATTAAAAATATGATATAATACAAAATCAATCAAATTTCATACAAAAGGATTTAAAATGGCTACAAGTTTAATACAATTAAGAGTAGATGAGAAGTTAAAAAAACAAGCAGATGAGTTGTTTGCTGATTTGGGGCTTGATACTACAACGGCTCTTAGAATATTTTTAAAACAAGCCTTAAAAGTAGGCGGTTTGCCGTTTAAGGTTTTGAAAGAGAAACGAAATGGCTATTCGCTAGATGAAGCCCCGAGTATCAAAGAAATAAGAGCCGAAATTCAAAAAATGCCAATATCGGAGCAAGAAGCATTAAGAGCAGAAGTTAGAGCTCAAATGTTTGGTGAATAAAATGTATAAAATCAGACTTGTAAAAAAAGCAGATAAACAGCTTACAAAAATTAAAATTGGCGATAAAAAAAGTGCAGAGCGAATTGTGATATTTTTGGAAGAGCTTGAAAAAATAGAAAATCCTTTTGCGTTGAAAAACTGTGGCAAAATGGAAGGATACGAAAATCGCTGGAAATGGTATGTAGGAATTCATTACCGAGTAATCGGCGAAAAACACAACAATAGAAATAATAGAAATTTCCACAAGAGAAAATGCGTATAAATAAAAATTTGCAGTGAGAAATTGATTTAAAGTAATGATAAATTTGCGATTTTATTGTAAAATAACATATTAATAATCTGATTTTAAAGGTAATGAAATGGAACAAAATTTAAGCCAAAAAAGAATAATAAAAAACTTAAAGGGTTTATTTGAAAATAAATTATCAAAAAAAGACGGAAATTTTGTTATAGATGAAAATAAATTCTTATCAATGTCATTGGCTGGATTAGCAATTATGATGAAAACCGGGATAGATGAAAATGAAGCTACACAATATATAACAGACGGTTTTAACGATTGTGGAATAGATGCACTTTATTATGATGAAAAACAAGAAAAATTATTTATTATACAGAGCAAATTTTCAAATGGAAATAATGGAATTCAAGAAAGTGATATATTAAAATTTATTGCAGGTATTTCACAAATTTTAAATTTAAAATTTGATGATTGTAACGATAAAATAAAAGCTATGCGAAATAAAATAGAGACTGCATTAGATAAAGCAAAAATATATCTTATTCTAATACATAATTCGAGCCAAAATTTACCACCAGTCAGTCTTAAACACATAAATGATTTTGTAAATTCTACTAATTCTGATGGAATAGAAATATTAAAATTTGAAGAAGTAAAAAATAAAGATATATATGAATTTTTATGTCAAGAAAACATAAAAGAAATGGATTGTATATTGAATAATTGGGGAAATATTAATGAGCCATATAGGGTATATTATGGAATATTATCTGCAAAACAATTAGGTTTGTGGTATAAAGAATATGGCAATTTATTATTTTCTCAAAATATTAGATTTTACAAAGAAAATACAGAAGTAAATACTGGCATAAAAGAAGTTTTGAAAAATGAGCCAGAGAATTTCTTTTATTATAACAATGGAATAAAAATACTATGCAGTTCTGTTGAAAGAACAAGTGTTAAAGCAACGACAAAAGACACTGGCACATTTAAATTGAAAGGCGTTTCTATAATAAATGGAGCACAAACAACTGGTGCAATAGGAGAAATTTATAACGAAAATAGCGATTTATTGGAAAGTGTAAAAGTTTTTGTTCAACTTATAGAAATAAATGAGAATAGTAAAAATATAGATAAAAATACAATTACAAAATTATCAAATACACAAAATAGTATTAGTAGTAAGGATTTTGTCTCATTAGATTCAAATCAAGCTAGATTAAAAAATGAATTCGAAAACTTAGGTTACGAATATGTATATAAATCTGGCTCTAAGGAAATACCAAACGATAAAAAAATTGTGCTAGATGAATTAATTATTGCTTTGGCTTGTCTGCAAGAAGATGTAAAATTAATAGCCGTAGCAAAAGGTAGAGTTGGTGATTTAACGGGGAATAATGGTTATTATACAAAATTATTTAATGAAAGAACAAAAGCAATATCCGCAATCAATGCTGTTAAAGCAATCAGGATAATTCAAAATATAATTGATGAATTAAAAAAATTAGATGAAAATAAAGAACTATTAGGAATTTTAGTTCATGGTAATAGATTTATTCCATATTTAATTTTACAAGATCTAAATTTAGACAATCAGTTGTCAAGTCAAATACAGGAATTTAATAAAGAAAATATAAAATTGGCGATTATACAAAAATGCTACGATATATTAAATATAGTTCGACAAAATAATGAGTGGGAAGAAAAATATTATAATATATTTAAAACCATAAATAAATGTGAAAGTATTTATAGGGAATTACAAAACAACATGTGCTAGATAAGTAGGGTGGCATCCTTGTCCACCGAAAAATTTGGCAACCTTATGGTGGGCAAAGATACCCACCATACATTTAAATTTAATAAGTAAAATATCTACATTTCTTAGAAAAAGCATAAATTCATAGTAGTTTAAGTAATTTTTTTGTAAAATCAATCTCTTTTTTATTTAATAAATTTTTTGATGAAAGGAATTTACTGTGCCAACCATAAATCAATTGGTCAGAAAAGAGCGCAAAAAAGTGACTGTAAAGTCAAAATCACCTGCGCTAAAAGAGTGTCCTCAAAGACGCGGAGTTTGCACCAGAGTTTATACAACAACTCCTAAAAAACCAAACTCAGCTTTGAGAAAAGTTGCCAAAGTAAGGCTAACAAGCGGTTTTGAAGTCATCAGCTATATCGGCGGTGAAGGTCATAACCTACAAGAACACAGCATTGTTCTAGTTCGCGGCGGTCGTGTAAAAGACTTACCGGGTGTTAAATATCACATTGTTCGTGGTGCGCTTGATACCGCAGGTGTCGCAAAAAGAACAGTTTCTAGATCTAAATACGGTGCTAAACGCCCTAAAAAATAGTTTAGCTAAGACAGATTTAACCCTTGGTTTTGGTTAAATTTGAGTAAAATTTTCAAATTTGAAGGAATAATAAAATGAGAAGAAGAAAAGCTCCCGTAAGGGAAGTTATGCCTGACCCAATTTATGGCAATAAAGTAATCACTAAATTTATTAATTCACTTATGTATGACGGCAAAAAAAGCGTTGCGACTGAGATTATGTATGGTGCGCTTGATTTGATCGACAAAAAAGGCGGCGAAGCCAAAGGTATCGATGTTTTCAACGACGCTATCGAAAATGTAAAACCACTTATGGAAGTTAAATCTCGCCGTGTGGGTGGTGCTACATACCAAGTTCCAATCGAAGTTCGCCCTGCTCGCCAACAAGCTTTGGCAATCCGCTGGATCATCACTTTTGCTAGAAAAAGAAGCGAAAGAACTATGATCGAGCGTTTAGCTTACGAGCTACTTGATGCAGCGAATTCAAAAGGTTCTTCATTTAAGAAAAAAGAAGATACTTACAAAATGGCAGAAGCTAATAAAGCATTTGCCCACTATCGCTGGTAGGAGAAAACTATGGCAAGAAAAACTCCACTTAATCGTGTTAGAAATATCGGAATTGCCGCTCATATCGACGCCGGTAAAACAACAACAAGCGAAAGAATTCTATTTTTCACAGGTATGAGCCACAAAATCGGCGAAGTGCATGAGGGTGCTGCTACTATGGACTGGATGGAGCAAGAGAGAGAAAGAGGTATTACTATTACTTCTGCTGCGACTACTTGCTTTTGGAACGATCACCAAATCAACCTAATCGACACCCCAGGCCACGTTGATTTTACTATCGAAGTTGAGCGCTCAATGCGTGTTCTAGACGGCGCTGTTTCTGTATTTTGTTCAGTCGGTGGCGTGCAACCACAAAGCGAGACTGTTTGGAGACAAGCAAACAAATACCAAGTCCCAAGAATTATTTTCGTAAATAAAATGGACCGTGTAGGCGCAAATTTCTTCAATGTCGAGCAACAAGTCCGCGATAGATTAAAAGCTACACCAGTTCCGATTCAAATTCCAATCGGCGCAGAAGACAACTTCAAAGGCGTAGTTGATTTAATCACTATGAAAGCCCTTACTTGGGACGATGCAAAAGGCCCAAGCGCACCAGAAGTAGGCGAAATTCCAGCTGAACTAAAAGAAAAAGCACAAGAATATCGCGACAAAATGATTGAAGCAGTCGCTGAGACAGATGAAGCTTTAATGGAAAAATATTTCGCAGGCGAAGAGCTAAGCGAGGCAGAGATTAAAGCTGGTATCAAAAAAGGCTGCCTAAGCCTAGCATTTTTCCCTATGATGTGCGGAACAGCTTTCAAAAACAAAGGCGTTCAACCACTACTTGACGCTGTCGTAGCCTATCTACCAGCTCCAAACGAAGTTCCAGCTATCAAAGGCGTTTATGAAGACGGAAGCGAAGCAGAAGTTCTATCTACTGATGACGGCGAATTCGCAGGTCTTGGATTTAAGATTATGACTGACCCATTTGTCGGCCAGCTAACTTTCGTTAGAATTTACCGCGGTATGTTAGAGAGCGGAAGCTATGTAATCAACTCTGGCAAAAACAAAAAAGAGCGTATTGGACGACTTTTGCGTATGCACTCAAACAAACGCGAAGAAGTCAAAGAGCTTTACGCTGGCGAAATCGGCGCGATTGTAGGCCTAAAAGATACACTTACTGGTGATACACTAGCTAGCGAAAAAGACAAAGTTATCTTAGAGCGTATGGAATTCCCAGATCCAGTTATCAGCGTCGCAGTTGAGCCAAAAACAAAAGCAGACCAAGAAAAAATGGGTATCGCACTTCAAAAACTTGCACAAGAAGATCCAAGCTTCCGCGTAGCAACTGACGAAGAGAGCGGTCAAACAATCATTAGCGGTATGGGTGAGCTTCACCTTGAAATCATTGTCGATCGTATGCTACGCGAATTCAAAGTCGATGCAGAGGTTGGCCAACCACAAGTCGCTTATCGCGAGACTATCCGCAAATCTGTCGAGCAAGAATACAAATACGCTAAACAATCAGGCGGTCGCGGTCAATACGGCCATGTATATTTGCGCTTAGAGCCATTAGAGCCAGGTAGCGGATATGAGTTTGTCAATGACATCAAAGGTGGTGCGATTCCAAAAGAATATATCCCTGCTGTCGATAAAGGCTGCCAAGAAGCTATGCAAAGCGGTGTTTTAGCAGGATATCCAGTAGAAGATGTCAAAGTTACCGTATATGACGGAAGCTACCACGAAGTCGATAGCTCTGAAATGGCGTTTAAACTAGCTGCTTCAATGGGCTTTAAAGAGGGCGCACGCAAAGCTGGTGCAGTTATCTTAGAGCCTATGATGAAAGTCGAAGTAGAAACCCCAGAAGAGTATATGGGCGATGTAATCGGCGATCTAAACAAACGCCGCGGCCAAGTAAATAACATGGGCGAACGCGGTGGAAACAAAATCATCGACGCTTTCTGCCCACTTTCAGAGATGTTTGGTTACTCAACTGACCTTAGAAGCCAAACACAAGGAAGAGCTACTTACTCAATGGAATTTGACCACTACGATGAAGTTCCAAAAAATGTAAGCGAAGAAATTATCAAAAAACGCAACGGCTAAAATTTAGCCCGTTTGATACTTCACACAGGGATTTGGCGAATTTGCCAAATCCCTTTTTTATTTCTGTAAATTTACCCTTTGAAATTTTAAACTCGTAGATTGACTTCGTTGCTTTGCTCCTTGCAATGATAATACTGCGTGAAATTTGCAAATTTAAACAAAAAACAGGTAAAATTCGGCGAATTTTAAAAAAAGGAAATTTTATGAGTTTTAAATTTAACGAGCCAGATATAAAAGCCTTAGATAGCGTTTTAAAGCCGTTTTCAAGCGTAGGAAAAGAGTGGATGCTAGTTAGCAGCGGCACTAGCGAAAAATACCCACACTACAACACAATGACCGCCTCATGGGGTGGATTTGGCTATCTTTGGGAAAAGCCAGTAGCGCACATCTACATCCGCCCGCAACGCCACACCTTCAAATTTAGCGAAAAAGGCGAGCTTATGAGCCTTTCGTTTTTTGAGCCTGGACATAAAAAGGCTCTGGCATATTGTGGCAAAATCAGTGGAAAAGACGAGGACAAGGCCGCAAATTGCGGGCTAAATTCGGTTTTGTTAGAGCGGGATTTAATCGGTTTTAAAGAGGCAAATTTGATACTAAAATGCAAAAAACTCTATACTTCGTATTTTAAAGAAGAGGATTTCATAAGCTCGCAAGAGCCTGAAATGTGGTACTCTAACAAGGATTTTCATAGAATTTACATTTGCGAAATTTTGGGATTTTACACAAAATAAATTTTAAAATTTAGGTTTAGAAGTGGCGAGATTTCGCCACTTTGGTTAAAATTGCGCCACTAAATTTCGCGGCGCAGTATCTTAAAAAGGCGCACAAAATTTTAAAATTTCGCGGCACAGTATCCCCCAAACTAGATAAATTTACGCCAAATTTGGCTTTATTTGCTCCACCCACGCGCTAATTCTAGAATCCGTCAAATCGCTTTGGTTGTCGTTATCTAATGCAAGTCCTACGAATTTGCCATCTTTTACGGCGTTGCTAGCGTCAAACTCATACCCCTCAGTGCTCACCGCGCCTACGATTTTTGCGCCTTTTGATGTGAATTGTTCGTATAATTCCGCCATTGCGTTGCAGTAGGCGTCCGAGTAGCTAGCACTATCGCCCATGCCAAAGATCGCCACAGTTTTGCCTGTAACTTCAAGAGCGCTAAAATCGAAGCTCGCCCAATCGTCCTGCAACTCGCCGTCGTTCCAAGTCGAGCTTCCTACGATGAGCGAGCTGTATTTGCCAAGCTCGCTAGGGGCGATATCGGCGACATTTACGACCTCATTTTCTATGCCAAGTTGCGCTGAAATCGCCTTTGCGGCGTCCTCTGTGTTGCCCATAGAGCTACCAAAAATAATTCCTACCATGTTTTATCCTTTCAAAAAAATTTTATTATTTATGCTGTAAGGGACGAGTTTGAGAGTGAAATCCGGCGCGAAAGAGTGGGATTTGACCTCGATATGACGGCGAAAATGCTCACTTCTAGGATAGACTAGATATAGCGTGTCTAGATTTAGGTGCGAATTTTGCGAGATTGCAAGGGCGATGTCGCTTTGAATACCTGCGCCGTTTGCGTCGCCAACCTGCCTAAAAAAGGGCAAAATTCCAAGGCGAAATTCGCCCTTTTGTATGACGATAACCTCGCCATTTAGCGAGATTTGGCAGTTTTTGTTTTTGTATGAAATTTTGTCAAACACGAAATTTTTAAATCCGCTTGAAGCATCGAAATTAATGCCAAATTCGCCGTTGTTTTGAAGCAGGGCGATGATTTTGGCGACTTTGAGTTTTGGCAAGCTCGCGCAAAGTGGAGCCTTTTTGCCCTGTAAAAATGAGTAAATGATTAAATTTGAAGTAAGGCAAAATTTGGTTGTTTTTTTGAAATTTAGGCTGTTTTTGGCGAGTGAAAATTTGATAAATTTATCAAAAATTTGGCGAATTTTGGTGCAATTACGGCTAAATTTATGCGGGATTTGATAAGCGCTACCAAGATTTGCGTTATACAGCGTCAAAAAAATTTGGCAAACTTGCTCTTTGCAAAATTCTTTAAAAATATCTGGCACGAAATCTTTGTTTCCAGCAAAGCCGAAAATTTCGTTATTTGGTGTGAAATTTTTCATCGCTAACCTTTTATATTTTGATATTTGATATTATTATAGTGGATTGTAGATTAAATTTAACTGATACCAAATATCATAAAAGCAAAAATTTCACACTAAATTTTGAAATTTCACGCAAATTTTAGAGTTTGACGACCTTGCTTCCAAAACCCCCTTCGTTCGGGGCTCCGTCGCGGAAATCTTTCACGCTTGGGTGTGATTTGAGAAACTCTTTTACGGCGTAGGCTAGTTTGCCAGTGCCGATTCCATGCTTTACGATAACCTCGTCAAAGCCCATTACAAGGCTTTGGCTGATGAATTTATCAAGGCGCGTTATCGCCTCATCGGCGCGCAGTCCGTGCAAATCTAGCACGAGCGAGGCTTCGCGCGGTTTTTCGACCTTTATGCTGATTTTATTTGGCGCTGGGGCTGGCTGATTTCCGCTTAGTTTTAGCATATCGCGTGGCACACGAAGCCTTATTCCGTCGCTTTCAATCATTGCCATAGTTTTATTTAGGCTTACGATTTCGCCCTTGATTTTGCCGTATTTTACGCGATCGCCGACCTTGAAATCCACAGGCTCGCTGGCACTAAATTCCGGTTTAGAAATCGCCTTAACTAGCTCGTTTGCGTGGTTTATACTGCGTTGCTTTTCTTTGGTATCATTTAGCCTAACCGTGCGTTTGGCCTCGTTTATAGCGTGGTAATACTCGTTTTCTAGCCTAGAAATCGTGGCAGCTAGCTCGTTTTGCGCGTTTTCTTTTTGCTCTTTTAGTGTGGCGGTTAGGGCGTCTAGTTTGCGCTCTTTTTGCTCGGTGGTGATTAGTTTTTGCTTTAATTCTAGCTCTAAATTTATCGCTTTTGAGATTGCTTCGTTTAAATTCTCTTTATTTTCGCCGTAATTTTGGCGTGCGGCTGCGACTAAATTTTGCGCTATGCCATATCGTAGTGCCGTCTCAAAAGCGTATGATTTGCCGATAATTCCCTTTAAAAATTCGTATTTTGGGACGCTGTTTTTCTCATCATACAGCGCGGCGATTAGCTCGACATTGGCGTCTTTTGCCAAAAGCATTGCGAGGCGTTTGTGGTGGGTGGTGATGACCATTTTGATATCGTTTTGCATGAGACGCTCTATCATCGCGCTATACAGGCTCGCAGCCTCTTCGAAATCAGTTCCAAGCTCGATTTCATCGACGCCTACAATCATATCCTTGCGCCCAAAAAGCTTGCTAAATGCGACCATACGCCCAGCAAATGTGGAGATATCGTTTTTGGCATTTTGCGGATCTTCCATGATTAGCTCAAATTCCTTAAACGAGCCAATCTTGCTTTTTGGGGCGCAAATTCGCATAGGAAGCAGGTATTTGCCTAGCAGGCACGCACTCATTATGCTTTTTAAAAGCATTGATTTTCCGCCGGCATTTACGCCAGTAATCAGCAAAATTTTGCCCATAAATTCCACGCTGATTTTTTTAGGATTTTTTAGCGCAGGGTGTGCAAATTCGCTAATTACTATATCTTTTGAGCTATCAGCTAGCACGATTTCGTAGTCATTTGCCCTCATCATCTGCGCTCTTGCGATAAGTCCGTCAATCTCATCGAAAGATGAGTTTATAAATTTCAAAAACGGTAAATTTTTGGTGAAATTTGAACTAATTATTTTACAATGCTCGAAAATGATTTCTTCTTTTTTATCCAAAATCGCACTTTGAGCCGATTTGAGCGCGGTTACAGCATCAGGTGCGACATAAAAATATCCGTTTGCTGAGCGCCCCAAAACTGCGCCTTTTAGCGCGTGGTTAAATCCGCCTCGCACCAAAAGCGTCTCGCTGTCGTTGATATAGTGAATCTGCGTGTCGGCTAGGTAGGGCGAAATGGATTTTGTGTAGATTAGCTTTTTTAGGGTTTGATTAATCTCTTCGCGCTTGATTTTGTATGCCTCATTTAGCGCGATGAAACGCTCATCGACGCTGTCTTTGAAGGCGCCGTTTTCGTCAAAATAGTCTTTTATGGCTTTTATGCTATCTGGAATTTCGATTTTATCGAGATACGCGCGCAGTTTTCCTTCGAAATTTTGCCTTTTTAGATACAAAAAATATCGGATAATCTTGCTAAATTCGTAAATTTCGCTTATGTGAAGCACGGCGTGTTTGCCAAGGCGCATTAGCGCGTCATCGAGGTTAGCGATAGTTTCGCAAGGATTTATGTCAAATTTGGCTAGTTCGTTTATTTTTTCGAAATTTATCTTGCTATCGCCGTGCAAAAATAGCGGTTTTTCGCGCGCCAAATATGAGTTAAATTTCGCCAAATACTCGCTTAAATCGAGTTTTTTAAACAGCTCGTCTATGTTCATAATTCGCACTCTTTAATCTCGTAAATTTTGCCGTTGTATGGGTGTGGGGCGTCTTTTTTGGCGATGAAGGAATTTAGCGAAAACGAGTAGGTAAAATGCGCGCTCTCCACGCTCTCGCCACGGCATTTGATACTTTTGCCAGCGTTAAAGGCATTTACGATTTGCTGGGAATTTTTAGCAAAATTTGCGCTAAAATTTTCGTAAAAATATGCGCTACCTCCCACGCATAAAATAATCGCAGTAAGCAAAATTTTAAATTTTGCATTTAAAATTTTATTATCCACGAAAAAAATCGCCACTATGAATAAAAAAGCAAAAATAAAAATCAAAAATCGCACAACTTTTCCTTAAAATTCGCCACGCAACTGATATGTGATATCACCTGCGCCAAAGCCGATTACTAGGCCGTCATTGATGATATGGCGCACGCCAAAAATATCGCTGAATTCGATCTTTTCGCCGTTTCTAAATACTCTCTCGGCAAAAAGCGGATTAAGGCCTTTAAACTCCTCTTTTAAATCCACGCCGTTTGGGTTCTCGCCGGCTGCATACACAGGCAAAATCACCAAATCCACACCCTCACCAAAGCACTTTTTAAACCCGGCTAAATTTGCCTTTAACCTGCTGTATCTATGTGGCTGGAAAATTGCCGTAATCTTGCTAATGCCTAGCAAGGCGGCGTATTCTTTCGCGCTTTTTAGCGTAGCGGCGATCTCTGTGGGGTGATGACCATAATCGTCGATTAGGACGAAATTTGGATTAGCGCAGAGTATGTCAAAACGCTTTTTAATGCCTTTGTAGTTTAATAAATTTTGGCGTATGTTTTCTAGCCCCGTCTCGCACGCAGCGGCTAAAATCGCTAGCGATGCGTCGATCGCGATATGCTCGCCAATCCCAAAAACCTCGAATCTGCCAAGCTCTTTGAGATTGAAGCTAAGATATGGTTGATTATCGCGCAAAACCATTTTTAAATCCGTGATATCTCGCGAAGGGTAGAGTTTGATCGCGCTTAAATTTAACGAGCCTAAAAATTCGTCCTCGGCGTTGATAACGCGAATTTTAGCCCTTTCTAAAAATCCGCGATATGCGGCGTGAAATTTGTCTAAATCATTGTCGTAATGATCCATGTGTTCTGGCTCGGCGTTGGTTACCACGGCGACATAGGGGTTGGAGTTAAGAAAGCTACTATCGCTCTCATCGGCTTCGAAAATGATATTTTCGCTGTTTTCGTATTTCATATTTGAGCCAAACTGCTTGCTAATCGCGCCGATGATAACCGAGCCATTTATCAGCGATGAGGCAATCGCGCTCGTGGTGCTTTTGCCATGCGCCCCAGCCACGGCAAATACATGCTTGTCTTTTAGCACATAAGGCAAGGCTTCTTTGCGTGATAGGCATTTGATACCGCGCCTTTTGGCCTCGACTAGCTCGACATTATCCTCTTTGATAGCGGCTGAATACACCACGACCTCTTGATCTTTTATCGCCGAGGCGCTGTGCGGGGTGTTGATATTCATACCGCTTTCGCGTAGTTTTATCGTAGTGGGACTTTCTGAAATATCAGAGCCTGAAATCGTGTAGTTTCGCTCCTGCAAAAATCTAGCCAGCGCGCTGATTCCGATACCGCCAATGCCTATGAAATGAACCTTTTTCACTATTTTTCCTTTTAAAATTATATATTCGTGCGCCCGTTGATTGCCTTCATAAGCGAAAGCATATCTATATTATCCAAACTTACGCCAGTTGGCACGCCTTGGGCAAGCTTGCTAAAACGCAAATTTAAATCAGAGAGTTTATCCTCGACATAGAGCATAATCCCGTCTGAATTTATACTAGGCGTTAGCGCAAAAATCAGCTCATTTGCGCCATTTTGGATTATCATGGCGCGAAGTTTGTCGATGATTTCTTCGCTAGCGTCTTCTAAGACAAAATATTTGCCATTAAAAATTTTATTACTCTCAAAGATAAAAATATCTTTCGGGCTCTCTACAATGGCGATTTTCTCGCTCTCTCGCTCGTCATCGGCGCAGTATTCGCAGATCTCGTCCTCGCAAATCGCACCGCAAATTTCGCATTTTTTCAGCCCCCGCACAGCTTCTTCGATATTGTGAGCTAAATTTAGCCCCAAAGTTGAGTTTTGCACGCTGACATAATACGCAAAACGCAAAGCCGACTTTTTGCCCACGCCCGGGAGCTTTTCGAAGCTAGCAACTAGCTCTTCAAATTTATCATTTGCACTCATTTTTTACTGCCTGGATTGTTGAAAATTATAGAAAAATAATGTGTATTATCTGAATAATTATAAGTAAAGCTAAATTTGTGAAGATCGCAAATTTTATCTATGATATACAGCCCAAGCCCCATGCCGGTGGCCTTTTCGTTTTTGTTGCGAATAAAGGCTTGTTTGTAGTGCTCGAAGGATTTTTCAAGCGCGGCTCCGTGGTTGGCTACGCTGATTTTATTCTCGTCGCAAATCACGCTGACATGGTGATCGCTGGAATATTTTAGGCCATTGTCGATTAAATTTTTAATCGCCAAGGCAAAAAGCCCAAAATCGACATTGATAATGGCGTCATCTTCGATATTTTCGGCAACTAAGCTATCCCATTTATCTAGCATTGACATATCGCGAACCTGCTCTAAAATCAGGCTAAAATGGTATTTTTGGTAATTTAGCGTGTAGCTTTTCGATAGTAGTTGCTCGATTTTTGCAAATTCATTAATCAAAATTTCAAGCCTTTCAAAAACAGCCACAAGGCGCGTCTTTTGCGTCTCGTCATCGAGCATTTCAGTGATTAGTCTGCCCTTGCCAATCGGGGTTTTTAGCTCGTGCATTATAGTGCGTAAAAACAGCTGTCGAGAGCGGATAAGCTCTTGAATTTTAATAATCGCGTTGTTAAATTCATGCGCTACTTGACCGATTTCGTCCTCTCTGCGAATTTGTTTTAAATCTATTTCTAAATTTCCTAAGGAAAATTGTTTTATGTTTTTACTAAGCTTTTTTAGTGGCGCGAAACTGCGTAAAATCGACAAATACAGCGAAAACAAAACCACAATAGTAATCAAAAATCCCACCCAGAGCGGATCGTTTAAATTTTTGGTGCCAATGCTCTCAAAAACCACGACCATTGAGTTGTTTTTGATATTTAAAAACAGAGTGTTGTTATACTCGATCGAGCTAATCTCGCCTATGGCAGTTTCTTGCGCGAAGTATTTTTTGCCTGAAATCAGGACATTTTGGACTAAATTTTTATCCTTGACAAGCTCCAAGCCAAAATTTGAAAAATAGCTTTCGATATCTTGTGGCGGGTTGTTTCGTTTGTAGGATTCTAGTAGGTAATTTACGGCGTTGATTTGGTTTGCTTGCATGCTACCTAGGGCTTTGTTCATTTGAATTCGCCCAAATGTGATAAACAGCACGCAAACCAAAATTATCGCAGTTACGAAAAATATCGTAATTTTCGTGATTAAAGAGTGCTTCATCCGATGAGCTTATATCCGATTCCGCGAACTGAAAAAATATGTTTTGGTGATTTTGAGTTGTCTCCGATTTTGGTGCGAAGGCGACCGATGATGACATCAAGGCTCTTTGAGTCTTTGTCTTTTAGGCTCTTGCAGTGATAGACTAACTGCTCGCGAGAAACAGAAAAGCTGTGTTGTTTGATGAGATATTCTAAAATTTCATATTCAGCCGGAGTTAGCACGAGTGCCTCTTCGCCAAAGTAGATTTCATGGCGTTTTTCATCTATGCGAAATACGCTATCAGCGACGGTTTCTTCTTTTTCGATTGTTTTTTTGTAACGGCGAATTAGGCTCATAATGCGTGCGTGCATTTCCTTTGGATCGTAAGGTTTAGGCAGATAATCATCTGCTCCGATTTGCAGACCCACGACCTTGTCGCTGACATCAGATCTGGCCGAGCTAATGATGATTGGAATATCGTATTTTTCGCGGATTTCTTTGCACACTTCCAGTCCGTCCATGCCAGGAAGAGTTAAATCCAAAATTAGCAAATCATAGTTTTTGATTCCGGCACTTAGTCCGATATATGGGTCTTCGAAATTTGTAACATTGATATTAAATTTAGCCAAATATTCACTTAGCAAAGTAGCAAATTCGCTATCGTCTTCGATCATAAGCACATTTACCATGACGCATCCTTTATAAAAATTTTGAAATTTTGCATTATATTGTAAAATAGTTAAATCTTAACTTGCATTTTAGCAAATTTAGATAAAATTGAGCCTTTTTAGTTTAGGAGAGATAATGGAAGAAGATTATTATGATATTTTAGGCGTGGCGCGCGATGCGGACGCTGAAACGATAAAAAAGGCATTTCGCAAACTAGCCTTGCAGCACCACCCAGACCGCAACCAAGGCAACAAAGAGAGCGAAGAGCAGTTTAAGAAAATAAACGAAGCTTACCAAGTCCTAGGCGATGAAGAAAAACGCAAAATGTATGATAGATACGGCAAAGAGGGCTTATCTGGCGGATTTGGCGGAGGCGGTAGCGCAGGAGATGCTTTTGGGTTTGGTTCGATGTTTAGCGACTTTTTCGAGCAAGCCTTTGGCGGAGGCGGTAGCAGGGCTAAACGAAGCGTCGATCCTTACGGCATAGATACAGAATTAGCCGTTACTTTGGAATTTAAAGAAGCTCTACGCGGTGTGCATAAAGATGTAAAATACAAAATCAAAAAACCATGCCCTACCTGCGACGCAACCGGCTCAAAAGACAAGAAAAAACACACCTGCCAAACATGCGGTGGTTCTGGGCGAATCATGGCAAGGCGCGGATATATGAGCTTTATTCAGACTTGTAGCGCGTGTGGTGGAAGTGGCGAAAGTATAAAAGAAAAATGCAAAGATTGCGGTGGCAAGGCATATATCGAGGAGGAAATCAGCGTCAAATTTGACATACCAGCTGGCATTGATGATGGGCAAAGAATCCGCCTAGGGGGCAAAGGAAATGTCTCTAAAACAGGCGAGGTCGGCGATGTGTATGTGCTAGTAAGAGTGCGCTCAGATAGCCATTTCGAGCGCGACGGCGATGATTTGTATATCGAAGTGCCTGTCTTTTTCACCCAAGCGATTTTGGGTGAGAGTATCGAAGTGCCGACGCTTGATGGCAAAACTGAGCTAAAATTAAAAGTCGGAAGCAAGGATAAGGATAGATTTGTGATCCATGGCGAGGGCGCGCCAAATATCAGAACGAAGCAAAAAGGCGATTTGATCGTGCAAATCAGCGTCCAAACTCCAAAGAAACTAAACGACAAACAAACCGAGCTTTTGCGCGAATTGCAAGCTAGTTTTGGCGAAAATGACGAGGGAATTTTAAGCAAAATCAAAAATTTCTTTAAATAATGAAATTTATGGAGAATTTATGCAAAGGCTAAACGAGGTAAAAATCGGCGCAAGTGTCAAGGTGGTCAAAATCCACGGAGACGGCGCACTTAGGCGCCGTATTATGGATATGGGGATTACAAAAGGCATTGAGATAAAGCTAAAAAAAGCAGCCCCCTTAGGCGATCCTTTGGAGCTAGGCGTGAGAGGATACGAGCTCTCGCTACGCAAGGCTGACGCGTCATTGATAGAGGTCGAAAATTTATAAATTTTGCAAATTTAAAGAGTAAAAATGATAAAAATCGCACTTGTAGGAAATCCAAATTGTGGCAAAACGACATTTTTTAACGCCCTAACTGGCTCAAATGCCTTTGTCGGCAATTGGCCGGGCGTAACGGTCGAGAAAAAAGAGGGCTGTTTAATCGGCAAAGAAAATATCATAATCACCGATTTGCCGGGCATTTACTCGCTCTCGCCATACACGCCAGAAGAGATTGTGGCGCGCAACTACCTTTTGCACGAAAATCCAGATGTGATTTTAAATATCATCGACGGCACGAATTTAGAGCGAAATTTATACCTTAGCACGCAACTTTTGGAGCTTGAAATTCCAATGGTGATCGCTGTGAATATGACCGATATTTTGCGCAAAAGAGGCGATAAAATCGATTTAAAACTTCTTAGCAAAACCCTTGGCGCGCCGTGTGTGGAGATTTCTGCGCTTAAAAATATCGGCACGAATTTATGCGTGGAGCTAGCAATCGAGGCTAGCAAAAACCCTGCCCCGCACCCAAAACACGATTTTTGTGGCCCAGCCGAACACGCGCTAGCGCATATCGAAGATGCTGTTTTAAAGGGCAAAAAGGGCGATAGGTGGTATGCGGTTAAAATTTTTGAGCGCGATGAGAGCGTGCTAAAAGAGCTAAAAATCGAAAAAGCCAAATTTGGCCTAATCGAGGAAAAAATAAAATCCTGTGAAACCGAGCTAGATGACGATAGCGTGGGGATTATCGCAAACGAACGATACAACTATATCGCGCGCGTAAAAGAGGCGTGTTTTATCAAAAACACCGATTTTGTGGCAAATGCTAGCGAAAATATCGACAAGGTTTTGACGCATAGGATACTAGCTTTGCCGATTTTTGCGGTGATTATGTTTATCGTGTATTATACTTCGGTTACAGGCGTGGGCGGGCTGATGACGGACACCGTAAATGACGGGATTTTTGGCGACGGATTTTTCGTGGGAAGTGGCGAGAAATACGAGCAGGCTCTTGGCACACATTTGCAAAGCAAAATTTGCACTAGCGAATTTGTGGGCGCGCTAGATATGATAAATCCTGAATTTAGCGCAGCCTCAGAAAATTTAAAAACCGCTTGCAATGAAGGCGATTTTGGTGCATTTAGCGAAAATTTTGATGCACTAAGCGGTGAAATTTCGCAAATTTCAAACGAAAATTTAAAAGAGCAAATTTCACTAGCTAGTGCGAATTTAGAGGCCGAAATTTTGCCAAATCCTAGCGAGTATGGACTGTATCTGCGCGGTCTGCCTGTGGTAATGGACGAGTTTTTGGAGCGCATAAACTGCGCGCAGTGGCTAAAAAGCCTCATCATAGACGGCGTTATTAGTGGCGTGGGAGCGGTGCTTGGCTTCGTGCCACAAATGGCGGTGCTTTTTATCTTTTTAGCGTTTTTGGAGGCGTGCGGGTATATGACGCGCGTGGCTTTTGTCTTAGACCGCGCATTTCGTAAATTTGGGCTTAGCGGCAAGTCCTTTATCCCTATGCTAATCGGCACGGGCTGTGGCGTGCCCGGCGTGCTAGCCACGCGCACAATCGAGAGCGAAAAAGACCGCAAAATGGGCATTATGACGACGACATTTATGCCGTGTTCGGCGAAAATGCCAATGATTGCGCTCATTTCCGCTGCGCTTTTTGGCGGAGTGTGGTGGGTGGCGCCTAGTGCGTATTTTCTGGGGATTTGCGCGATTGTGATTTCTGGGCTAATGCTTAAAAAAACGCCGATGTTTGCGGGCAAACCTGCGCCTTTTGTCTTGGAGCTGCCGCCATATCACATGCCAACGCTCAAAAATATTTACAGAAGCGTCAAAGAGCGCGTTAGCTCGTTTATCAAAAACGCTGGAACGATAATTTTCATCTCATCGGTGCTGATTTGGTGCGGATCGAGGTTTGGCTTCGCCGAGGGGGGCTTTGTCTTTGACATAGAGCTTGATTTAAACGATAGCTTTATCGGCAAAATCGGTGCGTTTGTGGCGCCACTATTTGCGCCACTGGGCTTTGGCGACGCAAAATCCGCAATCGCTACGCTTATGGGCTTAGTAGCCAAAGAAGAGGTCGTGGCGGTCTTTGGGATACTCGATTTTTCGGGGCTTGACACGCTTAGTGGATATGCGTTTTTGGCTTTTAACCTGCTTTGCGCGCCTTGTATAGCGGCAATGGCGACAATCGCAAAAGAGATGAGAAGTGCGCGCTGGACGGCGTTTGCGCTTGTGTATCAGACGCTGTTTTCTTACGCGGTCGCGCTTATGATTTATCAATTTGGCAGATTTTTTAGTGGTGCGCAAGGCGTTGGAGTGGGGCTTTTCGTGGCGTGCGCGTGCGCTGTGCTGATAATTTTAATGCTAGCAAAACCTTATAAAGAGAAAATTTGATATGCAAACTTTAACACAAAATATCGGAACAATCGCGGTTTTAGTGGTGCTTGGCGGGCTTTTGTTTTTGGCGGCAAGAAGTTTTGCGAAAAACAAAAATTCCTGCAATAAATGCGAGGGCTGCGGCTGCAACAACCCGCAAGAGTGCAAAAAAGACGAGTGAGGGTGTTTTTGCCTTTGCAAGGCGCGCTTGGCGCGAACCTATGAACCCTGCGCCTGATTTGTCATTGCGCGGTAATCAAAGCGCAAATTTTGCTAAATCTGTCATTGCGAGAATTTTTAAATTTGCTTTCATGTCATTGCGAGAAAACGAAGTTTTCGAAGCAATCCAGAGAATTATCAAAATGTTTAAATTTATAAAAAACGGCTTCGCCGTTTGCTGGATTGCTTCGAGTTTTTTCAAAACTCTCGCAATGACAGATTAGGCAAATTCTCTCAATAATGTATTATTTCAAATATCTATCCAAAATCTCGCTGTATGCACCTTTTAGGCTTTCTAGTTTTTCTTTGCGGATAGAAATTTCATTTTCGATTTTTTCAAATTCGGCTACGATTTTTTCTTGCACTTCAAGTGGTGGAAGTGGGATTTTTATATTTTGTAAATCTTTTGAATTTAAGCTTTTTCCAAAAGCATTAAAATTATCTTTATCTAATTTTATAAAATAAGTAAATAAACAAAAAATAAAATTATCAAGTATTTCATGTTTAAATTCATCTTTTATAATCAATCCTGCTATTGCTTCATTTGTATATAAATCTTGCCCAGCCATTGCTGTTTTACCAATAGATAATTTAAAGCTTACAAGAGTTGTGCCTTTTTTTATTAATTTTACATTTGAATTTTCGATAGCTAAATCAGTTATTTTTTCTTTTGTGTCATAAATGATATTGTTATTCATCTCTGAAATACTTAACCACAAATTTTTTCCATTAAAATATTTAGGTTCTTTTCTGCTCGGTGTTCCACCGATAAGAATATTAAATTTATTTTCTAATTTAACCAACGAATATTTTTCAATATCAAATTTATCAAAAATTTTGCTTTGCTCTGTTTGGAATTCGGAAATTTCAGAATTTAGTGTGGAAATTTCATTATCCACGCTTTGGCACTCGGTTACGATTTGTTTTTGAATATCAATCGGTGGCAAAGGGATTTTTAAATTTTCTAAATTTGTTCTAGTTATTTGTGGTTGAGCCGAGCCTGTAACGATTGAATTTTTATCAATATTATCCAAAATATGTTTTAAAAATATTTCGGATAATTGACTTTCATCAAAAGGAATAATGACCATAGCATTTCCTGTTACCCAACTTTTAGGTTCTGTAACATTTATAGCACCACAAGTTGCACCACGACAAGCCATTGCTATAACTGATTTTTCATGATTAAATTTATCGTAATATCCGATTACTCCATTTGCACCATAAACTTTATAATCACCATTTTCTTTTATTTCATTTGAAGTAATTGTTTTTGGTTGATACATTTCGCAAATATCTTTTAATTTAATGAGCGGATACTTACTTACAATCTCCACTTTGCTACTTGCTGATAAATTTATGGCTAGGTCAAATTCGCTCTTTTTAAAATCGATTAAATCTTTCAAATTTGCGTAACGGGCGTATTTTTGAAGTTCCAAATTTGCGCTAAATTTAGTCGTATCAAATGAGCCGTTAAAGTTCGCTCTAATCCAAAAATTTAGTTTTTGGCTATTTAGTGAATTTTCATCGTTTGGATTTTCGCTTGGGTCGTAAAGGGCTGTGTTTATGCTTTGCAAAGCCTTAGAAGTTTCGGTTAGCTCGTCTTCGTCGTCAATGCTTGGTAAATTTAGATATTTTATGCCCTCGCTTCCTTTTCGGTTGCTCCACTCATAGCCTAAAAATTTGCTCTGTTCTTTGTTTTCGCTTGGGCTTTTTGTGATTAGCGTTTTTTGCTCGCAAACTAGCATAAAAAAGATAAATTTGGTTTTTTCGATTTCCAAAATTTTATCCTTAATAAATTTATCCAAATCAGCTGATTTTTTCTTTGAAAGCGTTTTATATTCGCCACTTTTTTGAATTTTGGCAATGTATTCGCTAAAAATTTCGTTTTCTAAAATTTCGCCGGAGCGGATAAATTCCATAAATTCGTCAAAATCATAATCCATAAATTCGCAGTATTTTCGCAAATCGCTTTCATCGTCATAAACGGCGTTTAACTCGCCTTTAAAGATATGTTCGCTTCTAGCTTTTATGGCTTCGTAAAAGCTTGGATTTTGGGCGTATTTACGCAAAAATAAAACGACTGTGTTGGTGCCTGTTTGACCAAAAGTTTTATTTCCAAATTCGCTAACGGCGATGATTTTGAAATTTCGAAGTAAAATTTCTCTTGTTTTTTTGTAAATTTCGCCGTTTTTGTTGATAAGTGAGCTTGGCACGATGATACCTGCAACTGCGTTTTGCTCTAAAATTTGAGCTGCTCTTTCGATGAAAAAGCACTCAATGGCGTTGTTTGTGGCTGTGTTTTCGCCGACTATTTGAGAAAGTTCATAATTTTGGCGTTCGCTAGGCGAAAGCGTGGATAAAAAGCCCTTGACAGAATACGGCGGATTTGCGATTAAAATGTCAAATTTAAGCTTTTTAATCTCGCTAATATCGCTCAATGCGTCTTTGCCTAAGATATTTATGTTTTGGTTATACATAAAAGAAGCCACTTTGCTGACTTTGGCAAGTCTTGTTTCTTTTTCGATGCCGTAAATGCCCTTTTCTAGCTCTTTTTGCTGGTCTTGGGTTGTGAAATTTTTAATATAATTTGCGTATTCATTTAGAAAATGTCCTGCTCCACAAGCGTAATCAATCGCCTTTATTTCTTGATTTTGTGATAATAAGTCTTTAATCGGGAGCGATGAGATTATGAATTTGACTATCGGCAATGGTGTGAAAAACTGCCCTTCGCTTTGTTTGACACCGCTATCTAAAAAGCCTTCAAATAAATCGCCTAAAAATTGGTTGTGCGTAGCGGTGGTTAGGCGGATATTTTCTAGCATTTGCACCATTTTGATAAGAATTTGGGTGTTTTGCTCGAAAAGCTCTTTATTATAAACTTCGATAAAGGCAAAATCGTTGTTGGTGTAGTATTTAAGCTGTGTGAAAAGATTATTGATTTTATCTTTTGTAGCGTCTGGGTCTTTTTTGACAAAGCGAAAAGCTTTGTTGATTTGGTCGTTTGAAACATAGGTAATTTCGGTGTTTAAAAAGTCTTTCATACCTTTTTGATAAAGTTTTTGTAAGCGGTCGCAAAACTCGTAAATATCGTCATACCTTTTGCCACGATAGTTAAATTCAAGCTTTATTGGATTTTGTTTTTCATCTATAACCTTGCATAAAAATAAATTTAGCAATTTATCAAAGGCGTTTTCTCGTCCGCTAATGTTATGTTGGCGTAAAATGGTGGCAAATTCGTGGTATTTTTTTTGTATATCATCGTGGGAGAGTTCTTGTAAATTTTCAATGCTTGGGCTTATTTCTTGGATTTTATAAGGCGTGAGATTGTCTTCAAAAATGCCATTACAAAAGCTATCCTGCCCGTAAGTATCGCACCAAACCTGAAAAAATTCGCTAACGCTATTTGCGTTTTTGTAAAGTAAATCTACGCTTAGGCGTTCATCATCTCGCATATCGACGGCAAAATACTCTCTTTTTATGCTTTCATTTGCAAAATCACTCGCATAAAGGCAGATAAATTTGGCATTTGTATCTTGGGTAAAATAGCTAAAAAGCTGACCGCCGTCACGGAGCATATTTGCTTTTTCTTTGTTAAATTCGCCACCAAAGGTTTTGCACTCGATGATAAGATAAATTTTTTCGTTTTCGTCTTTTACGATGATGTCTGCTTTACCGCTAGTTTTGCTTTCGTGTCCTAGCTTCCATTTTGGTTCTAACTCTAAATTTGCACTTTTGTAGCCGATAGATAAAAGTCTATCAACGCACTCTAAAACAACGAAATTTTCGGGGTGTGAGAAATTTTGGGTAGTTGTGTCGCCGTATTTTAAATCACTTGGATAATGAATTTTTTCATCTGTGAAATTTACTTGAATTTGATTTAAATTTGAGTAGCTTTTCTCCCAAATTTCGCTCTCGCTACTCTCTCTCTCGCAAAAGCCCATATTGGCAAGAACAGCTCGTAAATTTTCTTTTGTTATCATAAAATTTCCTTTGATTTCAATGCGAAATTATAATAAATTTGGACTTGCGATTTGCTTTTGCAAAAATTATCTATTTTTCACCAGATTAATTCGTTCTTTGAAATCAGGCATAATCCCAGCTATGAAGTCGTAAAATTCGCGCCTGTGGTGGGCGTAGATGAGGTGAGTTAGCTCGTGAAGCACGACATAATGGACAAAGCGCAAATCTTTTTCGACCAATTTTAACGATAAATTTATGTAGCCCTTCGTGCTGTTGCAACTACCCCAGCGCGTCTTCATATCGCGCACGACTAGGCGATTGACACTCTTTTGCACGAACGGCAAGTAGAGTTTAATCAAATCTTTGTATAAATTTAACGCCAAAAATTTCTTAAATTTCGCAAATTCTATCTCGCTTACGCAGTAAATTTTACTCTCCAAAACGGCGATTTTGCCGTTAAATTTCGCCAAATTTTGCGCCAAAATTTCGTTTGGCGTGGCGGACTGGGCGGACTGGGCGTTCGTGGAGTTTGTGTTTGGCGTGGCGCTAGGCGCAGTATCACTCGTGCCACTCTCGCAAAATTTCGGCGCAGTATCGCCACCGCTAAAATTTTGCGCACTAAATTTCGGCGCAGTATTCCACAAATCCGCGAATTTTTCGCCAAATTTCAGCTCATAAATTTGCCCTAAAATTTCACTCTCGTTTTCTTTTAGCGCTAAATTTTCGTATTTTTCTAAGGTTTTTTTAATCCAAATTTCATGCGATGCGATAAATTCCTGCGCCCTTTTCACGCTCCAAAACCACGGCACGCTAGCGCGCACGGCGCAATCAGGGCTAATGCGAATCCTAGCGTATTTTACGCGCTTGAAACTCGCCAAAACGCAAATTTCGCCCAAATTTAGACTAATCGTTTGCTCTGCCATTTTTTGCTAATCCACCGCCAAGTATTCGCCCCACCTCTGAGCCACTCGTCGCACAAAAACCCAATCCAAACGCCCAAAATCCCGATTCCAAGCGAAATTCCTAAAAAATACCCCACCGGAAGCGACACGCCCCACATAAAGATTAACCCCATTAAAAACGGAAATCTCGCATCGCCACTGGCGCGCAAGGCATTGACAAAGACGATATTGAAAGTGCGCCCAAGCTCTAAGATTATCGTTAGATAAAACAGCGGCCGCATGATTTCTTTGTGCGTTTCGCCTAGATTTAGCACGCTCATGATTAGCTCGCGCGCGAAAAATACAACCGCGATGAAAAACGCCGTGACGATTAGACCGATTTTTAGCGCGTGAAAGGTGTGCGAATACGCGCGTTCTGGCTCTTTTGCGCCTACTAGGCGACCTACGATGACCTCATTTGCCATGCTAATGGCACTTCCGCCAAAGAAAATAAAGCTTGAAATCTGAAAATAAATCGTCTGCACCGTAAGACTTGCCTCGCCCATACTCGCTACAAAGGCAAAGGCGACGAGATATTGCGTGATCCAAAGCAGATTTTCCCCCGCGCTCGGCAGTCCCACGGATAAAATTTTGCGTAAAATTTTAAATTTTATTTTCAAAAACATTGAAAAGTAAAATTTCAGTTTTATGATTTTTACGGCAATTAGCGCGAAAAGTATCACGCCCACAATCCGCCCGATAATCGTGCTAATTCCCACGCCAAAAAGCCCATAAAATGGCAGTCCAAAGGGCTGGAAAAGTGCGATAAAATTTCCCACTAGCGTGATGATATTCATCGTTACAGAGATGATGATTATGTAGTTTGCATAGCCATACACGCGGATTATCGCGCTAAAAACTATCGCCACAGCGTCGATTGCAAAGACAATGCTAATGATTTTTAGATAAATCGTGCTATCAGCAAGTAGTTCGCTTGGCACCTGTAAGGCACGGAGCAAAAGTGTGGCGCACGAAAATACAAAAACCCCGCTAAGTCCGCCGATTAGGGCGTTAAAGGTAATGCTAGTATGTATTGCGCGCAGGGCTAAAATTTTATTCCTTGCCCCCAGAGCTTGGGCGACCACGACCGAGCAACCCACAGCCAAAAACCCAAAAACCGTGATAAAAAGCAAAAATACCTGATTGCCAGCGCCTAGCGCGCCCACGAGCCTGACATCGACAAGGCTTATCATGTAGGTGTTAATCAGCGCGGTAACTAGGCGCAAAAACATATCCGCATAGATTGCTAGGCTTAGTTTTGTTAGTGAAATTTCCTTCATTAATTCTCTTTTTTTAAAATAAGAAGTGCATTTTAGCGAAAAATTCATAGATTAAATTTAGAAATTATTCAAATTTAATATTTTTTTTACTACAATCGACAAATTTTATCTATAAAGGCAAATTTTGGCATTAGTTGATTTGATTGATGTAGTTAAAAAATTCGGTTCAAACACTGTCCTTGACGGCGTGAATTTCAGCCTAAGCTCTGGCGAGAGAGTCGCAATCATCGGCAAAAACGGCGGCGGAAAATCTACGCTGATGAAAATCATCGCTGGCGAGTATGAAATCGACGGCGGTAGGGTAATCACGCAAAACGGCATAAATATCCAAATGCTAGAACAAAGCCCGAAATTTGACGATAATCTCTCTGTCAAAGACGCCCTAAAACGCGAACTCAAAGAAATTTACGATGCCATTGATGAATACAACCAAATTTTAGAACAAATCTCAAACGACCCCCAAAACGAAGCACTTTTGGCTCGTCAAAATGAACTAAATAAATTTATCGACGCCAAAGACGGCTGGAATATCGACAATAAAATCGAGCGAATTTTGGAGCATTTTGGGCTTAAAATTTACGAAAACCGCTCGGCTTGCACGCTAAGCGGAGGCGAAATTCGCCGCGTTGCCCTTGGTGCGCTGGTGCTTAAAAAGCCAGATATTTTGCTACTCGATGAGCCGACAAACCACCTTGATGTCTATATGGTGAGATTTTTGGAGGATATGCTTTTAAATTCGAAGCAAACCATACTTTTCATCTCGCACGATCGCTATTTCATCGACAAACTTGCGACCAGAAGTATCGAGATAGAGGAGGGCAAACTAAGCTTTTTTGATGGCGGATACGAAAACTATCTAAGGCGCAAACAAGAAATTTTAGCTAGTTTGCAAAAATCACACGAAACTCTACTTAAACAGCTAAAATACGAAGAAGAGTGGCTTCATCGTGGCGTAAAAGCTAGGCTCAAACGCGACGAGGGTCGCAAAGCCCGCGTGCTAGCCATGAGAGAAGAAGCCAAAAAAAATCCGGGCGTGATAAGGCGCGTGAAATTGGAGCTTGAACGCGCTAGTAGGAATTTCAACGGCACAGGTGGCGAGAACCGCAAAAAAATGCTTTTCGAGTGCAAAAATGTAAGCAAAATTTTAAATGGAAAAGACCTATTTAAGGGCTTTTCAGCTAGGGTTTTGCAAGGAGAGAGGATTGGCATAGTCGGCGCAAACGGTGCTGGAAAATCGACATTATTAAAAATGCTGATTGGCAAAACCCGCATTGACGGAGGCGAGATCAAAAGGGGCGATATTAAAATCGGCTATTTCGATCAAGCTAGATCCGAAATTTCAGGCGATAAGAGTTTGATTGAGATTTTTTGCCCAAACGGCGGAGATCACATTATGGTGCGCGGACATTATATGCATGTTTATGGCTATCTTAAAAATTTCTTATTCCCAAAAGAATTTTTGGATAAACCAGTCAGCGTGCTAAGTGGTGGCGAGAAAAACCGCGTCGCCCTTGCCAAGCTTTTTACCGAGCAGTATGATTGCCTTATTTTAGACGAGCCGACGAACGATTTGGATATCGCTACAATCAACATTTTGGAAGATTATTTGCTCAGCTTCGAAGGGGCTGTTATCATCGTAAGCCACGATAGATATTTCATCGACAAAATCACAAACAAGCTTTGGGCGTTTGAAAAGGGCAAAATCGAGCAGATTTATATACCATACAGCGAGTATTTGGAGTATGAAGACGAGATAAAAGACCTTGAAATTTATGAAAGCGAGGTCGCTTCTAGCGTGGGAAATACTGCGCCGGAAATCAAAGAAAATAAAAAAGAAAAAACCGCCACTACCAAACTTAGCTACAAACAAAACAAAATTTTAGAAGAATACCCAGCCAAAATCGAAGAGATAGAAAATAGAATAAAAGAGCTAAATCACGCTCTTTCAACCCCTGAAATTTACCAGCAAATAGGGCTTCAACCGCTTTTTGAAGAGCTCGAAGAGAAAAAGGGCGTACTAAATCAAATGGAAAACGAATATTTCGAGGTGCTCTCGCTGGCTGAAAATTTAAAATAGGAAAATTTATGCTTTATTTTTTGATAATCATTTATATAATTTACACGATTTATAAAATTTCACTAGCCCTTTTACAGCTAAATTTCATTAAAGAAAACGCCAAAAAACCAGCCGTGATTTTATGCGAAGCAGACTATCAAAAGGCCGGAATTGTTAGCATTACAAATCTGAAATTTGAAATTTTTAACCTTGCGTTTGGGCTTTTGGTCGCGATTTTTTGGATTTGTTATGGTGCGGGTGCGTTGCAGGAATTTATCTACGCTAAATTTGGCAGGGGCGGCGCAAATTTGGAGGGCGGCGCGAGTATCCTAATCCAAAGCGTTTTTGTTTTGGCTTTCATCATACTTGGCGGGGTGATTGATTTGCCGTTTGAAATTTATGCTACTTTTGTTAAAGACAAAAAATTAGGATTTTCCACAATCACGCCTAAAATTTTCATCGCTGATAAGTTAAAAGCCCTTGCGCTAACGCTAATTTTTGGCTTTTTGGTGGTTTTTGCGCTAGTTTTTTGCGTGCAAAATTTGGGGCAGTTTTGGTGGGTGTATGGGTTTGGCTTTTCGTTTGGGCTGATTTTGCTGATAAATTTGATTTATCCCACACTAATCGCGCCGCTGTTTAACAAAATGTCGCCATTAGCTGAGGGCGAGTTAAAATCGCAAATTGAGATTTTACTCGCAAAATGTGGCTTTAAAAGTAGTGGCGTTTTCGTCATCGACGCAGGCAAGCGCGACAACCGCTTAAATGCGTATTTTGGCGGACTTGGGGCGAGCAAAAAGGTCGTGCTTTTTGACACTTTGATAAAAAAGCTAAGCCAGAGTGAAATTTTGGCAGTTTTGGGGCATGAACTAGGGCATTTCAAACACGGCGACATACTCAAAAATATCGCGCTTGGGGCGTTTATGCTGATTGTGATTTTTGGCGTGTTTGGAAATCTGGCTACAAAAGGGGTTTTTGACGCGCTAAATTTGGTGCGCGACGGCGGTGCGACGCTGATTTTTATCATGCTATTTTTACCGATTTTGCAGAGTTTTTTAGAGCCAGTGATGTCGAAATTTAGCCGTATGCACGAGTTTGGCGCAGATAAATTCGGCGCAGATAATGCGAGTAAAAATGATATGATTAGCGCACTTAAAAAACTTGGTAGCGAAAACAAAACTTTTCCGATTTCTCACCCGCTTTACAGCGCGATTTACCACTCGCACCCGAGCCTGTATGAGCGTATCAAGGAGCTAGAATGAAAATTTTCGAGGCGTTAAAATGGGCACACGGCAGGACAAATTCTAGGTATGTTTCAAGGGAGCTTTTGAAATTTAGCGAAAATTTAAGCAACGAAGAGTTTGTAATGCTCTTTAACCACGCTATGCGAAATGAGGAAAAATTTCGCCAAAGTGTCGAAATTTACGCTTCTGGCGTGCCACTTGAATACATCACAAACAAGTGCAAATTTTTCGATTTTGAGTTTTTCGTCGATGAGCGGGTGCTGATACCTCGCTTCGAGACTGAAATTTTGGTCGATAAAGCTTTTAGTGTGGCTCATCTTTTCAAAACTCCGCGCATTTGCGAGGTTGGCACTGGAAGCGGAATAATCTCGATTTGCCTTAAAAAATTTTTCCCAGACGCGCAAATTACCGCCACTGATATCAGCGAAAGTGCGCTTGAAGTAGCGCGCAAAAATGCCCAAAATTTGGGCGTGGATATTGAATTTGTGCATTGTGAATACCTAAGCGGGGTGCAGGGGGATTTCGATATCGTTGTATCAAATCCGCCATATATCGCCTCCTCGTATAAGCTCGATGAGCGGGTGCTAAAAGAGCCAAATTTGGCGTTAATTGGCGGCGAGAAGGGCGATGAGAAGCTAAAAAAACTAATCTTTTTAAGCGAAAATCGCACGAAATATCTGCTTTGCGAAATGGGCTATGACCAAAAGCAAAGCATGCAAGAAACGCTAAGCGAGCATGGATTTGCCTTTGAATTTTACAAAGATTTAGCTGGGTTTGATCGCGGATTTGTCGCAAGGAAAATGAATTAATGCAGGGCTCGAAACTTCATAGATTGCTTTGCTATAAGGCGTTTGGTTACAGGTATATCGACGCTGGAATCCTTGCTAGTGGCGAGAGATTTTTTAGCGATATTGATAGCCTTTCGCATAGCGTGCAAAACTGCGCGCTGTGCGAACTATCCAAAACACGCACCCACGCTATGGTGCCTTATGGCGATAAAAACGCCAAAATAATGGTAATCTCCCAGTGCCCAACGCACGCAGAAGATGAGAGCGGTGAGCCATTTAGTGGGAATTTGGGCGAGAAATTTAGGGTTAGTTTGAAGGAGCTTTGCGGTTTGGAAATCGGAGAAATTTACGCGTCGTATCTGATAAAATGCGCCCTAAATTTAAACAAAAAACTCACCTCTGAAATCATACTCAAATGCGCTCCCTACGCTATCGACGAGATTAAAATAATTCGCCCCAAAGTCGTGCTATGCCTTGGCGAGCTGTGCGCTAAAATTTTGCTTAAAAACAACAACCTCCCAGATATCAGGCTGATTCACGGCACGCCATTTCGTGAGGGCGGGATTACCTTCATACCGACATTTGATCTAAATTTCCTAAGCCAAAACCCAAGCCAAATTCCACTTTTTCACGATGATTTGCGCAAGATAAAGGAATTTTTGTGAGAGCGATTTTTGCGCTTTTAATCGCTGTTTTTTGCTTGGCGCAGGAGAGTTTCGACGAAAATATTTCGCTAAAAGATCTAAATTTTACGATAAGCGATGATGAAAATTCTAGCACCCAGATTTTGTTTGAGGGCGAGGATTTTATCCAAAAAAGCCTAGATGAGGGATACACGCTCTGGGACCCAGACAGTGAGAAAGGCGAGGTGTATAATCTCGTGGCAAATGCGATGAGTGCGACGATTGAAAACTCGCAAAATTCGGGCTTTAAAGTGGGTGTTTTAATGGCGCAAAATATCCTTGGCTCGCGCGCAGATAGCATTGCAAATGCGCTTTTGGCATTTGTGAGCGAGAGAAATTTGCAGGCGAATTTGCGCTTTTATTACATAGGAAATGAGAGCGAGGAGGGCATTATAGCGGCACTTGAAGCTATGGAGCGCGATAATGTCGCCCTCATAATCGCTCCATTAAATAGATCTGGCGTGGATATAGTAGATGAAAACTCTCAGTATAGTAGTATGGTTTTTGTGCCGACGCTAAATCAAAATTTAAGCGGGTTCGTGTCGAATAATATATATTTTGGCGGTATTGATTACAGCGAGCAAATGCAGTATCTGCTGGGGCGTTTCGCTGAAAATTTATATGCTATCGGCGATGAGAGCGCGCTGTCGCAGGTGCTAAACGATATGGCGTTTGATAGTCGCAATATCGAGGAGTTTTACACGATTAAAAGCAACCGAAATGCGGTTTTTGATTTTGAGGGCGAACTGCCACAAAATGCGAATTTTATCCTAAATTTGCCTAGCTCTAAAATACTCTCCGTAATCGGCGAAATTTCGCACAAAAAGCTAAACACACAAAATCTGCTTGCCACGCAAGTGGGCTTTGACGGCGAGATTATCGGTGCGCTTCCAAGCGCGATTGGCGGGAAATTTTACCTCGCAAACTCCATTTCGCCGGTTTCAAACTCGCTGCTTCATCGCGCGCTTAGCCTTGGCGTGGATTTGCGCTACGAGTGGATTGCATACAGCGCGCTTAGCGGGTTTGACTATTTTTATTCAAATTTCGCTTTAAACCGCTATGAGCGGGCATTTAGCGAGGAATTTTACGATAACGGCCTTAGGTTTGATACCAAAATTTACGAGGTCGGCGAGGGTAAATTTCAAAAATTAAATTAAAATTTCAAATTTTTTTAGAAAGGAATTGCATGAAAAAGTATTTCAAAACACTTTTTTTAGGGCTTTCGTTTTTGTTTTTGCTCGCTGGTTGTGCGAGTAATCAACACGGGTTAAACCAACCTACGCTAGATCAAATCAAATCTCGCGGAACTATCCTAGTGGGCGCTACTGGGGATTATAAACCGCTAAGTGTGCGCGAGCAAAACGGCACGCTATGGGGATTTGACATCGATATTGCAAAAGCTATCGCCGAGCGTCTTGGCGTGGAGCCTGAGTTCGTCGCTACTAGCTGGCCAAGTCTGAGCGATGATACTATGGCAGAGCGCTTCGATATCGCTACTACCGGCATTACGATTAACGAAACACGCAAAAAAACTATGCTAATGAGCGATGGCTACCTTGCTAGCGGTAAGACGATTTTGTGCCGCAAGGGCGACGCTGCGAAATTTACAAGCTTAGATAGTATCGATAAAAAGGGCGTTCGCGTGATGATAAACCCGGGCGGAACGAACGAGAAATTTGCGCGCGCTAATTTTAAAAACGCTAAAATCATCGTCCATAAGAAAAACGCCGAGATCCCAGCGCAAATCGCAAAAGGCGCAGCCGATGTGATGATCACAGAGACCACTGAGGCGCCGTATTATGTGGCAAACAACCCTAAACTAGCCGCTCCGCTGCTAGAAAGTCCATTTACGCGCGATGAAATCGGGGCTTTGATGTCGCAAAACAAGGGCGATTTGCAAAGTTTCGTAAATAAGGTAATCGCTGAAATGAAGGCAAACGGCGAGTTGAAAAAAATCACTGAAAAATACGGATTAGTTTATTCGTATTAAAATTTTAAAATTTTAAAATTTCGGTTGCGAGGACTGCTTTTGGTTTTCGCAACCGCTTTTAAAATTCCACGCTAACGCAATCTTGGATACTGCGCCGAAATTTTAGTTGTAGTATGGCAAGTTGCTTAGCGAAAATTTTGGTAACCTTATGGTGGGCAAGGTGCTCACCCTACGATACCACAACCTGTTACAATAAAAATGGTAAATGCAAAGATGAAATTTATAAATTTAGTCATTTTATATTCCGTTACCCATTGCCTATTCATTTATTATTTTTACACCATTTGGTGCAAATTTTGCAAATGGACTATTAAATTCTTGTCCGCATTTTTTACATTTAATAACACCAATATTTAAATTTGCTTGTTCGGCTTCTAGACAATATGGGCAAATAACATAATTATCAAATTCTGCATCTTTACCTATGACAGTGATAGTTGGGTCTTGATAATCTTTAAAAATTTTTCTATACCATTTTGTATTGAATTCATTTTGAACGATATGTCCAAATCTTACGCAATATATTTTTTCTTCTTCTATATTGCCATCTATATAATTTTCCCAAAACCCTTGATAATTTATAGATTTTGGAGCTATTATTATTTTTTCATCATTTTCTACAATCACCCAATCATCATCTATTTTGTTATCAATAATATCAAAAATATCAGCTGGAAAATCATAACCATATTTATTGTTATTAGTTATAATTTTGTATTTAAAATCGTATTTTTGTTTTTCTAGCAAATTTGCTGTTATTTGAATAACTTCATACAGGGTGTCAAAATTTAAATATTCATTTAGACTTTTATCGATGCATTCTACAATAGGATATTGGCTATTGTCAATATTTGGTTTCAAACTGACTTTCATTATTTAATACCTTTAAATTTGGTTTTATAATCCATATTGTAATAAACCTTATTGTTTGTTTTGTTATAATAGTAATGTATTTCCACATTTTCTGCGTCTATTTTCATTTTAGCACCGTAGGGTGGGTATCCTTGCCCACTGAATTTTATATTTTTATCAAATTTCATCATTTTTAATCCTTTATTCATTATTGCGAAGGTCATTATCATATAGTATTTTACTTTTTTGTTCGCACAAATGTATTAGTTTATCTAACTTTTGTTTATAATCAACAAGTAAATCTAATTCTTTTGATTTAATATGTGTATCAGATAAAAGCCTATTAAATTCATCTCCACAATTAATAATATTCATATTTAAACTACCTTGTTTTATAAACGACAAAACGGTTCCCATAACAAATCCATCTAGCTCTACTAGTTCAGAAAATAAATCATATAATTCATCGTTTTGTGGAACAGGTGGGAATTCTGTTTCTATTATTTTTTTATATTCTTGCTCTATTTTAAACATGTTAATCCCAAAATGTAACTATTTTTCCGTTTTTTGTCCAATAACCACCAATCTTATTTTTACCTGTGCCAGCACCGTAGGGTGGGTATCCTTGCCCACCGAATTTTATATTTTTATCAAATTTTATTTTAGCCCCTTTAATTCTTTTAAAATTTTCGGTAGATAAAAGAAAGTTTTTATATTTTAAATTTGCGAAATTTAGCCATGCCAAACCTCACAACCCCTTGAAAAACTCCACGATTTCGTCGCTGAATTTCACTGGTTTGCCGTTTTGCAGGTATGCGACTCTGACATCTTGGGCGAAGATTAGCTCGTCAAATTCGCGCCCATTTATATCTTTTAGTTTGTAGATTTTTTGCGTCAGCACCGCGCTTGCGTTTTTTAGCTCTTTGAGCGTGGTTTTGATTTCTAGTTCGTCGCCTAGCACCGCAGAGCGCAGGAATTTCGCCTGCAAATCGCTCACCACGAAATGCGAGTGCTCGCCAAAAAACCTCACGCCCGCGCGCATTAGCGCCTCGCTTCTAGCCCGCTCGCAAAATTTTATGTAGTTTGCGTGATACACGATGCCCTGCGCGTCGGTATCGTCGTAATAAATCCTAAATTTCATTGCCTCTGCCTATGCGCAAGTTTGGCACCATTTTTAGGAAAAACAGCACCGTTTGCGCGATTATCATTAGTTTGGCGCACCACTCGCTGGCTTTGTGGATTTGGGCGAATTCGGCTGTTTGCGTGCCTGCTTCGCCTAGCTTTTGCGCGTCAAGGATAAATTCCGTGAAATACAGCACGAAAAGTGTCGCTAAAATGAGGTTTATGAGCGCTAACATGAGGGTTGAGAGTTTTAGGTTGAAAGGCTGGGATTTGTTGTTGTTGAAATTCACCATTTCAAAAATGAGGCAAATTATCGAAATCGGCATTAAAATGGCGTTGTATTTGACAAAAATCGCGCTCATCATCTGACCGCTTTGGAAGTGGCTAAGCACGCCCTCGCCAATGAGGCTTTGCGGGTAAAAAATCGTCGGAGCCACAAGCGCGCCAAGGCTAAGCTCGATACCGATGAGCGCGCCAAGAGCGAGGATATAAATCGAAAAAATCGCTTTCATAAAAATCCTTAAATTTGTAAATTTCGTAAATTTTGTAATTTCGCGCCATTATACCCTAAAATTTGTCTTTATTTGGAAATTTTGAGTAAATTTGGCTGAAATTTAGCCGAATTTCTCAAATTTTATCATTATTTAAGCAATGTTTAAATAAAATAATTTTTCTTTTTTCGTGGTTGGATAGCTCAGTCGGTAGAGCAGCAGACTGAAAATCTGCGTGTCGGCAGTTCGATTCTGCCTCTAACCACCACTTTTATTCAAATTTAAATCCCAAAATCAGTGAAATTTAGGAAGTGGTATTTCGGACACTTTCACAAAAATCGCAAGATAAACCAAAAATTTAGCTGTCTTTATAATAAAATCGAAAAGATAAATTTGAAGCCAAGGGCGAATTTTGCGCCGAAATTTGCAAATTTGCCAGGCAGGGTTACAGAGGCGATAGCTAAATTTTATGACGAGCCAAAATTTGCGGGTGACTTCTTGCAAATTTTAGATAATGCCTGCAAAAACGGCGAAATTTCACGCGCGTGCAAAGATGAAATTTATCGTAGATTTTTAGCCGAGAAATTTTAGGCTAAATTTGAAAATTTGGGAAAATTAGCGCAAATTTCATGCAAATTTTAAACTAAATTTGTCAAATTTAACTCCAAATTCACGCTAAATTTCCCCCAAATTCACCCGAATTTTACCCCGCAAATTCCTCGTTTAAAAACTCCCCAGTATATGAGCGCGTTTTTTTGTAGTTTTTCGCTAGCTGTTTTGGTGTGCCTTGCGCTACGATTTTTCCGCCACCATCGCCACCATCTGGCCCCATATCTATGAGATAGTCGCAGTTTTTGATGATGTCCATATTATGCTCGATGACAAAGACCGAATTGCCCAAATCCACGAGGTGGTGCAAAACCTGCACCAGCCTATCGACATCGGCGAAGTGCAGGCCAGTGGTCGGCTCATCGAGGATATAAAGTGTGTTGCCAGTATCTGTGCGACTAAGCTCTTTTGCGAGTTTGACGCGCTGAGCCTCGCCCCCGCTTAGCGTGGTTGCAGGCTGACCTAGCGCGATATAGCCAAGGCCTACATCTTGGAGGGTTTTTAGCTTTTGGTGTATTTTTGGCACAGCTTTGAAAAACTCCAACGCCTCGTCGATACTCATCGCCAAAACTTCGGCGATATTTTTGTTTTTGTAGTAAATTTCAAGCGTCTGGGCGTTGTAGCGCGAACCGCCGCATGCGTCGCAAACCACGCTGATATCGGGCAAAAAGTGCATTTCGATTTTGATTTCGCCCTCTCCTGCGCATTTTTCGCAACGCCCGCCCTTGACATTGAAGCTAAATCGCCCGATTTTATACCCCCTTATCATCGCCTCTTTTGTCTGCGCAAAAAGCGCGCGGATCTCGTCCATGACGCCAGTGTAAGTGGCTGGATTGGAGCGTGGGGTACGACCGATTGGGCTTTGGTCTAGGTAGATGACCTTGTCTAAATTTTGCAGGCCTGAAATTTTGGCATTTTTTAGAATTTTAACATTTCTGGCGCGGTTAAGCTCCTCCAATGCCGCTGGCAGGATTGTTTGAAGCACGAGCGAGCTTTTGCCGCTGCCACTAACTCCGGTAATTCCGACTAAATTTCGCAAAGGAAATTTTGCGCTTAGGCCGTGAATATTGTTGATTTCGACATTTTTTATGCTTAACCACTCTTTTTGCGGACGGTTTTTTTGGTAATCAATCGTTTTGTGATTGTTCATATACAGCGCGGTTTGCGTGTCGCTTTTAAGCAGATTTTCCACGCTTCCGCTAAATACGACCTCGCCGCCGTATTTACCAGCCCCTGGTCCGATATCTACGACGAAATCCGCTTGTTGTATGGTTTTTTTGTCGTGTTCGACGACGATTACGGAATTTCCCTTTTGCTGTAAATTTCTAAGTGTATTGATTAACTTTTGTGTATCGCGCTCGTGAAGCCCGATACTAGGCTCATCTAGGACATACATTACCCCGCTTAGTCCGCTTCCAATCTGGCTTGCGATGCGGATTCGTTGCGCTTCGCCACCGCTGATTGTGCGCGCATCGCGCCCGAGGGTCAGGTATCCAAGACCTACATCGTTTAAGAAAAATAGCCTTTCGTTGATTTCTTTTAAAATCGGTGCTGCGATTTGCGCCTCTTGCGGGCTAAAATGGGCGAAATTTTTCTCATCGCCAAAGAATTTGACATTTTCTTCTATGCTTGTCTTCACCACTTCGCCAAGGCCTTTGCTAGCGACTTTTACAGCTAAGCTTTGGGGTTTTAGACGCAGTCCGCCACAAGCAGAGCAGGTTTTTTCGCTCATATATTCGTCTAAATCGTTTTCGTTTTTTAGCAAATCATAGGCGTATTTGATTGCGCCCTCGAATTTACGCATTAGTTTGTGTGATTTCCAATAAAACGGCACTTCTTTCGCGCTTCCGTATAAAATAAGCTGTTTTTGCGCCTCATCAAGCTCGGCGTATGGGACATCTGTGGGGATATCGTTTGAGGCGCAAAATCCGAGCAAAAATTTATAATAATAGCTTTTGTTAAACCCTGACATTACCTTAATCGCGCCGTTTTCGATAGAATTTGCCTCGTTTATGATTTTAGCTAAATCTAGGCTAAATTTAATCCCAAGCCCGTCGCACTCCTCGCACGCACCTTTGGGGCTATTGAAGCTAAAAGTCAGCGGTTCAAGCGGTGTAAATGAAATTTTGCAATCAAAGCATGCCATGTGTTCGCTGTAATGGATATGATCGTGCGCAAGCCCGAATTCATCGGCATTTGCGATATCTATTTCGACCTCGCCAAAGCTAAGTTTTAAGGAATTTTCGATGTCGCTTGCGATTCGCGTGGCGTTTTCTTCGCTGATACTGACGCGGTCGATGACGACTTTAATCGTGTGTTTTTTGGTTTTGGCTAGTTCGATTTCTTCGTCAAGTCTGACTAAAACGCCGTCAATCTGGGCTCTGACATAGCCTTTGTTTCGCATATCTTCGATCAAATCAGCAAAAGTGCCCTTTTTTTCGCGCACAAGCGGGGCAGAAATTGAAATTTTCGCGCCATTTGGGAGTTTCATAACCTCGGCGATGATATCAGATGAGCTCATTTTTGAGATTGGTTTGCCGCATTGGTGGCAGTGTTGCACGCCTGTTCTAGCGTAAAGCAAGCGCAAATAATCGTAAATTTCAGTTATCGTGCCCACGGTCGAGCGCGGGTTTTTGGAGGTGGTTTTTTGATCTATCGCGATCGCAGGAGTTAGGCCGTCGATTTTGTCGATATCTGGCTTGCCTACGCGGTCTAAAAACTGCCTAGCATACGCCGAAAGGCTCTCTACATAGCGTCTTTGCCCCTCAGCGTAGAGTGTATCAAAGGCCAGCGTGGATTTGCCAGAGCCGCTAAGCCCCGTAAAAACGACTAATTTATTTTTTGGAATTTTCAAATTTATATTTTTTAGGTTGTGTTCTCTTGCGCCGATAATTGTGATTTTATCGTTCATTTTAGCCTCTTTTTTGTGAAAATTAACCTTTAATTATATCTTAAAATTCTTTGAAAGAGTTTGCAAAAACGCTTAAATTTCAGCCATGTTTGATATAATTTTGAAAAATCAAAATTTAATGGATAAAAATGAAAAAAGTTTTAATCATAGCAAGTGGCGATTTCGCGCGCCATTTTTTAAATAGAATTTACAAATCCAAAGATGTTATCCACGAATACTTCATCATCGCAAAAGACAGCTCCTGCGTGCCTGAGGGGATTTTGGGTATGCAAAATTTCAGCGTGGAGATTTTCGATCCCACAAGCATAGAAAGGCTAAAATTAGTAGTAAATCAGGGCGAATTTGATAGGTGCATAATGATAATGGACATTGAATTTGACGCTAGGGTGAGCCTAAATAATCTCAAAGAAATTGCGCCAAATTTGGAAATTTATCTCGCTGATTTTTGGGATTTGGTGCAAGAGTATAAAGAAGAAAAGCATATTAAAATTTTAAATGTTTTATCGCTAAATTCATCTCGTTTTATGGGTTGTCTGCCAGATAGCCCGGTTTTTGCGCAGTATGTAGGGCTTGGCAGGGGCGAGATAATGGAGGTAAAAATCCCAGTGGGAAGCTCGTTTGCGTATCGCAAGGTAGGCACTCTAAGCTCGAAGCGATACAAAATCCCGATGATTTATCGCCACAACACCTACATAATCACCACGAAAAGCACGGTGATTTATCCAAACGATACGATTCTGGTCGTGGGCGAGCCAAGTGCCTTGCGCGCGGTTTTTGCACAGGTCAAACAGCAAAACGGCCAGTTTCCATCGCCATTTGGGATAAATATTTATGCACTAATTGATATGAAGGAAATGAGCGAGAGCTCGATTTATAAGACGCTAAGAGCGGTGGAGTATCTAGATAGCAGGCTTCAAAATCACAAAATTTGCATTAGGGTGGTGAATCCTAAAATTTCGCCTAGTTTCGAGGAGATTAAGGCCAAAAGCGATGATGAAAAATTTGAAATTTTAATTGATTATAAAGAGAAAAATATATCGAATTTAAACGGCGATGTGAGCGAAAATAAGGCTGGTTTGGTCGTGTGTGTGAGGGAGATTTTCGAAAAAAACAAAGCCTATTTGCAAAGTCTT
The DNA here is from genome assembly GCF_027737585.1 of Campylobacter sp. JMF_14 EL1. Taxonomy (NCBI): domain Bacteria; kingdom Pseudomonadati; phylum Campylobacterota; class Epsilonproteobacteria; order Campylobacterales; family Campylobacteraceae; genus Campylobacter; species Campylobacter sp. JMF_14 EL1. The sequence goes on from NZ_JAOVTW010000002.1 coordinate 125,553, forward strand.
GGCGTGCCGATTTTAAGCCTAGGGCAGAGCGAATTAGACGCGATAAAACGCAGTGTGGTGGTAAATGGCGGAGCGAATATGGACGAGGAATCAAGCGTGGTTTTTGATATCAGTTCGCAGCTTGGTATGAATATTCACCTGTATATTTTTAACGAAAACGGCGGTAAAGGTGGCGAGTTTGTGCAAAATTATCTAAATTTGTCAAAGCTTTTCTCAAAAGAGCTCATAATCCACGATGATATGAGCAAAAACCCATTAATCGAGCTTAGCGGAGAGAGTGATTTCTTGCAGTTTGTGCCATTTAGCGATAAAATTTTAGCCCCGAAATCGACAGCAATTTTCAAAAAAGACCTTGACAAAATGTATTTCAAACTAAGCCACAATCACCAAATTTTTCTTCCATGCGATATGGGGTAAAAAAATGCAAAATTTATGCTACAATAAGGCAAATAAAGGGGTTAGAATATGAAAATTGATATTGATTTGAAAGAGAAAAGTTACAGCGTTTTTATCGACGAATTAGCCAAAATTTCACTTCCTGGTAAGGTCGCAATCATCACAAACCCCAAGGTTAGCGGGCTTTGGCTCTCGTATTTGTTGGAGAGATTGGAGTGCGAGCAGAAATTTATTATCACGATTCCTGATGGCGAAGAGTATAAAAGCTTAGCCAGCGTGGAGCAAATTTTAGAGCAACTTTTTAGCTCCAAACTAGATCGCAAAAGCACGCTAATAGCACTTGGCGGTGGCGTGATTAGCGATATTACGGGATTTTGCGCGAGTATTTATGAAAGAGGGATAAATTTTATAAATATCCCAACCACGCTTTTAGCCCAAGTCGATGCTAGCGTGGGCGGGAAAACAGGCGTGAATAACCGCTTTGGCAAAAATTTAATCGGCTCATTTTATCAACCACGCGCCGTGTATTGTGAGAGTAAATTTCTCTCAACCCTGCCAGCGCGCGAATTTGGCGCAGGTGTGGCAGAAGCTATGAAAATGGCGGTAACATTTGATAAAGAGCTGTTTGAGTATTTTTGCGAGCATGATTTGAAAAATGAGAGCGAAGTAGCCCATATCATCGCAAAATGCGTGGAAATAAAAGCCGGTGTCGTGGCGAGAGATGAGCGCGAAAATGGCATCAGAGCGGTGCTAAACTACGGACACACCTTTGCGCATGTGATTGAGAATTTGACGAATTATTCTGTGTATTTGCACGGCGAGGCTGTGGCGATTGGCATGGTTATGGCAAATGATTTGGCTGTAAGACTTGGCAAACTAAGCGCAAACGAAGCAGAGAAAATTCGCGCAGTGCTTGCTAAATTCGGACTTCCGCTAAGCTATAAAATCCAAAATGTAGATAAATTTTACGAAATGTTTTATCTGGATAAAAAAAGTGCCTCAGGCAAGATAAAATTCATCATGCCAGACGGAATTGGTGATTTTTTCGTATCTGATGATATCGATGAAAATCTCGTAAAATCGACATTAAGAGCGTTTCAATGAATAGATTTTTAACTCTTTTTTTATTTTTTGTTTTTGCTTTTGGTGAGGGAAATTTAAGCGAAAATTTAGCAGAGCAAAATTTAAGCTTATCAGAGCAAAACAGCTCCGCCACTAGATTAAATAAAGAATATGTCAATTCGAGCGAAAGTGCCGATGTAGCGATGATTGCTCCGCTTGGCGAGCAGATTAGGGCGATTGATGAAGAGATCAAAAACAATCTTTGGGTTAGCAGATTTGCGAATTTCATCGGTTACCAAGAGCTTTTAAAACAGCAAAAAATCCTGCAAGATGAGCAAAAATCCCTAAGCGACGCGGACGAGATCAACGAAATAGGCAAAAAACTTCGCGCCGTAAATGAGCAACTTTCGCTTTTAAAAGAGTATGAAAAAAGCCCATTTTTGGACATTGTCGCTATGCCAGAGACCCCAGAACCAGAGCGCGTGAGCAATCCCTTTTCGATAATCACGGGCTTTTCAACGATTCGAAATTTGCAAGAGCAAAAATTAGAGCAAAAACGAAAAATCGAAAATTTAAAGGTTTTGATAGAAAAACTCGAAACCAAGGCCGAATTATATGCCAAAGTGGAGAAAATTTCCCCAGATGATAAACTTATCAAAGATTACGAAAATTTAAAATATGAAATCGGCGAATTTAGCTCTGCTTACGAGCTTGCTGGGACGACTTATGATGTCTATGAGAAAAAAATAAACTCCCAAATCACCGCGCTAACTGCCGATATCACGGCGCAAATCAAGCGCGCTGGAAATATCCTTATATGGATTGGCATAGTTTTGGCGTTGGCGTTTTTAGCCAAATTTATCGCCAAAAGATATGTTATAAATGATGAAAATTTCTACCTTGTCAATAAAATCATAAATGTCATAAATTTCACCATTATCGTGCTGATTTTGCTATTTTCGTATATCGACAATATGACGCATTTTGTCACCGTGCTGGGCTTTGCTTCGGCTGGTTTGGCGATTGCGATGAAGGATATGTTTATGAGCTCTCTTGGCTGGCTTGTAATCGTATTTGGCGGCACATTTAGGGTAGGGGATCGCGTCAAAGTCTGCAAAAATGGTGTCGTGTATGTGGGTGATATCATCGATATTTCCGTGCTTAGAATGACGATTTTCGAAGATGTTACGATGACTACATGGCGAGAAAACAAGCGCGCCGGCAGGGTTGTATTTATACCGAATAACTACATTTTTACAGATTTGCTGGCTAATTATACGCACTCTGGGTTAAAGACCGTTTGGGACGGCATCGATATCTTACTCACATTTGATAGCAATCACAAAAAAGCTATGTATATCATCAAAAACATAGTCAGGAAGTATTCGAAAGGCTACACCGATATCGCTAAAAAGCAAATGTCAAAACTCCGCTCTCAATATAGCATAAAAAACCCAAATGTGGAGCCTAGAATTTTTAGCTTTTTCGAGCCTTATGGTATTCAAATTTCGGTTTGGTATATGACGAATTCATACGCTACTTTGGGGCTTAGAAGCAATATTTCAAGTGAAATTTTAGAAAGCTTGCAAAAAGAAGATGATATCAAAATCGCTTACCCAGCTTACACGCTTTACAACGGCAAAACTTACGGCGCAAATAAAGCGCCAAATTTCGAGCCAAACGAGCCACCTATGGGGGAAGTATAGGTGAGGGTGTATTTTAAGACCTTTGGGTGTCGCACGAACATTTACGATACTGAATTAATCAAAAAAATGGTGCAAAACGCGCAGATTGTGGGCAATGAGAGCGAAGCAGATATCATTGTGGTAAATTCATGCACCGTTACAAACGGCGCAGATAGCGATGTCAGAGGCTATATTTCGCGTATGAATAGGGCTGGTAAAAGGGTGATTTTAACAGGCTGTGGAGCCAAATCGCAGGGGCAAAATTTGCTAGCAAAAAATCAAATTTTTGGCGTTTTTGGTATGAGCCAAAAGGCCAAAATCGATGAGTATTTGCGCGCAGATACGAAATTTTACGATATCGGAGATTTGGAGTATAAAGAAAGTAGCGTGCTCGGCGATTTTGAGAATCATACGAAAGCCTTTATCAAAATCCAAGAGGGTTGCGATTTTTCGTGTGCTTACTGCATAATCCCCTCTGTAAGGGGGCGTGCGCGCTCTATTGATGAGAATTTGATTATAAATGAGGCGCGAAATTTAGCCCAAAATGGTTTTAGCGAAATCGTCCTAACTGGCACAAATATCGGTAGCTATGGCAAGGATAGTGCCACATCTCTTGGGGCTTTGTTGCAAAGGCTTGGCAGCCTTTCAGGCATAAAGCGCATTAGGCTGGGTTCAATCGAGCCAAGTCAGATTGATGAGAGTTTTCGCGAAATTTTGGGCGAGAGCTTTTTGGAGCGACATTTGCATATCGCTTTGCAGCACACTTCGCAGACGATGCTTAGCATTATGCGTCGCAGAAACACGGCGTTTAGGGATTTGGAGCTGTTTTTGGAGCTAGGCGAGAGAGGGTTTGCGCTAGGCACTGATTTCATCGTCGCTCACCCTGGCGAGAGCGAGGAAGTCTGGGGCGAGGCGGTTGAGAATTTCAAAAAATTCCCGCTTACGCACCTGCACGCCTTTATTTTCTCTCCACGCCGGGGCACAGCTTCTGCTTCGATGAGTGGGAGGATTAATGGCGAAGTGGCGAAAGCTAGGCTTAAAATGCTTAAAAATATCGTAGCGTTAAATAATTTCGAGTTTCGCAAAGCTCACAAATCGCCGCTTTCGGTGCTAGTAGAGCGCAAAAATGGCGAGTGTTACGAGGGATACGATGAGTTTTATAATAAAATTTTGATAAAAAGCGAAAAAGATTTATCTAAAAAATGGGTAAGGATAGAAGATTATGAAGTCAAATTTGAGTCAAATGTGGCAGAAATTTAAGGCAAACAAGCTAAATTTAATCCTTGTGTTTTTGGGATTGCTTATCGTTTTGCTTAGTATTGTGTATTTTAAAGATGACGCGCAATACATCAGCGAGCGCGAATTTAGCGAGCTTATGCAAAGGGATTTGATCAAGCGAGCCCATATCGAGGACGGCGCGCTAAATTTCATTTACGAGGGCAAAAGATACCGCATTTTAGCCGATATCGTCGATCTCAAAGAGCTGGCAAATCACGCAGTTATCAGCAAATCGCACGGCAATAGTGGCGAAATGACAATCAGCGCGATTTTGGTGATTTTCACTTTTGCGTTTTTTCTTTTTGTCTATTATTTCGAAACCGTGCTTTCACGCCGTAAAAAAGGGCAAAATTTAGCTTCGCAAGCCCAAAATACTGCGCCGCAAAATTTCGCACCAAACTCATTTGAACCAGTTAAAAGCGATGTGAAATTTAGCGATATCGCAGGCATTAGCGAGGTCAAAGACGAGCTAATCCAAATCGTAGATTTTCTAAAAAATCCGCTCAAATACCAAAAATTTGGGATAAAACTTCCAAAGGGCGTTTTGATGATTGGGGCTCCTGGTGTGGGAAAAACGCTAATTGCAAAGGCCGTAGCTGGCGAGGCTGGCGTGCCGTTTTTTTACCAAAGCGGAGCGAGTTTTGCCGAGATGTTTGTCGGAGTGGGCGCAAAGCGCGTCAGGGAGCTCTTTGCCAAGGCAAAATCCTGCGCGCCTGCGATTATTTTCATCGACGAAATCGACGCTGTGGGCGGTAAAAGGGGCGTTGGGCGCAACGATGAGAGAGAAGCCACGCTCAATCAGCTTCTAACAGAAATGGACGGATTTGAGGAAAATAGTGGTGTAATGGTCATCGCAGCGACAAATAAAATTGATTTGATTGATGAGGCGTTACTTCGTTCTGGCAGGTTTGATAGGCGCATTTTTATCTCGCTACCAAACTACAAAGACAGGATTGAAATTTTAAAAATTTACCTTGCGGATAAAAAATTTGATTTAAATATAACCAAGGTTAGTCGCCTTTGCGTGGGATTTAGCGGGGCAGGCGTGGCGACATTTGTCAATGAGGCTGCGATGAAGGCATTGGAGAGGGGAAGCGATAAAATCGAGCTAATAGACTTCGAAAATGTGCGCACAAAGGTATTTTATGGTGTGCAAAAAAGCCAAATTTTAACCGAAAACGAAAAAGAAATCCAAGCCTTTTATCAGGCTGCAAAGGCGCTAATCGCGTATTGGTATTCGATGAATTTCGATAAAATCGAGCTTTTAAACGATAAATTTTTAAACGATGATTTCGAAATCCGCTCCAAAACCCAAATGCTAAATCAAATCAAAGTCCTACTCAGCGGCACAGCAGCCCTTGCGATACACAAAAATGACGCCTTTACAAACGGCTCAAACGATGTCAAAGAAGCCACCGAGCTGGCGCAAAAAATGGTCTATGAATACGCTATGGGGGATAGTTTCGTGCCAAATCCAGCCAGCGTCAATGAGATATTAAATTCGTGCTTTGAAGATGTGGGCGAGACGCTTCGCACTATGCAAGAGGCGCTAAATTTGATAGCGAAGCAAATTTTTGTTTATGAGTATATCACTCACTCTGGCGTGCGCTCGATATTGCAACCAGAGCTTGATGAGGACGAGGAAAATTTGGGCGAAGAGCATGGCGAAGAGCAGAGCGAAATTCAGAGTGAAACACCTGCGCCTAGAAGTGATAGATTAAATTTCGATGATTAGGAAAAATATGCAAAAAAAGGTAAAAATAGGAATTTTAACCATTAGCGACCGCGCTTCAAGCGGGGTTTATGAAGATTTGGGAGGCCCAGAGATAAAGCGCATAATGAGCGAGTGGATAGAGGGCGAGGTGGAATTTGACTACTGCATAATCGCCGATGAGCGCGCGCTAATCGAGGGTAGTTTGCGAGAAATGTGCGAGAGCGGGTGCGACGCTGTATTTACCACAGGTGGCACAGGTCCAGCCCTACGCGATGTCACGCCAGAAGCTACCGAGGCAGTGTGCGAAAAAATGCTACCTGGTTTTGGCGAGTTAATGCGCGCTGTGAGTCTAAAATATGTCCCAACCGCCATTTTATCGAGGCAAACAGCTGGTATTTACAAAAACTCTCTTATCGTAAATTTGCCGGGTAATCCAAAGGCGATTTTGCAGTGTTTAGAGCCGATTTTCCCGGCGATTCCATACTGCATAGATTTAATCGGTGGCGCTTATATCGAGGTAAGCGATAAAATCACAGCCTTTCGCCCAAAAAAGAAGTAAAAAATGCAAATTGAGAAAAACGATATTTTAAATTTTGCCAAATATTTCACCAAAATCGCCCACACAAGGGGGCGTTTGCGAATTCGCGTAAGCCCCAAGATTAGGGAGATTAGCGGGGTTAGTGAGGCGGAATTGAAGGCGAAAATCGCTAGTATTAGCGGGATAAAAGAGTATAAATTTAACCCGCTAATTGGCTCTTTGACGATCTTTTATGACAGCGAAATTTTTAAGCCCCAGCTGTGGGAGGAGTTTTTGTCTGGGCAGGTTTCGCCTGAGCTAATTTCGCTTGTAAATTCTACGGCTAATGATATTTACTCTTAAAATTTTCATAATTAAATGAAAATCGTTTTTATAAATTCAGCTAATTTTATACAAAAATATTCTATTATTTCACACTGAAAATTTGATAAATTTATCGTTTAAAACGCCTTAAAATTTTGATTTTAAGGTGTTTTGGTGCAAAATCAAATTTTACTTTTTCTAATTATGATAGCAAAAATCATAAGTATGTAAATTTCAAAATTTTAAAAGGAGAAATTATGCCGATTAGATTTTTTTTAGGTTTAGTTTTTGGCGGGGCTGGTGTCTATGCGCTCACAAATCGCAAAAAAATCGCACAAGGTCTTAGCGAGCTTGCCAAAAGCGAGGGTGCAAAAAAGTTAAAAGATAAGGTAAAAAGTGCGAGTGATGGCGTCAAAACCACGCTAAATAGGGCAAGCGATGAGATTAGCGAGAAATTTAAAAACGCTAAAAACAAGCCAGAAAAAACTGCTAATGAGCCAAAAAAATCCGCAAACAAAAAAAGCAACGAAAAATCAGTCGAAAAACCAGCGAAAAAACCGCGCGCGAAAAAATCAACCACCCCAAAACCACGCGCCAAACGCGCAGGCACTGCGACTGAGACGCAAATTTAAGGTTAGGGTATGAATACCAAACTAACTCTATCTCGCTCGCCAATCGATAATGCCCTAAGTGGCGCGCTAGCTGGGGCGATTGCTGGGGCTGCGAGCGAGATTGCAAATGTCAAAAAAGGCAAAAACAAAAAGCAGGCCATGCGCGACGGGCTAAATTCGGCGCTTCGTGGAGGCATTATCGCAGGTGGGGCGATTTATAGCGCGAATAAACTAGTCCAGGGCGAGTATTTAGGGGCGCTTGTGGGCGCAGTTTTGGCGACATGCGCGCTAGAAATGAGCGAAAATTTAATCACAAAGGAAGCAAAATGAGCAAAAAAAAGATTTCTAAAAAAGAGTTAAAACAAATTTTAAAATATTGCGAAAATAGCGCAAATGGCGAGTTTGGCGAGCTATCAAAATGGATAAATAGCGCACTTGGTGGCAAAAAATCCAAAAACCTTTCAAATTTTGCCGGGCTAAATCAATTAGGCAAAAGCAAATTTTTTAAGAAAAATTCATTTCTAAATGGCGCAATTTTGGGCGCTGCGGTTGTGTATTTTTTCACTAACGAAAATGCGCAAACAAACCTTTTTAAATTTATCGCAAAGGGCTCAGAGCTCTTTGAAATGGGGATTGAGGAGATGAAGGAGCGTTTTTTGGACGCAAAAGCGCAAATGAGCGAAAATGAAATTTGAAATAAAACACGAGTGTGCGGGGCGAATCAGGCTTAAAATTTGCGCTTTTAAAAATTTAAATGAGGGCGAATTTTTAAAAGAAATTTCAAAATTCAGCGGTGTTAAAGAGTGCAGATTTAACGCTAAAATCGGCGCTTTGATTATAAATTATGACAAAAATTTTACTAGTCCAGCTTTCAAAAATACTGCCCGCGAAGGCGAGGGCGAGAGTGAGGGCTCCCGCAAGAGCGCAAACTCTCGCAATAGCGCAAACTCTCGCAATAGCGCAAACTCCCGCAATAGCGCAAACTCCTGCAATAGCGCAAATACTAGCACTCGCGACGAGTTGATAAAACACCTAGCGAATTTAGACTTAGCCAAATTTAAGCGCGCTAAAAAGCGCGAACGCTCTCGCACTCCTAGCAAAAACGCTTTGATTGTCTCGGTCGCTGCGCTTGGGGCGAATTTTTTCTTTCGAAATTCAGCGTTTGTGCGACTTTTTAGCTTGATTGCTTGTTTGCCACTTCTCAAAGAGGGGGCAAAAGAGAGCCTAGCGCATGGACTAACTTCTAAAACGCTCGAAGCTTTGGCTGTGGGGATTTCCTTTGGCAGGGCCGATACTTTCGCGGCAAATAGCACAAATACAATGCTAGCCCTTGGCGAGTATATGGAAGAAAGCACCGTTTATAAAAGCGATGATTTGATAAAAGAGCTAGCTAAACCTGATATTAGCGAGGCGTGGGTTGAGGTAGAGCAAAACGGCGAAAAAATCGAGATGAAAATCCCAGCTAGCAAGCTTAAAACAGGCGATATCGTCGTGGTAAGATCTGGCGATATCATCGGTGTAGATGGCCATATTTTAAGCGGAGAAGCGCTGATTAATCAATCCTCCATGACAGGCGAAGCCTTGCCAGCGCGCAAAAGTAGGGGCGATATGGTGCTATCTGGCACGATTGTCGCAGAGGGCAAAATTCGAATTTGGGCTGAGAGCGTGGGCGATGAAACATCTGCGCACAGTATCAAAAAATACATCGCAAACGCACTCAAAGAGCGCTCGCAAATCGGTGCGCGTGCGATGAGGCTGGGCGATAAGCTAGTGCCTATTACCTTTGGGCTAGCTGGGGTTTCGTATCTGATAAATCGAAATTTCACTAGCGTTGCCTCTGTTTTGCAGGCTGATTATTCCTGTGCGCTCAAACTCCCGACGCCAGTTGCCTTTAAATCGAGTATTTCAAAGGCTGGCAAGGCTGGAATTCTCATAAAAGGAGCGAAAGCCTTAGAGAGCCTTGGAGCTAGCGATACCTTTGTCTTCGATAAAACAGGCACGCTCACACACGGGAATTTAGAGGTCGTAAAAATCATATCCTTTGATAAAAATTTCAGCGATAAAGACATTTTAAATTTGACAGCGAGCGCAGAGGAGCACTATTTCCACCCAGTCGCCCAGGCTATCGTTGAAGCAGCCAAAAAGCGAGGATTTATCCATATCAGCCACGATGAGGTCGAATTTGTCGTAGCGCACGGTGTGAAGACAAACATAGAGGGCAAAATTTTAATCATCGGTTCGAAGCATTTTTTACAAGATGATGAGATGATAGATTTTTCGCCGTTTAAAAAACGGATTGAAAACTTAGAAAATCGCGGTCTCTCGCTACTTTTCATCGCATTTGACGGCAAACTTTTGGGCGTGATTGGACTGCGTGATAGACTTCGTGATAATGCTAAATTTGTGATTTCCCAGCTTCGCAAAATAGGGGTCAAACAAATCATAATGCTAAGTGGCGATGTGAAGCAAAAAGCCGATGAAGTGGCGCGCGAGTTGGGGCTTGACGCGGCGTATGGGGAGCTTTTACCGACGCAAAAAACCGAGATTATCAAAGATTTGCAATCGCGCGGGCATAAGGTTACATTTATAGGCGACGGCATAAACGACGCTCCTAGCCTAATGGCGGCAGATGTGGGGATAGGTATGCCAAGTTCCGCGCACATCGCAAAGGCGAGCGCGCAAATTTTGCTTTTGAAAAACGATATCGAGGGCGTGGCGAAAATCAAAGCCGCAGCAGATGATACACTAAGGCTGATTAGGCGGAATTTTAACGCTACCGTTGGGGTGAATTCGGCGATTTTGCTTTTGGCTACGCTTGGGATTTTAAGCCCGATATCTACGGCGATTTTGCATAATGGCACGACGATTGCTCTGCTTTTAAATTCGATAAAAGGGGCTAAATTTGAAAAGTAAGGATAAAATTTTGGATTTGCAATTTCAGCGAAAACTAGCCAAAAATAGCCTTGCAGTGAGTATGGGAATCTGCGCGTTTAGCGGGTTTAAAAAGGGCAAGGCATGGCGTAAAATCCACAAAATAAGCGGAATTAGCATGCTTGGCTTTGCGATTTGGCACGCAAGTCTGTATGGCACGAGATACAGCGAGTATTTAAGCGGACGCAAAAATTTCAAAAACTCTAAAAAAGGCAAAAACTTTGGTAAAATAGCGCAAAATTTACCAAAGGAAAATAATGAAATTTAAAATAGACGCAAAAGACGGCGCAGCGCGCGCCTGCACCCTAGAAATGGCGCACGGCGTGGTGCAAACGCCGATTTTTATGCCTGTTGGCACGGTGGGTGCTATCAAAGGCCTAGACGCGCACGATATGAGCGATATTTTGGGAGCTAAAATCATTTTGGCAAACACTTACCACATGTATCTGCGCCCAGGAGCTGGCGTGGTAGAGGAGTTTGGCGGACTTCATGGATTTAGCAAATTTGGGGGAAATTTCCTAACAGATAGCGGTGGGTTTCAGGCATTTTCACTGCGGGCAAACACCAAAAACGACGAAAACGGCATAAAATTTAAAAGCCATATTGACGGAAGCACGCATTATTTCACGCCTCGCTCTGTGATACAGACGCAATACGCGCTAAATTCGGACATTATGATGATTTTAGATGATTTGGTCGATTTGCCACGCAATCCAAACGAACTTGAAAGCGAGGCTAAAATCAGACTTAAAAAGCGCATTGATTTGAGCGTGAAACGCACGATAAAATGGGCAAAGGAAGCAGTAGAATTTCACAGCGAAAATAAGGCGCGCGGATCTCACACTCACCAAAATATCTTTGGCATTATCCAAGGCGGCACGGATTATGAAGCGCGAAAAGAGTGCGCGCTCGCACTTTGTGAAATGGGCTTCGACGGGCTTGCGATAGGCGGATTGAGCGTAGGCGAGACAAACGAGCTTATGTATGACACGGTCGAGGGGGTCATGCCTTTTATTGATGAAAACAGACCGCGCTATTTAATGGGCGTGGGCACGCCAGAGGATTTGGTCGAAAATGTCGCGCGGGGCGTGGATATGTTTGATTGCGTAATGCCTACGCGAAATGCGCGCAATGGCACGATATTTACAAGCAGGGGCAAATTTAGCATTAAAAACGCCTGTTTCGTCCATGACCATGGACCACTTGATGATGAGTGCGATTGCTATACATGCAAAAACTTTTCGCGCGGGTATTTAAACCACCTATTTCGCGCGCACGAGCTGACATTTTACCGCTTAGCAAGTATTCATAATCTGCATTATTATCTAAATTTAGTAAAACAAATGCGAGAAGCGATAATGCGGGGCGAATTTGCTAAATTTAGGCTAAATTTTTACGCCAAAAGAGCCAAATAAAACGCCTAAACAAGGCGTTTTATCAGCAAAAACGAAAGTATATAAAGTGGCGCGATAACCGCACAGATTGCGACATGCTGCCACCAAATCAAATCGGGGTTAATAAAGCCAAAAAATCTGTTTAGCACATTTGCGCTAAATACAGCCACGAAATCCACAATCAAGGCTAAAATGAAGAGTTTGACCCCTGTTTTTTTGCTAAGATAAAAAAATGCCTTGGCTTTGTAAAAATATCCGCAAAACCCCAGCACGCCTAGCGCGCACAGCACGCCAAGGCCGTATTTTTGCAGCCCAAAGAAATTATTCATTTCTGCTAGTGCGACAATCAAAGTTAGGATAAAAAATAGATTAAATGAGTTGATTTGGCGTTTGGCGTATAGATCGTGTGTGGCGACTGCAAGGCCGTTAAATGCGAAATTTAGTGGGATTAGATAGGCTAGAAGCCAGATAAAAACTATGGCTAACTCTACGAAAATTCCAAGCGAAGCTGAATTTACAAAGCCTAAATTTGCGCTATTAGCGAGCAAAAATGAGATTATTTCGCCTTTGAAAAACATTAATCCCCCGGCGAAAATCAGTGGCAAAATGCACGAGAGAATTCCGTGTTTGCGTATGAAATTTGAATAAATTTTGCTCTCTAAATTTTCGTTTTGTTTAGGCTCGATTTCGACGAATTCGAAATTTACCTCTTTTTTGAGAAATGAAGTCTCGTCCTGTGGCTCTGGGCTTACGCCGTCTTTTATGTATTTGATAAAAACTGCTTTATCTTTTTCAGCGATGAAGCTTACAAAATCGCCGATTTTTAAATTTTCGTCGTGGAAATCAAAGGTAGAGTAGCTGTATCTTTTGCCATCATCGCCTAAGATTACAGATTTGTTTAGAATTTGTCCTGCAAGTTTCATAAAAACCCCGTGAAAGTGAAATTTCACGGAATTTTATAAATTTAAAGTAAATAAATATTTAAAATTTATTCTACGGTTACACTTTTTGCCAAATTTCGTGGCATATCCACATCGTTGCCAAGGCGCACAGAGATTTCAAGTGCTAGAAGTTGCAAGATTATCATCATTTCGAAAAATTCAGCCATTGGGCTGGTTTGGTCACTGGTTTTGATAAAATCATCTGCTAGGTCAAATTCCTTTGGACTAATGGCTAAAATATATGAATCCCTAGCGGCAAGTTCTTCGACATTGCTTTTGGTTTTCTCATACAGCAGGGATTGTGGCATTAGCGCGATTGTGAAAAGATGCCCGTCGGCTAGCGCGATTGGGCCGTGTTTCATCTCGCCACTTGGGTATCCTTCGGCGTGTAGGTATGAAATTTCTTTTAGTTTGAGCGCGCCTTCAAGTGCAAGCGGATAAAAAATATCCCGCCCGATAAAGAAAAATCCATGTCCGTGTAAATAGTGCTTGCTAAGGCGGTAAATTCGCTCTTGCAGGCGCGGATTTATTTTTAAAATTTGCGGAATTTTAAGCATTGTTGAAATTTGCTCGTTTTGCTCGTCTTCGCTGATAGTTTTGCGCAACCTTGCAGCATAGACGCTTAGCATCCATAGCACCATGACCTGCGTAGCAAAGGCTTTTGTGCTTGCTACGCCCTTTTCGATACCGGCGCGAGTTAGGATTACACTGCCTGCTAAGCGCACGATTGAGCTGTTATCGACATTGCAGATTGCTAGGGTTTTTAATCCTGCTTCTTTGGCGATTTTTAGGGCTTCTAGGGTGTCGGCTGTCTCGCCACTTTGGCTAATTACGATAAAAAGCGCATTTGGGTTTAAAAACGGCTCTTTGTAGCGAAATTCGCTAGCGATTTCGATTTTGGTGCGAATTTTGGCTAGTCTTTCGAAAAGATACGCGCTAACTAACGCAGCATGGTAGCTCGTGCCACACGCACAAATCATAATTTCATCTACACCCTCAAACAAATCAGGCGAAATTTCATCAAATTTAATATCCCCAGCCTTTATCACGCGCCCCATCATGGTCTCTGTGATGACTTGGGATTGCTCGTAAATCTCTTTTTCCATGAAAAATCTATAACCCTCTTTTTGCGCGTAGCCTTTGTCTTTCGGGAGTTCGCCGTAGTTTGGAGAGATTTTTTTGCCGTTTTGATATACGCTGATTTCATCGCTATTAGCCACGCCATACACGCCGTCATCTAGGTAGGTAACCTTGCTTGCTAGTCCGATTAATGGCGCGTCTGATGAGCTAAACAAAACTTCACCACTCTCGCCAAATCCCACGATTAGTGGAGCTGCGTTTTTGGCGAAAAATACCTTCCCAGGCGCTGCTTTTGTGATCAAAAGTGTCGCATAAGCCCCATGCAAACGCGCAATCGTAGCCTCGTAAGCCTTAAATGCGTCGGCGTGAATTTTATAGTATTTTTCAAACAAATGCACGATGACCTCAGTGTCTGTTTGGCTCAAAAACACCACGCCCTCGCTGCTAAGCTCATCTTTTAGCTCTTGGTAATTCTCAATAATTCCATTATGCACGACAAAGCTAAATTCGCCAAAATGCGGGTGAGCGTTTAGCTCGGTCGGTTTTCCGTGCGTCGCCCACCTAGTATGCCCAATCGATACTCCAAAACACTCGCTGCTAAAATCAGCCATTTTTTCATCTAAATTTTTTAGTTTTCCAACAGCCTTAAAATATGTAATATTCGCATTTTCCTTGCCCTCCATAATAGCGATTCCAGCGCTATCATAGCCTCTGTATTCAAGCTCTCTTAGACCATTTAGGACGATATTTTTTTTCTCTTTATTTCCGATATATCCTACGATTCCGCACATTTTTAAATTTTATTCCTTTCAGCAAAATTCGCAAAATTATAGTAATTTTTCGTAAATCGTTAGAAAATTTTTAAAAAATTAGCTAGATTAAATTTTAAAACTATATAATTACGATTTAAATTTTAGGAAGTTTTATGGAAATATTAAAAAAATTAGAAAATAATGAAAGATTAAATTTCGATGAAGCGACCAAATTGTGGGACTTAGACCTTTTCGACCTAGCTAAATTTGCAAACGCAATCCGCGAGCAAAAAAACGGCAAAAAGGTGTTTTTCAACTCAAATCGTCATATAAATCCTTCAAATTTGTGCGCTGATACCTGTAAATTTTGCGCTTTTTCGGCTCATCGCAAAAACGAGAAGCAATCTTACACGATGAGCAAAGATGAAATTTTGGGCATTGTGGCTGATACTGTGGCGCGAGGCACCAAAGAGGTGCATATCGTAAGCTCGCATAATCCAAATTTAAAGCCTGAGTGGTTTTTCGATCTATTTAGCACTATAAAATCTAAATTTCCAAATTTGCATATCAAAGCAATGACCGCAGCTGAGGTGGATTTTTTCAAACGAAAATGGAAAATGCCTTACGAAGAAACGCTAAAAAATATGATTGCTAGTGGCGTAGATAGCATGCCTGGTGGCGGTGCTGAGATATTTGACGAGGGCGTGAGGGAGCAGATTTGCAAAGGAAAGGTAAGCTCGGCAAACTGGCTAGAAATCCATAAAATTTGGCACAAAATGGGTCGCCAAAGTAATGCTACTATGCTTTTTGGTCATATTGAAAATTTCGCTCACCGCACAGATCACATTTTGCGAATTCGAGGTCTTCAAGATGAAGCTCTTAAAAATGGCAATGGTGGCGGATTTAACGCGTTTATCCCGCTTGTGTATCAAAGAGAAAATAATTATTTGCAAACGCCTAAGGCTATGGGTTCGGCTGAGATTTTAAAAACAATCGCGATTGCTCGAATTTTGCTGGATAATGTCGCGCATATCAAGGCGTATTGGGCGACTTCGACGCTAAATTTAGCCTTAGTGGCGCAAGAATTTGGCGCAGATGATATCGACGGCACGATTGAGAACGAAAGTATCCAAAGCAGCGCAGGTGCGCAGAGCAAAAAGGGTGTGAATAAAAAAGATTTTATCGATTTAATTCAAACTGCCGGGTTAATCCCAGTCGAGCGCGATAGTTTGTATAACGAACTTCAAATTTACGCATAAAATTTGATGAATTTTTCGAAAGGACAGAAATGTTAAAGTTATTTAAGTTAGAAGAGAATAAAACTTCTATCAAGCAAGAGTTAAATGCGGGAATTACCACATTTTTGGCTATGATTTATATCGTGCCTGTAAATGCTATCATTATGAGCCAAACAGGCATGCCATACGAGGCGCTAGTTACTGCAACTGCGCTAATTACGATATTAGCGACGCTTTTTAATGGCTTTTTTGCAAATACGCCAGTCGCACTTAGTGTGGGTATGGGCTTAAATGCGTATTTTACATTTGGGCTTTGTATGGGGGCGCAAATTCCATGGCAAACAGCCCTTGGAATCGTGTTTTTGAGTGGATTTTTATTTACTGTTCTTTCATTTACAAATTTCCGAATTTGGGTTATCAAATCAATTCCGCTTGATTTGCGTCGTGCGATAAGTGCTGGTATTGGCGCATTTATCTGCTTTATCGGGCTTAAACAAATGGGCATTATCGTAGCCGATCAAGCTACCCTTGTCGCTCTTGGCAATTTGCGTGATCCGCTTGTTTTGCTTGGTCTTGGCGGACTTACTATCATGATTTTGCTTTTTGTTTTGCAGGTAAAAGCTTCGTTTATTTTGGCGATTTTGATTACCTCTGTGATTGCGTGGGTGTTTGGAATTTCGCCTAAACCAGAGGGTATCGTCTCACTTCCTGCTTCAATCTCGCCGATTTTTGGACAGCTTGATATCATGGGCGCGCTAAAACTCGCGTTTTTGCCATTTATTATCACATTTTTTGTAACTCACCTTTTCGATAGTATCGGCACGCTAACTGGTGTCGGAAATAGGGCGAAAATTTTTAGCGACGAAGATCCAGAGGGTATGAAAAAACTAGCGCGAAATTTAACTGCCGACGCTGTTGGCTCAGTAGGTGGCGCGATAGTGGGCACTAGCACGGTTACAGCCTTTGCAGAAAGCGCAAGTGGTGTCGAGGCTGGTGGTCGCACTGGTCTAACTGCTGTGTTTGCGGCGATTTGCTTTATTTTGACGCTATTTATGCTTCCGCTTTTTAAAGCGATTCCAAGCAACGCGATTTATCCAGTGCTAGTAATGGTTGGAATTTTGATGTTTAGCGAGCTTGGCAAGCTTGATTACAGCGATATTGGAATTTTAATTCCGGCATTTTTTATCGTTATGCTTATGCCTTTTACATATTCGATTACAAATGGTCTAAGCTTCGGATTTATCAGCTATTTACTTGTGCGCTTGGTGCAAAGAAGGTTTAGCGATATAAATTTGGGTGTTTTGGTGCTAGCAGGAATTAGCGCGCTGGTATTTATTTTGCATTAATAAGGAGAAAATATGAAATTTTACAGCTTCGAAGAACTTGATAAAGATAGTAGAATCATCGCCAAGCAGGTGCGCGATAGCTTCGCGCCTGACGCGATTGTAGCGATTGCGCGTGGCGGGCTGACATTTGGTCATGCGCTAGCAAACGCCCTTGATATGAGGACGATTTTTTCGATTAACTCAATTCACTACGCAGATACGCAAAAGCTCGATACAATCGATGTTTTCAATATCCCTGATTTGGAACTTTATAAAAGAATTTTGCTAGTAGATGATATCATCGATAGTGGCGACAGTATGGTCGAAATCAAGCGTGTTTTGGAGGAAAAATACCCTAATGCTGAGATTAAAACAGCGGTGATTTTTTACAAAAGCAAGGCGCTAATCCAGCCTGATTTTAAAATCAAAGAGACCGATGAGTGGATTAACTTTTTCTGGGAAAATTACAAAATAGAAGAGTAAATTTTAAAATTTAGAAGTGGGCTGTGAAAAATTTTAATTTTTTGATTTTATATTTTTGTGCGGTTTTAGCAATGTGCATTATGTATGCGCCACAGCCCCTGCAACCGCATTTCGAGCAAATTTTAGAAATTTCAAAATTTAAAGCCTCACTTTTTACCACTGCAATTTTAGCCCCGCTTGCATTTGCTTCGATAATTTATGGCTATATTTTAGAAAAAGTTTCGATTAAAAATGTCCTAGTGGGGGTGTTTTTTGTATTTGGCGCGAGCGAAATTTGCTTTGCTTTTGCAGATAGTTATGAAATTTTGCTTACTATTCGCATAATCCAAGGCTTCATCGTTCCAGCGGCCCTGACTGGGATAATGAGCTACATCTCCCAAAGCGCAAACAAACAAAACCTAGCCAGCGCAATCGGCGCGTATGTGGGTATGACGATAGCTGGGGGATTTATCGGGCGATTTTTGAGCGGATTTTTTACCGATTTGTTTGGGTGGAGATTTTTCTTTTTTGTGCTTGGAGTGCTTGCATTTGGCGTGAGCGCGCTACTTTATAAAATTTTGCCTGTGATTAAAATCAGCCTTGTCAAACCCAAAATTCGCAACATAGCCCAAATTTTATCAATTCCGCGAAATATCTATATTTTTTGCGCGATTTTTGGCATGTGCTTTGTCTTTCAAGCTACGCTAAATGTTTTGCCATTTGAGCTAAAAAGGCTTCTTGGCGAATTTAACGGCTCGAAAATCGGCTTTATGTATTTTGGCTATATCGTGGGAGTTTTTATTTCCTTTAATGTCGCGCGAATTGCGAATTTTTGCAAGGGTCCGACAAACGCGATTATGATAGGGTTTTTGATATATTTCATCGCGCTTTTGCTTTTGCATGTGGAGAGTTTCGGCGTGATTTTTGGTTCGATGATAGTGTTTTATTTCGGCTCGTTTATGGCGCACTCGGTCGCCACTGCGCATGTCAATAAAAAGGCCACCGCTCACAAGGGCATTACAAACGGACTTTACATTAGTTTTTATTATTGTGGCGGGGCTTTGGGGAGTTTCGTGCCTGGATTTTTGTATGATAGCTTTGGCTGGGGAGCCTTTTTAAGCGCGCTTTGCGTGGTGGTTATGGCGTCGATATTTTTTATATGGAAACTAAAACGATATGAGCTTAGAAAAATTCATTAAAAACGAAATTTTAATCCTAGCGATTTTGTTTTGTGCTGACGCGCTTTTTTTGATTTACGCCATATCAAATTTAAGCATAAGCTACTATGAGGCTGAAATTTTTTATAACCAAAACAGCCTAACTTCGCTCATAGCAAATGTTTCGTGCAAAATTTTCGGACAAAATGATTACGCGCTAAGGGCGCCTTTTTTGATTTTGCATTTCATAAACTGCGCCTTGATTTATAAAATTTCAAAATTTACCCTAAAACGCAGATTTGATAGACTTGTCGCAACTGCGCTATTTATGGGGCTTCCCGCCTCGATGAGTAGCGCGATTTTGCTAAATCCAGCCGGCATTATTATCTTTGCTACGCTTTTGGCATACTATTTTGCCAAAACCAAAAACTGGGGCGCACTTATCGCTGTTTTGGTGCTTAGCGCTTTTATTGATAGGGCGTTTTTTATGCTTTATATTGGTTTTGGAATTTGGGCTTTGAGATCTGGGAAGCGAGAAATTTTTGTGCTAAATTTGGCTCTTTTTGTATTTAGCATAATCTTTTATGATATCGGCACGCAGGGCAAACCGCGTGGGTATTTCCTAGACGCTCTTGGTGTATTTGCAGGGGCGTTTTCGCCTTTTGTTTTTTTGTTTTTTGTCTATGCGATTTATCGAATTTGGATTAAAGAAAACAAAGATTTGCTCTGGTATATCGCTACTAGCGCGTTTTGTTTGGCACTAATTTTTTCGCTTAGACAGCGTGTGGCTATGGAGATGATGCTACCATACTGCGTGATTGCGACGCCACTAATCGTGCGGGTCGTGTTTAATTCATACAGAGTGAGGCTTCCTAGATTTCGCTCTTTTCACAAATTTGCCCTTGGCGTGAGTTTGTTTAGCTTAGTTTTTAGCTATTTTTCTGTGATTTTTAGCGACGCGATGTATGTGGTGTTTTTTCAAAATCGCCCTAGCAAACATTTCATTTATAAATTTGATGTGGCAAAAAATTTAGCTAATGAGTTAAAAAAGCGCGGGGTTGCAAGCGTGCTTTGCGATGATGAGCAAATGCAACTACGGCTTAAATTTTATGGTATAAACAAAGGTTTTGACGCCATAATAGAGGAAAAAAATGAAAGAAATTTTGATCAAAGTATTGATATTTATAAACTTGGCGTTCAAATTGCGAAATTTTATGTTAAAATATAGCGAATTTTTATGAAAGGTAAAAATTATGAGAAAAGGTTTCACATTAATTGAACTTATTTTTATTGTAGTTATAGTTGGGATACTTGCAGCGGTTGCAGTTCCCCAAACAGAGCGAAATGCCCTAGTCGAAGCGAGCGATCAGCTCGTATCACACATACGCTATACGCAACAATTAGCGATGTATGATAATAAATTTGACGCAAATGATCCTAATTGGTTTAGAAGAGTTTGGAGAATACAATTCCATAATGACAATTCCGGTAAAAACGACGGTTGGAAATATACTGTTTTCCAAGATACTTCTAATGCGCTTACTAATCAGCCAAATTGCGGAGAGCCTTATGACTGTGTTGCCAGAGATCCGCAAAATCCAGCTAGACTTTTAACTGCTGGTTTCGCTGGTCAAACCTTTAATAATAGAGGCGATTTGATAAATAACAAAATGTTTTTACAAGGCAAGTATGGCATTGTAAATATTCGATTTACGGCTGGTTGCGCTAATGTGCAAACAATCTCGTTTGATCATATCGGACGCCCAATGGGTGCATTACAAGCTTCTGCTACGCCGTATGATAGGGTGTTTGTCGAGGATTGTAATGTAACACTTACAAATGACGCTGGCGATAGCTCTGTTATTACCATACGCCCAGAAACCGGATATGTTTCATATCAGCTAAGTGGCGCAGATATCAGCCAATAATATAAACCAAACCCAAGGAAAAAGATGAAAAAATACATACTAACGCCTATTTATTATGTCAATGATGTCCCGCATATCGGGCATGCTTATACTACGATTATCTGCGATACTATGGCTAGATTTTATCGTTTGCAAGGGCATGAGGTTATCTTTAAAACCGGCACCGACGAACATGGTCAAAAAATCGAAGAAGCCGCTGCTAAACGGGGCAAAACACCGCAACAATACGCAGATGAAATCAGCGCGAAATTCAGAGAATTATGGGATAAATTCGAAATTTCTTACGATATGTATTCAAGAACGACAGATAAAAACCACGAAATAGGCGTGCAAAATGTATTTCGCAAAATGTATGAAAACGGCGATATTTACAAGGGCGAATACGAGGGGAATTACTGCGTTAGTTGCGAGAGTTTTTTCCCGTCAAATCAGCTAATAGATGGCGAATACTGCCCTGATTGTGGCAAAAAAACTAGAATTTTAAAAGAAGAGAGCTATTTTTTCAGACTTAGTGCTTATGGCGATAGGCTCTTAAAATGGTATGAGAGCGATAAGTGCATTTTGCCTTTGGGTAAGAAAAATGAGGTTATAAGCTTCGTAAAAAGTGGCTTAAAAGACCTTTCTATCACACGCACAGGCTTTGATTGGGGTATTAAAATTCCAAGCGAGTTAAAAGATGATAAACATGTTATTTATGTTTGGTTGGACGCTTTAATGGATTATCTCACTTCCATAGGTTATGGTGTAGATGACGCTAAAATGGACTTTTGGGGCGACACGCTTCATATAGTCGGCAAGGATATTTTGAGATTTCACGCTGTGTATTGGCCGGCGTTTTTGATGAGCTTAAATTTGCCTATGCCACGCACTATCGCAGCGCACGGCTGGTGGACTAGGGACGGACGCAAAATGAGCAAAAGCTTAGGCAATGTCGTAAATCCTGCCGAGGTGGCTGACGCTTATGGTTTGGAGCAGTTTAGATACTTTTTGCTCCGCGAGGTGCCGTTTGGTCAAGACGGCGATTTTTCGCAAAAAGCTATCATTAGTCGCATAAATTCAGAACTTGCAAACGAACTTGGAAATTTATTAAACCGCATTATCGGTATGAGCGCGAAGTATTCGGCAAATATCATAAACTCCAAAGATGTATTAAAATACTACACAGACGAGATAAACGAGGCAAATGCTTTGATAAGCTCGGCGATTGCTCAACTTGAAGAAGTCGCGACAAATCGCTATTTAGAGGAGCTTTGGAAGGCTCTTGCGCTGGCAAATGGCGCGATTGCAAAATACGAGCCGTGGAATTTGATAAAAAATGGCGAGAACGAAAAGGCAAATGCGCTTGTGGCGCTTGTAGCCAATATTTTGGCCAAAGTTGCTGTGCTACTTAGCCCAGCTATGCCAAAAACTGCGGATAAAATCGCATCTGCGCTTGGATTTAAAATTTCAACTGAAATTTACGAAAAACTCTGTCTTCGTGGCGAGTTATTGGATTATAGCGCGAGTGCGTGCGAGCCGCTGTTTGCGAAGGTAGAAAGCGAGCTTATGAGCAGACCAGAGGCGCTAGCTGAGGCCAAAAAAGATGAAAACGCTGAGGCGCAGATCAAAATCGATGATTTTGCAAAATGTGTGATTAAAGTAGGCAAGGTCTTGGAGTGCGAAAATATCGAGGGTAGCGATAAATTGCTAAGATTTATGATTGATTTAGGCGAGGAGGCTCCACGCCAAATCATCAGCGGTATCGCTAAATTTTATAGTCCAAAAGAACTAATCGGCAAACAAGTCTGCGTCCTAGCAAACCTAAAACCAGCCAAAATTTTCGGCCACATTAGCCAAGGTATGATTTTAAGCGCGGAAGACGGCAAACTTACGCTTCTTGGCACACATGGCGAAGTAAAAAACGGCGCGCGAGTAGGGTAGGTTTGTGCTGTTTATCTCCCAAATTTCGGCACAAATTTTGCTAAAATTTAGCGCGAATTTACGCATTTTGGCGATTAAATAATGACAAATTTAGCCAATCTAGTCCGCATTGTAAATGGAAAAATGCTAAACCGCCCGAGTGTTTCGGCGGTGGAGAGTTTTTCTATTTGTGCGCATAAAATTCACAAAAAAGCAGCCTTCATAGCGGTAAATGCGAGTGCAAAAGATGTCGAGACGGCTATTGCAAACGGCGCTTATGCCGTGATTTTTGATAGTGATTTTAAGGTTAGCAACGACGAGGTCGCCTTTATCAAGGTCGAAAATTTAAATGTCGCCTTGCTTAGAATGATTAAATTTTTAGGCGATATTTGGCGCCACCAATTCGTGCTAATTGATGAAATCCAAGCCTCGATTTTGCGCTTCATCAGCGTGCCAAAAAACCTGATTTTTGCTCCAAACACGCTTCACGAGCTTTTTATTCATCTAATCAGCCACGAGCAAAAGCACATTTATTTCACCAAAAATAGGGAATTTTTACAGCTTTTGGAGATTAGCTATCAAAAAATCGAAAAAGATGAAAATTTAAGCGAAACTTACAGCGGGTCGATATTTTATTCGAGTTTTATTTATGATGAAATTTATTATTCAAATTTAGTTTTTCCGCAAATTTTCCTGCCAGATTTGTGTGGAATTTTGAAATTTTTGGGGCGCAAAAATATCGAATTTAGACTTCAAAATTTCAGCGCTCTAAGCCATTTTGAGCCGATTTTCGTGGATAAATTTTTAAATATCACCCCTTTTGGTGAGAGTTACCGCGCCTTTATCATCGAAAGTGATAAAGAGCTTTTTGTGCGCGCGGCGCAGTATTTGCGGGCTAAATTTAGGGATAAAATTTTAATTTGCGCGAGCTGGGACGATGAGTTTGGCGAAACCGCAATCGATTTTAGATTTTCAAAACTAGAAATCCTAAAAACAATCCCAGAGTTTCACTATGCCCTGATTTACGGCAACCGCGCTGATATAGTGAGTTTTTTGAGCCAAAAACCGCGCGAGAAAAATCTGTTTTTTTAAATTTAGGAGGCGTGAATGAAAAGCGTAGAAAATATAGAAAATCTCATTACAAGCAATCCTTGGATTCACAAACTCCACAAGGCTGGGCTTTTGCGCATTATCGCTGAGCCTTGCGATATAGATTTAGAAATCGCTCATATCAGCTATATCGAGGTAAAAAAGCCAAATTCGCAAGCTCTGCTTTTTTTAAATCCGACAAATTCATCTGGGGCGAAATTTGCGCCGGTGCTGACAAATGTTTTTGGGAGTTTCGAGGCGCTAAATTTGATTTTAGGCCGTGAAGTAGAGGAGATCGCAGGCGAAATCGAAGCGCTTTTAAAGCCAAAAAAACCAAAGAATTTTAAAGAAAAAATCGATTTTCTCTCGTATTTAGTATCGCTTCGCAAGGTTTTTACAAAAAGAAAAAAAGTGCAGGGCGAGTGTCAGCAGGTCGTGCATACTGGCGCGGATGTCGATTTGGGCGCGCTTCCTATCCTAAAAACTTGGAAAAACGACGGCGGAGCGTTTATTACTATGGGGCAGGTTTATACGAAAGATTTAAACGGCGATACCCAAAATTTGGGCATGTATCGCTTGCAAGTCTATGATAAAAACCGCCTTGGCATGCACTGGCAAATCCACAAAGACGGCGCGCATTTATATCACGAATACGCGCGCGCTGGGCGCAAAATGCCAGTATCAGTGGCGATCGGTGGCGATCCGCTGTATATTTGGTGCGGTCAAGCGCCCCTGCCAAAGGGCGTTTTTGAGCTTTTACTCTATGGTTTTATCCGCAAAGAGCCAGCCTGCCTAGTCAAATCTATCACAAACGATATTTATATCCCGCATGACGCGGATTTCGTGATAGAGGGCTTCGTCGAGCCTGGCGAGATGTGCGATGAGGGGCCATTTGGCGATCATACGGGCTTTTATACGCCGATTTTGCCGTTTCCGGTGATGAGAGTGGAGGCTATCACGCACAAGACAAATCCGATTTTTGCCGCCACAGTTGTGGGCAAACCGCCACTAGAAGATAAATTTATGGGATATGCCACAGAGCGCATTTTCTTGCCACTTTTTCGCACGAGCGCGCCTGATTTGATTGACTATCGTATGCCTGAAAATGGGGTTTTTCATAACCTAATTTTGGCTAAATTTCACTCTCGCTACCCAGCGCACGCCAAACAGCTTATGCACGCATTTTGGGGCGTGGGGCAGATGAGCTTCGTAAAACACGCGATTTTTGTGGGTGAAGATGCGCCAAATTTGGGCGATTACAGGGCACTAGCAAAATTTATCCTTGATAGGATTTCGCCTAGATCACTCACATTTAGCGAGGGTGTGTGCGACCAGCTAGATCACGCTAGCCCAAATGCGTGCTTTGGCGGTAAGCTTGGTATCGATGTTTCGCAGCCTAGCGCGAGTCCTGCGCCACAGGTGCTTAGCGATGAGGATTTGTTGGAGAGCTTTCACAATGTCAAAAAAGATGTAGTCTCCCTAGCGCAGCACTTTACCGAGTGCAAAAATCCCTTTGTGCTTGTGAATTTGAAAAAATCTTCTAGTGTGAGGGATACTTTTGAGCAACTTTGCAAGGAAGCAGGGGCGAATTTTAAAATTTTGATTTTTACAGATGAGAAAAATGACCCAAACAATCTATATATGAGCCTTTGGCGTGTGGTGAATAATATCGACGCTCTACGCGATGTTTTTATAAATGGCGAGCATATAGGAATCGACGCTACTAGCAAGGGCGCGCAGGACGGGTATGATAGGCAGTGGCCGGGCGAGACGCTGTGTTCGCGCGAAGTGCTAGAAACTCTGGTAGCTAGGGGGCTTATTGAGCGCGACGAAGAGTTTTGGCATAAATTCGAGATAGTTTAAATTTGGAGATTGAAAATGTTTGAGAGCATACAGGGATTTTTTAATTCACAGATTACTTCGCTTTTGTTAGAAGCGACGCGAGATACGCTGTATATGACCTTCGTATCGACATTTTTGGCGTTTTTGCTAGGTAGCGTGCTAGCTATCGTGCTGGTGCTCACGCGCGCTGGCGGGCTATACGAAAACCGCTCGCTATACGCTGTGCTTGATATCGTGGTGAATATCTTGCGAAGTTTTCCGTTTATTATCCTGCTAATCGTGCTGTTTCCATTTACGAAAATGCTCGTAGGCACGAGTATCGGTACCACGGCGGCGATTGTGCCTCTAACAATCGGCTCTGCGCCATTTATCGCGCGTCTAATCGAAAGTGCGCTAGTCGAGGTCGATCCCGGCGTAATCGAGGCTGCGAAGAGCTTTGGGGCGAGTAAGTCGCAGATAATCTTCCGCGTGATGTTCGTCGAGGCACTGCCTGCGATAATAAACGCTATTACGCTTACTTTGATTGTGATTATCGGATTTACGGCTATGGCTGGCACGGTCGGTGGCGGCGGACTGGGCGATGTGGCGATTAGGTATGGATTTCAGCGTTTTCGCCCTGATATTATGGCTTATACGGTCGTGATTTTGATAGTAGTCGTGCAGATTATCCAAAGTGTGGGAAATCTGCTATATAAAATCACGAAAAAATAGTGGAATTTGCGTTGGTTTTGTTTGTAGAATTTGAGTGAATTTTGAATTTGTGAATTTGAATTTGCGCTAAATTAGCCCGCAGAATTTGCATTTAAAATTTGCTCATTTAATCTGAATTTGTGCGCAAATTTAGGTTGATTTGAGAGAAAATTTCGCTGTTTTCACACGCTGTCTTGGCGGGCTGTTTATTTTCGTGCCAATTTTCAAAATTTGATTTAAATTTTAGCTATTTAACTTAAAATTTGAAATTTAGCGCAAATTTGCTTTCAATTTTATCTTAAATTTATAATCCTTTGGGTAGAATCATGTTTCTTATTTTTTGTGGCCCATTCGTCTAGCGGTTAGGACACTGGCCTCTCACGCCGGTAACAGGAGTTCGAGTCTCCTATGGGTCACCAATTTTAATTTTTAATCATTTCTTAATATTTATGATTAATTCCTAATCAATGATATTTATACAGTTCTTCTTTTTGCTTTTATGTTATAATCGTTTGGTTAATTTACAAATTTAAATCTATTAGTCTTAAATTTTAAATTATTTTAAGAGTATATCTTAAAATATCGTAAAATATGTCGAGAGAAAAACTTTACTATTTAAGTATAAAATTTAATTTAGAAGTGTTAGTATTACAAATCGAATAAAAGGAAAGAAAAATGCAAAATATACGAATACATGAAGATGAAAATTTTCATCTATTTTTAAATGATTACATCAAAAAGCACGATAAAATTTCTAGTTTAAAGCCATTTTATTTTTATATGATAGTGATGATTTTGCCTCTATTTTTATCAAAAGATATCAAATTCTCAAATTTTATAACGCAATTTATTAACTTTATGGCGGATTTTTTTCCAAATATAAAAATAGTTGCCTCTCTTAGCAAACAGTCCGATTTTATCGCATTTTACTATGCTTTTAGTTGGTTAGTTATTATTGGAATTTGCATTTATTTGATAATAGATATCCCAAAAGCCTATGAGCGTTCGCAAGATTTTTTTGGAACAGGCAAATTTCAAAAACATGAATTAAGTAAAATTTTAATTGATTATTATAAAAAAAGGAGATTTTGGACTTTTATAGCACTTGTTCTACTTTTTAATGTGGCTTTCAAAAATTTCACGGGTAGTATATACACTACAACTTTATTTAATTTAGAATTGCATAAATATTTTGATAATAGCGTCAGCTTATATATTATAAATTTTGTGTTTCAAGGTTTTGCTTTGTTGGTTGCCGTAGATACGGTTAGAATTGTTGTATTTCATCTCTTAAATTTAAGAAAGGTTAAAAAATGAGTGATATGGCTAAAAATGTAGAAAATAATTCAACATATGAAGATATAAAAGATAAATTTGGCTCTCTTGTAGATGCGGTCGATAAGGCTTTTTCTGATAAAAATCTTGGGTTTTTGTCAAGCCCTATTGTTGCTGCAAAACTTGCGGATAAAATTTTAACAGCGCAAGATTTTGATTTGTTTAAACAAAATTTTAAAAACGGCGTAAAAGAACAATATTGTAATTCGGATATTAAAAATAAAAATTTCAAGGCTACATTTACTTATAATTTTGATAATGAATATTTCATGGATTTTACACTAGGTCTCTCTGATTGTCGCTAAATTTTAAAAGGCCAAATTCTGCCAAATTCAGCCTTTAAAAAGAGGTAAATTTAGATATTTAAACTACCGCCGTATTTGATTTTTTTGATTTCTGGTTCTTCGTCGATTTTTTGCATAATCTCTTCTATATTGTTGCTGTTCGCGGCGTCGATTTGCTCGTCTAGGTCTTGGTATGAGTATATCATAGCTACATCGCTTACGCCTTTTAGGGCTTGCATAGCCTTAAACGCACCCAGCTCTTGATCTAGGCTCTCGGTTTGGATAGTCGCTACGATTTTGCCATCTTGTGCAGCCACGACTTCGCAAAACTCTATCTTTGCCACGAGAGCACTAAGTTCGTCCAAATTTGTCTTATTATCTGTGTAGATTATCACGCTTGAAATGTTCATTTATAGCTCCAAAAATGAATTGTTTTGTCGTATCCTGCGCCAACTAAGTGATCGCCATAAAATGTCATGTTGTTTATGATTTCGCCATCATAAGGGATTTTTTTGATGATGCTTCCAGCTTTGTTTATGATATTTATGCCATCAAGTGTCGTAAATGCGCCAAAATCCTCGCTTAATGCCACACTATACACGATAAAGCCAGTTTCGAAAAGCTTAGACTCTCTTGCGTTTTCGTAGTAGCAGGTTTTGTCGTTTGAGCCAGTTATCACCCTCTCGCCTACAAAGGCTACATTGAAGACATTGTCTTTGTGGATACTTTTTTCGCGTAAGAATTTTTTCTCTTTTGTGTCAAAAAAGTAAATCATACCGCCTTCGTTTGAAAGAAGCAATAAATTTTTCTCGCGGTCAAAGCTCACACCACCAAAAGGCGAATCTGAAATTTTGTGCTCGAATTTTACCGATTTTGAGGCTATGTCGTAGTATAAAATTTCGCTTCCCACGCCTAGTAAAATGATAGTATTGCTATCTAGCAAAAATAGTCTTTTGATACCAGTTATCGGCAAATCAAAGGTGTCAAGCGTGCCATTTTCATACACGGCGAGTTTTTTGTGCATATAATCGCCATTTATCAAAAGGGCAAATTTTTCACCTAGTTTATCGACATCGATGACCTTAGAATCGATATTGCCATCGACATAGCTTTTGACTTGCGGAAGAGCTAAAACAAGAGTAGCGTTTTCATCGCTCCTACTTATACTAAAAAGCTTTCCGGTGTCCGTGCCAGCATAGATTTTTTCATCCATTTGCTTTAAAATCGCGATGTTGCCATCTACTATGACTTTGTCATTTGCAAAAAGAAAGGTTGCTAAAAAGATAAAAGCAACGAATAATTTTTTCATTTTTTACCTCGTAAATTTTGTGTGAGTTTGGAGGTCCAAACTCACAACAAAATGGTTATTTGATATCAGCGCCCTGATTTAAAATGTCAAGTAAATTTGAGCTAGTATTTGAGTCTGCAAAGCGACTAAAATCTGCTTCAAATTTGTTTTGAACTAGCTCGGTTGCGTTTGTTTGAATAACATGGCAAGAAACGCAGTCGTATCTAGCCATAGAAAGTGCGCCATCAAGGCTCTTTTGATTCTCATCACGCAAATCTGCTAAGTGGCTTTGTGGGACTGATTTGATCTGCATAGCCTGTGCAGCCTCTGGAAGGTGGCATGTGGTGCACATGTTGTTTTCGGCTGTGATAGGTAGCATATCGTCCAAAGTGTGTGGGATTAGCGGAGGAGCGTTCTCGAAGCTTCTCTCGAATACCATATTTTCGCCTGGTGCGCCACCTTTTACCTCATAAGTAGGCAAGGTTAGGTTTTCGTTAGTGTAATCCTCTCTAAATTTAGGACTTTGCGCAAGCTCTAAATTTGGTATATCTTCCTTTTTCTCGACAACCGGCGTTGGTGTGGCTGGCTCTTGTGGCGCAGCAGCTGGCGCTACCTCTGCCTTAGGCGCTTCTGCTTTTACTTCGTTAGTAGTAGCAGGTGCTGAGGCGGGTTGTGTTTGCGCTACTGGTTGGTTTGTATTTGAGCTCGCTTTGCCTTTTTCATCTTGGCAACCGCTCAAACCCAAACAACAAATTGTAGCTGCAACAAGGCTTAAAAAAGCAAATTTCTTTTTCATTTTTTTACTCCTAGTATGCTAAAATTTAACGCATCATCATCGCAAATTTGGACACATCTACCGCAACTTATGCACTCAGAATCGATTTTAAAACTCTCTTTTGAGACCATTTTTAGCACCTGAACCTCAGGGCAAACGCTCTTGCATTTGTTGCATTTGGTGCATTTGTTTGCATTATGAAAAATGCGAATTAAGCTAAATTTACTTGCTATCGCCCAAAATCCCCCTAGTGGGCATATATGGGAACATATTATTCTATTTCCTGCGAAAATTTCAAATATCACAATGATTGCGGCTATACTAAATGCACTAACGCTAAGGCTAACGACCGCTCTTGTGAAAAATCCGACGAAATTTAGTATCTCAAAGGCTGCTATACTAAACAATCCGCTACAAAGTAGGACTAAAACTAACAAATAGTATCTAGCGTTTTTGCTGACGCTAAACATTTTGGTCTGGATATTTAAAACTTTTCTTATCCAAGCTGCCAAATCTGTTAGGATATTGATAGGACATACCCAACCGCAAAAAGCTCGTGGCGCAATCAAAGCGTAAAACGCAAATATGATTAACGCGCCAACTATGCTAAGCGCACCTAGGCTAAAACTTGCCAAAAATAGTTGAAGCACGGCAAAAGGATCGCTTAAATTTATAACTCCAAAAAGCACTGACGAACTTAAATTTCCTTGCAAAATTTTAAATCCATAGCAGTTTCCAGCTATGAAAAGGCCAAGGATTAGGAATTGAACTAATCTTCTTAAAAGTGTGTATTTCATAGCTCGCCTCCGTTTAAGTAATCAATACCTTTTTTCAAATTTAAGTTGATTTGGCTATCGGCGTCTTTTAGCTTCGCGTCATCGCCTTCGATCCAACCTTTGACATAGTTGTCATTTGCCTTGCCTAAAACCGAATTTCGTGGTAGCACCGTAATGGCTGCTTTTTCGGTTATACAGGCTTTCTCGCATTTTCCACACCCCGTGCAGTAATCGCTATCGACAACAGGAAGCAATAATGCGTGTTTTTCGGTTCTTTCGTTGCGTTTGTATTCGATAAATAAAGCCTTATCCAAAACAGGGCAGGCTCTATAACATGCGTCGCATTGAATTCCAAAGTATGCAACGCAGTTTTTCTGATCTACTACTGCAACGCCCATTTGTGCTTTGTTGATATTTAATTTGTCATTTTCGCTAACTTTTTGTTTATCTAACGCGCTAGTTGGGCACGCTACTGTGCAAGGTATATCCTGGCACATATAGCATGGAGTTAGTCTTGGCTGGAAAAACGGAGTTCCGTTTGGCACTCCGCTATCGCCAAATTCTGCTAGTTTTAGCGTATCAAATGGACATGCCTCTACACACAGCCCGCAACGAATACATTTGCTCATAAATTCTTTTTCATCAAGGGCACCTGGCGGTCTTAGACGGATTTTATCCTCTGCTCTAGCAAATTCACAAAATCCACTTCCGCCTGCTACAAGCAGTCCTAATAAACCTAAAACTTCGCGTCTTTCCATAATTATGCCTTATAAATTTTTACTGCGCATTTTTTATAGTCTGTCTCTTTTGAAAGAGGGCAGGTCGCGTCTAGACAAACTTTGTTGATAAATACATTTTCATCAAACCAAGGAACATAGACAAGACCCACAGGCGGAACATTTCTACCTCTGAAATCTACTCTTGCTTTTACTTTTCCTCTTCTTGATTCTACCCATACAATATCATTTTGAGCTATGCCCATTTTATCGCCGTCTGCTTTGTTCATAAAGCATAGAGCTTCTGGAACAGCGCGGTAAAGCTCAGGAACACGCATAGTCATCGTGCCTGAGTGCCAATGTTCCAAAACACGACCTGTGCATAGCCAGAACGGATACTCTTCGCTTGGCATTTCGCATGGATCCATGTAAGGGCGGAAGAAAATTTTACCTTTGTTTTTAAATGAAGTTTTCTCATCGCCTGAGGTTGCGCTTTTCATATCGCCTGTCGGAAGTGCGCCTTGGTTACCATAGAACGCAAAATCACTATCAGGAGCTGCTTTTTTAGCGTAAGTGTCGTATTTGGTATTAAATCTCCATTGAGTCTCTTTACCATCGACAACTGGCCATCTAAGACCTCTAACTCTATGATATGTATCAAAATCAGCTAAATCGTGTCCGTGTCCGTCGCCGAAAATTCTATACTCTTCGAATAGATATTTATGCACGAAGAATCCATAGCCTTTAAATACCTCTCCGTCGCTTCCTACGACATTTCTGCTATCGCCGAAAACTTCGGTGCAGTCAAAGCCTGCGATGATTGGATCATCTGCTTTGTATTCAAGTGCGCGTTTGTTAGCGAACAATACATCAAATAGAGTATCTTCTGGATCGTAACCCATTTTTTTCGCTTCTTCTAAAACATCTGGCAAGGTTAGCTTATCATCGATTTTTCTCTCGCCCCAGAAATCTTTAATTTTAAAGCGTTTTGAGAATTCTAAAATTTGCCATGTATCGCTCATCGCTTCGCCTACTGGCAATACTTGTTGTCGCCAGTGTTGAGTTCTACGCTCAGCATTACCATAAGCTCCCCATTTCTCATAAATCATAGCAGTTGGCAAAATCAAATCCGCTACTTTTGCAGATACGCCTGGATATGGATCGCTTACTACGATGAAGTTATCCATCTCTCTTGCTGCTTTGATCCAGTGGTTAGCATTTGCGGTGTTGTGCCATGGGTTATTTACATGAACCCAAGCAAATTTAACCGCGCCATCTTCAATATCTCTCATTAGTTTTACATAA
Source organism: Campylobacter sp. JMF_14 EL1 (assembly GCF_027737585.1). NCBI lineage: Bacteria > Pseudomonadati > Campylobacterota > Epsilonproteobacteria > Campylobacterales > Campylobacteraceae > Campylobacter > Campylobacter sp. JMF_14 EL1. The sequence continues at coordinate 158,347 of NZ_JAOVTW010000002.1, forward strand.
GGGAATCCTGGGCGTGGGTTGATTGTGCCAGCAGGGATTTGCCATACTTTTTCTGTCATTTCTCTGTGTTTTGGATTTGCTACGACCATGTCAGCTGGCAATCTGTGGCAGAAAGTTCCTACCTCGCGTGCAGTTCCGCAAGCACTTGGTTGTCCTGTTAGCGAGAATGCGCCTTCGCCTGGTTTGGCTTGTTTGCCTAGCAAGAAATGCACCATATAGCTTTGCTCATTTACCCAAGTTCCTCTTTGGTGTTGGTTCATACCCATTGTCCAGAAGCTTACTACTTTTCTGCCTTTTTCGACATATAAATCAACTAAGCCTTGAAGTTTTTTCTTGAAAGTTTCTAAATCCTCGTTGTCATCGCCTTTGGCAAGTTGGGCAACGAAATCTAGTGTATAAGGCTCTAAGGCTTTTTTGAAATCTTCAAAACCGATTAGCCAGTGAGCATCAGCTTTGCCATTGCTTTTATTTTCTAGCGTGTCGCCAGCTTTCATACCAAGGTATGATAGTGTTACGCCTTCGTTTTCGCTAAGAACTTTTGATAGCTCTTTTTCTACTGTATCGACCTCTTTTGGATCAAATTTAGGGTGTTTTGGATTTGGCCTCATACCATAACCGATATCAACTGGACCTGTTGCAAACACACAGTGCTCTTTGACGAAATTTTCATCAAACGCTTCTGGGTGGTTATATACAATCTCGTGAGCGATTAAATTCCAAATCGCAAGGTCAGTATGAGGTTTGAAAATAATCTCAATATCTGCAATGCTAGAAGTTCTGCTTGAAAAAGTTGATAAATTTACAACTTTGTATTTATCAGGATTTTTAAGTTTAGCGTCATTTACGCGAGACCAAAGCACTGGGTGCATTTCTGCCATATTGGCACCCCAGCACACTACTGTATCAGTTAGCTCGATATCATCGAAGCAGCCTGACGGCTCATCGATACCAAATGTTTGCATAAACGCAACAACCGCACTTGCCATACAGTGGCGAGCGTTCGGGTCGATATTGTGAGATCTAAAACCTGCTTTGATAAGTTTGACAGCAGCGACACCTTCCATGATAGTGTATTGACCGCTACCAAATACAGCTAGGCCGCTTGGACCTTTTTCCTCGTAAGCTTTTCTGAATTGCGCTTCCATGACATCAAAAGCTTTTTTCCAGCTAACTTCGCCGAATTTACCTTTTTTGTCAAATTCGCCTTTTTCGTTCATACGCAAAAGAGGTTTTGTGATACGGTCCTCGCCATACATAATCTTAGCATTAAAATAACCTTTAATGCAGTTAAGACCACGATTTACGGGGCATAGTGGATCGCCTTTTACAGCTACGATTTTTCCGCCTTTTGTGGCAACCATAATACCACAACCGGTTCCGCAAAAACGACAAGCCGCTTTGTCCCAGCGCCAGTCTTTTTCGCCATCCGCTGCACTAGCTAGGCTTGGGGCAGAAATTCCAGCGGCACTACACGCAGCAGCAGCTGCTGAACTTTTGATAAATTCTCGTCTGTCCATAGAATTATCCTTTCTTTCAAAGAAATTTGTGAAACACAAGGCAAATTATAACAAATTATTAATCAAATTTATTGATTTAAATCAATAAAATTTGCAATAAATCCCTAAATTTCTAATATGTATAAAATTATAATTTTTAAATTTAAATAAATTTAGCACGATTTTGCTCTAATAATCGAATTCCTGCAAATTTTGTATTGATATAGAATATTAATGTATGTGGATAAAATTAAAATTTGATATTTTGGAAATTTGGGCCGAAATTTGAGCTAGCAAGCTAGCTCAAATTTTATTTATTCGACTTCTGCGTCGATGACATCATCGTCTTTTTTGGCGTTGTTTGAATTTGCGCCTTGGTTTTGGTTGGCGCTAGCTGCTTTGTAAAGATCCTCAGCCGCCTTGCTTAGGGCATTTACCTTGGCATCTATTTGATCTTTTGTCGCGTTTTCGTTTTTGAGAACTTCTTTTAAATCATTTAGTGCGCTTTCGATATTTGCTCTTAGTTCGCCTGGGACTTTTTCGCCCATTTCAGCAAGTGATTTTTCTGTTTGGTGAGCGATAGCGTCAGCGTGATTTCTAGCATCTACGCTTTCTTTGCGCTTTTTGTCCTCTTCTTTGTGAAGTTCGGCGTCTTTTACCATTTTGTCGATTTCCTCGTCGCTTAGACCGCTCGAACCAGTAATGCGAATATCAGTTGCCTTGCCTGTGGCTTTGTCTTTTGCGGTAACAGTTAAAATTCCGTTTGCGTCGATGTTAAACTCAACCTCGATTTGAGGCACACCGCGAGGGGCTGGCATAATGCCTTCTAGGTTGAAATTTCCTAGTGATTTGTTATCTCTGGCAAATTCTCTCTCACCTTGCAAGACATTGATCGTAACGGCTGTTTGATTATCCTCAGCAGTCGAGAAGACCTGTGATTTTTTGGTTGGGATTGTAGTGCCTTTGTCGATAATTTTAGTCATTACATTGCCAAGCGTTTCGATACCAAGGCTAAGTGGCGTAACATCAAGCAAAAGCACATCTTTTACATCGCCTTTGATAACAGCACCTTGCACGCTTGCGCCGATTGCGACGACTTCGTCTGGATTGACGCTTTTATTTAGCTCTTTGCCAAATGCTTTTTTGACCTCTTCTTGCACAAGTGGCACGCGAGTTGAGCCACCGACCATGACGACCTCTTTGACATCGCTCATACCAAGACCTGCTTCGCTAACGACGCGTTTTAGAGTGTCGATTGTCTCATCTACCAAACTATCAATCATGCTTTCAAATTTAGCCCTAGTTATGGTTTTCATAAGGTGTTTTGGGCCCGAGGCATCTGCTGTGATGAAAGGTAAATTTACCGTTGTCTCCATTGCACTTGAAAGCTCTTTTTTAGCGTTTTCTGCGGCCTCTTTTAGGCGTTGCATTGCCATAACATCATTTTTAAGGTCGATTCCGTTTTCTGCTTGGAATTCGCTTGCTAAAAAGTCAATTACTTTGTTATCAAAGTCATCGCCACCAAGGAAGGCATTTCCGCCAGTTGCTAGCACTTCTACCACGCTATCGCCGGTTTCTAGCACGGTGACATCAAATGTTCCGCCGCCCAAATCATAAACCACGATTTTTTCGGCTTCTTTTTTGTCTAATCCATACGCCAAAGCTGCCGCGGTTGGCTCATTTACGATACGAAGGACATTTAGCCCTGCGATTGTGCCAGCTTCTTTTGTCGCTTTTCTTTGGCTATCGTTGAAATACGCAGGCACAGTGATGACTGCATCGACCACAGGCTCGCCCAAGAAGGCCTCAGCGTCCTCTTTTAGCTTGATTAAAACTTTTGCTGAAATTTCTTGTGGGGTATAGACTTTGCCCGCGATTTCGACCGCGCACGCACCGTTGCGATCTACGATTTTATACGGAAGGCGTTTTTTGGCCTCTTGCGCGTTTTTCTCGTTCATCATCAAACCCATAATTCTTTTAATCGAATAAATCGTTTTTTCAGGGTTTGTAACAGCTTGGCGTTTTGCACTATCGCCGACTAAAACCTCGCCTTTGTCGGTAAATGCGACAACTGATGGAGTTGTGTTTTTGCCCTCTTTGTTAGGAATAATCTTGCTTTCGCCCCTTTCAAAGATACTGACACATGAATTTGTTGTGCCAAGATCGATACCAATTACTTTTCCCATGTTTTATCCTTTTTATTAAATTTTGTTTTCTTTAAATTTTGTAAATTTGCGAATTTACTTCGCCAAAATAACCATTACAGGGCGCAAAATTCGCTCTTTGTAAAGGTAACCTTTTTGCAAAACTTGGACTATGTCGTTTGTTTTGGCTCCCTCTTTTTCTACGAGTTGGATTGGGTAAAATTTACCGCTTTCGCTCTCGTAGCCCTCATCGATCGAAATCGGCGTAATGCCGTATTTTTCAAATGTGCTTAAAAACAAATTTATACATTGCTTCACGCCTTCTTCGATTTTATCGGCTAGTTCGTTGCCCTCAATATCGATTTTCGCGGCCTCTTCGAGTGCGTCGATTATCGGCAAGAGATCTTTTGCAAATTTTTCCGCCGCATATTCCACGGCTGTGGTTTTTTCGCGCTCCAAACGCTTTTTGATATTGTCGAAATCGGCACTAGCGCGGTAAAATTTATCCGTAATCTCGCTAAGTTCGTTTTGTAGCTTAGTGATTTCATCATCTTGCGCGCTTTCGCACTCACACTCACTTTGTATCTCTTCGCTAAATTCATCGCCGTCGTCAGCTAGCGGACTTTGGCAGCCGCAACCAGCGCCGCAGTTTTTGTGCTCTTTTTCCTCAAATTCACCTGCTGAATTTTGCGTTTTTTCGTCAAATTCTTGGCTCATGCTACTCCTTTACTAAATTTAAAAAATTTTTCATAATCCTCATAAACACTTCCAGCGCAAATCATTGTAGCGTCCTTGTTTTCGAATTTTACCGGGCATTTTATCCCCATAAAACCAGGCTCGAAATAGGGCGCAAAGATTAAATTTTTGTCAAAATTCACGGCGATTGAGGGGTTTAACAAAATTTTAAATCTCTCATCTTTAAAAATTTTATACGCCATAACTTCGTTTGCGATAAACTCGATTTTTGAGTTTTTCAGCTCGCGGATTTTGGTGTTTAGCTCCCTAAGACCGATTTGCATAGAGGCGACTTCCAAATCTTTGAGCGAAATTCCGATTAAATTCGACAAAAGCTCGAAAATTCTGTTATCAAATTTCAAAATAATCTCATCTTTGTCGAAAACCAAAATCATAAAACGCTTATCGTGCTTTATGACCTCGGTCAAACACTCGCTTTCTGCGCTAAAAATCATACAATAAATATCAAAATCCTCTAAGATTGCTTCTAGCTCATCGCCGTCTCTTAGCGATAAAATCTCGCTAAAATCGAGTTTAGCGCGCCAGTAATCTTGCATAGTAGCTACTGTGGGGATACGCCCGCCACTGACATGAAGCTGCGTGATTGCGCCCTCGTCACTGAGTTTTTTGAAATACACCCTAATCGTCGAGGCTGGTATAGCGACCTCCATGCGCCCGCCTAACTGCGACGAGCCAATCGGAGCGTTGAGGTCCAAATAGGCTTCGATGATAGAATCAAGTATCAAATCACGCTTGTTTGTTTTCATTTATTAGCACTCTTTCGTTTTGATTGCTAACATTATACAACATTGAGTGGCAAAATGTCAAGGTTTTTTAAAAATTTTAGCACTTTACTTGTTTGTTTGCTAAATTTTGAAATTTCAAAATTTTGATTTTGTGTGCAAAATTTGGCGGTTTCATAGCTAAATTTCCCCCTTAAAATTCTTGGAAATTTTGTAAAATTTTATGTTTGTTTTATGAGAAATTCTGTATAATTCACACGATATAACGCAAAAATTTACTAATTTTGCTTATAAACAATACAAAATTTAGATAAACTATACAGATTAATGTATAATTAATCCTAAAACTTGTATAATTTTGGCATGTTAGAAACGAGCGATATATTCAATATTTTGCATAATGCCGTCGAGGCAAAAAATATGGGCAAAAAGATTTCTCACGCTGTAATGGCGAAAAAGCTTGGCGTGTCGATGAGGACATATCAGGATTGGCGCCTTGGCACGACCAAACCGCAGGCAGCGACTGCGATTTGTCAAATGCTCTGCGAGCTCGATAGCGACGAGGCTTCTTTTGTGCTACATAAAATAAAAAAATTATTAGGAGACTGATATGTATAAGATCACATTGCAAGAAAAAATGGATTTACAAAGCGTATTTTGCGCAATTTATGCAAAAAAAGAGTCAAAATTTAGCGCATTTTATCGCGCGTTTTTTAGACGAATTTTGGCTAGATAATTTAGATCCAGCGACGCATTACTCGCTAAAAACTTGTGAGTAATAAAAAAATTTTTTACAGTGAAATAAATGCAAAAATATGGCGTCGTTAGGATTTGGTTATCATGGGTTTTTAGCGAGTAAATGAGTTTCGTGTGCAAATTCGTAGAAATTTTGTAGATAAAAAATGCGAATTATAGTGAAAAATTTTAAAGTTGCAATTTGAGTTAAAATTTTTATTTAAATTTAGTTATTGGTTATAGCGTGTGAATAGCTTCGTATAAAATGCCTCAAAAGCGCGCATGTGCAGTGGCTAGAAATGTAATACCAAAAAAGTCGCTTATAGCGGCGCTAAATCTTTGCTCGCTAGCTTCAATGTTTTCTGTTGTCATTTTTTCTCCTTAAAGTTAATTTGTTATTAATCGTCTAAATCGTAATTTGTTATATACAAATGAAATAATCTTTCAATTTCATCGGAAGTGATATTTATATCAACGCTATTATGGTTTCCGTAGCCAAATTTTCTTTCTTCGCTTGCTGTTATTTTATGCAGAATTTTCATTTGTTGATTAAACACTATATACTCTTCAATATCTTCAAAAGTTCCGTTTTTATCTAAACAATTTTCGTATAAAAATTTGGTTTTGCGGTTTGGCTTTTCTAAATATCTTGGCATATTGTTTTTGGTAAAATAAGTAACTGCATCTAAAAATGCACTAACCCATTCACTATGACACTCTCTGTTATATAGTTTTTTCAAAAATTCCTTGCTTGGGTTCCAAACATCTATTGGGACATTATATTTTCTAAGTAGTGCTATTTTTGGTCGTGGGTGTGGGGATTGGAGTATCGGAAAATATAGCGAATTATGAAAACGAGCCAATTCTATATCGCCTTCATAATTGTTTATAAATTCAATGTAATGTCTATCGGCTTCTGAAAGGTCGTTTGTGTATTTGCTAACATTTCCACCTAAATAATATTCATACAGATAAGGTTTATACCCACTTTGTAATACAAGCTCTAAAATATCAAGTTGATTATTTCTTAACAAGGTTCTAAAAAAATTCTCCGCTGTGTAATGGTGCTCGTTTCGGTGCATTCTATCAAAGTTTTTCCATATAAGATGAGCTGTATTATTTTCATCAAAATATGGTTCAAATTCCCAAAAATCACCTATTTCTAACACTCCAAGTGCTGTCTGCATCATAGTAACTTCTTCAAATTTAACGCCGTTTTCATATAAAAGCTTTACTGCTTTTGTAGAGTTGTTTTCCATAGCGTATGCCATAGGGCTGATTTTATGATTATCTTGTTTATGAATATCGGCACCCATTTTTATAAGCTCTTTCATAGTGTTTTCATCATCATAAAAACTAGCATACATAATAGCTGTAACGCCGTAATGAAGTGGTTCATCTACGCTAATATTATTATCGCTTATAAAATTTAAAATTCTAGCCGTATCTTTGGACTTTAAAATTTGACGAAATTCTTCCATTTTTGGATTTTTTTTGACTTCTGTAAAATCTATATCCCAGTAACGAAATGCAAAATTCTCAACTTCTTCTTGCGTAACATATTTTGAAAGCTGTGAGTTTTTTGATATGTTTGTATCGGCTGTAACTACAAAATTCGACTTTTTCTTATCTAGTTCTACAATCCTTAGTATAATAGCTAAGAAAATAACAGGTAAAATCCATAATAAATTTTTCATATATTAAATCTTTTATAAAATTTACCAAATTTAACCCACAAATTGTGGGTTAAATTTAGCGTGATAAAAGGTGAAATTTACGCGTTATTGCCTTTTGCGATCTGCTCTTTTAATGCGCGTTTTAGAACCTTGCCAGTGGCGTTGCGTGGCAGGTCTGGCACGAAATGCACGACCTTTGGAATTTTGTAGTTTGCTAGGTGATTTTTCAGATAAGTTTTGATTTCGCGTTCGCTTAATTTTTGATTTTCTTTGAGTTGCACGAAGGCTACGACCTCCTCATCGGCGTATTCGTCTCTGATACCCACGACCGCACAGGCCTCGACTTGTGGCATTTTGTAGATTATTTCCTCGACTTCGCGCGGATAGACATTTATGCCTTTGGCGATGATGATATCTTTGATACGATCGACGATATAGATAAATCCCTCATCGTCCATATATGCCAAATCTCCCGTGCGAATCCAGCCGTTTGTCAGCGTCTCTTCTGGCGGGATATTTAGGTAGCCTTCCATGACGCAATCCCCGCGCACGATAATCTCGCCAATCTCGCCACGAGCGACTTCCATGGTTTCATCATTTACGATTTTGACCTCGTATCCGTCAAGCGGTGTGCCTACGCTTAGGATTTTTTGTTTGTCGTAGTAGTTTAGCGATACGATAGGCGAACACTCGCTAAGTCCATAACCCTCGATAAGGTGGGCTTTTGGGAATTTTTTGTAAAATTCGTCGATTGTTTGTTGCGCAAGAGGGGCTGCACCCGACATAAATACTCTAAGCTTATTAAACCATCTGAATTTCCAGCCAAGTTTCGCCTTGCCTAGCATTGTATAAACAGACGGGATTCCCAAAAATACCGTTGCTTTGCGTTTTAGGGCGGTATTTAGGACATTTGTGATAGGGAAAACTGATTTTAGAGCGATTATGCTCGCGCCGTTATATAGCGATAAAATCAGCGTTGCAGTCAGCGTGAAGCTATGAAACATCGGCAAAAATACCAAAAATCTATCCTTGCCACTCACATTGTAGCGAGGAGTGGCTTTATCGGCGTTTGAGAGTATGTTTTTGTAGCGAATCATAGCGCCCTTTGGCCTGCCTGTCGTGCCTGAGGTATAGACGATATGGCTTAGATCGTTTTCGGTCGGAGATTTCGCTATTTCTAGCTTGGTTTTACAGGTTAGGACAGTATCAAAGCTGACATTGTGCTCGCTAAGTGCGCCTTGTGTTTGCGCGTTTGGAAGGGCTGAGTTTGGGGTTGGCTCATCGCTTTTGCCCTTAACCCAAATTATGCGTCTGATATCTGGTGCGCTAATGCTTTTAAGCTCCTTGCTAAGGGCGGTCGAAGCGAAAATCATGCGAGAGCGCGAATTGTCTAAAATATACTCAATTTCCTCGTTTTTAAGGAAGGTATTCATAGGCACAGCGACCGCGCCGATTGAGGTAATACCTAGAAAAATGGTGAAAAACTCATAGCCGTTTTGCACATACATAGCCACTCTATCGCCGAAGCGAATTCCACTATTTTGCAAATATGCGCCAATCGCATCGACTTTGGCTTTAAGCTCTGCGTAGCTAATCTCCATATCTTCGTCATAAATCGCTATATGGCGAGATTTTTCGCTCGCATAGAAACTTAAATTTTGGTATAAATTTTCGAATTTATATGTCATGTTTTACCTTTGTGTGGTTTGGTTTCCCGCGAATTTTATCAAAATTTATATAAATTTAGTTAAATTAAATCAAAAATTTAAGAAAAGATAAATTTAGACGCACAAACGGCGTCTAAATTCGGTTATTTTTTATCTTTTGGCTTACCTGTGCCTAGTTTTACCTGTTTTTCGGCTTTTTGCGCTTTTTTTAGGGTTTCTAGTTTTTCCAAGCCCTCGTTTCTAAGGCTATTTTCCATAAGCATGATTTCTTCTGTGCCGGTTCTGACCAAATCCACATCGACTTTAAATTCGCTAGGATCGATTTTTTCATCATAATCAATTCTGGCTAAAATGCAGCGAAACGCATTTAATCTTGCGGCTTTTTTGTCATTACTATCTAGCACGATCCATGGCGCGATATCGGTGTTTGAGGCTAGTAGCATTGAGTATTTTGCCAAAGTGTATTGCTCCCAAAGCTCTTGTGATTTGGCATCTACTGGGGAGAGTTTGTATTGTTTAAGAGGGTCTGTGCGGCGTGCCTCGAAGCGTTTTTGTTGCTCCTCTTTTGAAACTGAGAAATAAAATTTAAACAAAATAATGCCAGAATTTGCTAGCATTTCCTCGAATTTCGGCACTTGGCGCAAAAATTCTTTATGCTCAGCATCGGTGCAAAATCCCATTACAGGCTCGACCATAGCGCGGTTGTACCAGCTTCTATCAAAAATCACGATTTCGCCAGCGCTTGGCAAATGCGCGACATAGCGTTGGAAATACCATTGCGTTTTTTCGACATTGCTTGGTTTTTCAAGTGCGACTATACGGCAACCGCGTGGGTTTAGGTGCTCGGTTAGGCGTTTGATTGTGCCGCCTTTGCCCGCTGCGTCGCGACCTTCCATGATGATTAGGACTTTTAGCCCTTTATCTTTGACATAGCGTTGAAGTTTGAGTAGCTCGATTTGAAATTTTACAAGCTCGCTCTCGTAAAATTCTTTGTTCATTTTTTTGATTTTTTTGCCCTCGTATGCGATTTGTTTGAGTTGTGTATCGCTTGTTTGTTCAGCCATTTTGTTCTCCTTTTTTGAAAATAAAACTTAGATTATACATTTAAAAGAATTAAAATTTAATATGTTTTTGATAATATTACGAAAAAATTTCAAGGCAAATAATGAGAATTTTATCTTTTATTTTTCTATTTTTTATCACGCTTTTTGGCGAAGTAATCGCGCCAAATGAGGCTTTTATCGTCGATACAAACACAAGCGAAAGTGAAATTAGCTTAAATTTTTGCGTCGCAGATGAGATTTATATTTACAAAGATGAGATAAAAATTTTCATTGATAGCGCAGAAGTTGGCGCACTTTTAAATTTCCCGCAACCAAAAGCGTATAAAAATTATCAAATTTATGACGGAAATTTCAGCATTGCCCTGCCTATGGGGCTAGTGCTTGCAAATGCAAAAGATAGCAAAAATTTTCAAATTTTAGTGAAATTTCTTGGTTGCACTGTGGGTGGGTTTTGTTACGAGCCACAAAACAGAGGCTTTGCGCTAAATAAAAGTGGCAAGAGTTATGAAATTTCGGCGTTGAAAAATCCCGGCGCAGGTATTTCGGGGCAGAATTTAGAACAAAATTTAGAGCAAAATTCGGGGGATTTTGGCTCAAATTTAAGCCAATCGCAAATTTTAGAAATTTTTGAAAACAAAAGCTTTTTTATGACCTTGATTTTGTTTTTTGGTTTTGGCGTTTTGCTCTCTTTGACACCTTGCATTTACCCGCTCATACCGATACTCTCGTCGATTATCGTGGCTAAAACAGCTAGCAAGCCAAGCGTGAGATTGAGCCTGATTGTAAGCGTAATTTATGTGCTTGGCATGGCGAGTTCGTATGCGGTTTTGGGCGCTGGTGTGGCGGTTTTGGGCGAAAATTTGCAAGGGATTTTGCAAAATAAAATCGCCCTAATCATCACGGCAGCCATTTTTGTGGCTTTGGCGTTTTCGCTTTTTGGGCTTTATGAGATTAGGCTTCCTAGTGGGTTGCAAAATTTCCTAAGTGCCAAAAGTGACGCGAGAAGCGGATTTGTGGGCGTTTTTTTAATGGGGGCGATTTCATCGCTTATGGTTAGCCCTTGCATTTCAGCCCCGCTAAGTGCTGCGCTAATATACATCGCAAATAGCGCAAATATAGCACTTGGTGCTAGTGCGCTTTTTGCTTTGGGGCTTGGAAGCGGGGTTTTGCTCATTATAATCGGGCTTGGAGGCGCGCTACCGCGTCCAGGCGAGTGGATGGAAGTGGTGCCAAAAATCTTTGGATTTTTGCTTTTGTTTATGGCGGTTTGGATAGTGCGCTTCATAATCGGCGAAAATTTAGCACTGCTATTTTACGCGATTTTGTGCGCTTTAATGGCTGGGGTTTTGGGATTGTTTGATGCGCGCGCAAACGCACTAAAACGCGCACTCGCGCTTTTAATCGCCGTTTATAGCGTGCTTTTGCTAATCGGTTTTGCAAGCGGGGCGAGGGATTTTACTAAGCCACTTAGCGAAATTTCGGCGCAAAAGGGCGTAGCTACGCAAAAAGGCGTTATGGCGCAAAGCGCGAAAAATGGGGAAAGATTTATTTTCGTGCGAGATTTGGGCGAGTTACGCGAGGTGATTAAAGGCTCGCAAAAGCCCGTGATTGTGGATTTTTGGGCGCAGTGGTGCAAAAACTGCGAAGAGAGTGAGGCGGCGTTTGGCGATGAGAGTTTGGCTGAAATTTTGTCAAATTTCACGCTTGTTAAGGTTGATTTGACCCAAAACAGCCCCCAAATGAGCGAGATTAAGAGAGAATTTGGCATTATGGGACCGCCTGCGATTTTGTTTTTTAAAAACGGCAGTGAGTTAGAAAACCTGCGCCAAATCGGCTCGCTAAATTCAGCGAAACTAGCGCAAATTTTATCGCAAATTTGAAAATTTACTAATTTATTCGCCTTAATGCCAACGATTTGTCATCGCAAGAGGGCTGTTATTTAGATAATCTATGAAGAGCAAACCACAGACGCTGAATTTACAAAAAAATTAGTATTTGATTTTTTAATTTGGTGTAAAATAACGCTAAGAAAAGTAAAAGTCACAGCAAAAAAGTGGCGTAAATTTGAAATTTAAAGGAAAACTATGAAACATAAAATTTTAATTTTATTATTTTTGATTTTCGGTTTAAATTCGGCGTTGTTTGGGGAAAATTCAGATGAAATTTCAAATAAAAATTCAAAATATTTTTATGAATTGCACGAAGCTATACAAAATAAAAATTATCAAAAAATGCAAGAAATTTTAAAAATAAAACCAAATTTAATAAATTTAAAAGATAAAAGTGGCGCAAATTTACTACTAAAAAATGTGCTTGAAACAGACGCTTGTGATAACGAAATGGCAAATTTTCTGCTAAAAAATGGTTTAGAGATTACTGTGCCGATACAGCTTGTAGAATTAGAATTTTGTGTTTTAACGCAAACGGCTTCAACCGAGTTAAAATATGAAAACACAAATAATATTTTTAGGCTAGGGCTTACATCAGACATAATGAAAAACTATTTGAAATTACATGGTGTAAATAGTGATTATTTAGCTAATTATCTCCACGATGACGAAGAATTGTTTTTACTATTTTTAGAAAATAATTACTTTGAATTCGGTGAAAATTTCGACGAAATAAAGAATTTGGCATTTGATATTATTAGATTTGTTGAGCAATCAAGTGGCGGCAAGTATCACAAAGACAAACCAATTCCAAACGAAATTTTAGAATTTGTCAAATCTGAAAAATACGCCAAATTTCGCGACAACAAATTAAAAATAATGAATAAAATTTTAGACAAAAAGCCATTAAATGAGCTGAATAAAGGAAATAAATTTTGGCTTGAATTGCTTTATAAAATCACAAACGATGAAAAAATAAAAGAAATTTTAAATTAAGAAAGGATACAAAATGGCAGACAAAAACGATTATGACGAGGGAAGAGAGGCTGGGCGCTGGCTTGGTTGTATGTTTGGTTATAAAAAAGCGGGCAAAAAAAGTGGCGTAAATTTGAAATTTAAAGGAAAATTATGAAACACAAAATTTTAATTTTATTATTTTTGATTTTTGGTTTAAATACTATTCTGTTTGGGGAAAATTTGGATAATAATTTTAGTAAAAAAATCGAAAATTTAATTTTGAATTCTAGTTATTATGAAATCGTAGATTATTTTTCTAAAAACAAAGGAAATTTAAATTTAAATCATGAATTTTACGATGAAGATAGTATTCAATCTGAAATTTTATCTTATTTAAACTTTCGCTTTTTAAACGATAGTAATACGACTGAAAATAAAAAAATTTATGATTTTTTTATTGGTGCTGGACTAAATATTAACTCAAATTTTAGAGTAATAAAAAACGAAAAAGAACATTTTGTCTCAAATCTTATGAGTATATTATCTGGCTTTAAAAATGAAAAAAGACAAGTTGAACTCATTGATTATCTAATGTCAAAAGGGCTTGATATCAAAGCTCCGTGTTATTTCGACAATGAACGAGTAAATTTATATGCACCAGTCGTAGTGATAAGTGAAAATTTAACTCCAAAACTTCTAGAAATATTTGCAAAAAATAAAGTAAAACCACATAAAGCACTAGAATTACTTGCAAATTTATTGGTTGAAAAGAAAATGAATACTTTTATGCAAAACAAAGATATGTCTGGCTTTAAACACTTTTTAAAAAGCAAAAATTACCAACTTACAAGAGAAAAATACAAGGAATATATTCAAATAATTTTTCAAAATTATTCTATTGAGGATTTTGATGAGCAAGAATTGGCATTTATAATGAGTGTGTTTGTGGGTGCGGATGATACTGAATTTATAAAATTCGTAGCGGATGCTGGGCTTATAAAAAATGAAAAACTTCGCACAAAATATTTAAATAGTGCAAAAAATAATGGCGTAAGTCAAGAAACAATAAAAATTTTAGAAGGAGAATAAAATGGGAAAAATGTATGATGTAGAGGAAAATGAAAATTTTATGATTTCTACCGATGAATTATCTTTTTTTGCGATGAGAATTGTAAAAATTATTTGCACAATCAATGGAATTTGCGCTAAAATTTAGCGAAATTTAAAGGATTAAAATGCAAACAACTCTTGCTTTGGCATTTCTTGGATTTTTACCACTTTTATGGCTAATTTCGCTTTGTTTTGTGGTTTTTTATACCATAAAATTTGCGCGCACGCCGAATTTTAGCGACCAAAGAGCGTATTACAAAAGGCGAATAAAAAGTGCGCTTTGCATTTTTGCGATAATCTTGCCGATATTATTCTGTTTAACATATATTTTTTGCGTTTTTATGAAATAAATTCTATTAACCAAAGCTTTAAAATTTTACTTTAAAATGGCTGTTTTATAAGCAAAATTTGGCTAAAATCATTAGCTTTTAAATTTACAAATTATGGGAAAATTTATGATAAAAATTATTTTTTTAGATGTCGATGGTTCGCTCACTGACGGCGCGCTGTATCACGCAGAGAGTGGCGAGACGATGAAGAGATTCGATGTCAAAGACGGCTTTGGGATCCAAGAGTGGCAAAGGTGCGGTCTTTACGCTGCCATAATCACAGGCAAAAGCTCGCAAATCGTGGCAAATAGGGCAAAGGAGCTTAAAATTCCTTTTGTTTTTCAGGGCGAAAAGGACAAATTTGGCAGAGCTAGTGAAATTTTAGCCGAACTCGGGCTCGATTTTAGCGAGGCTGCGGCGATTGGCGATGATTTAAACGACGCGAAACTGCTAAACGCTGTTGGCATGAGTTTTAAACCGAGCGACGCGCTAAATTCGCTAAGGGCTGATTACACGCTAAATGCGCGTGGCGGGCACGGGGCGGTGCGCGAGATGATTGAAATCTTAGTCGATAAAAACAATATGCGAGAGATTTGGAACTCTAAATGGTTATAAAAATTTTCTATGTCGTAATCGCGATTTTTAGCGTCGCTATGGTGTTTCTAAGCGTGCAAACTCCGTATTTCGAGGAGATGTTTAAGGAAAATTTAAATGTCTCAAATCTCGAAATGCAAGGTGTGAGAGATTATCAAGTGGGCGAGAAAATCACTGGCGAATTCAGGGCGAAAAACGGGATTCGCTACAAAGATCGCGATGAATTTTACGAATTTGACGCTGTGATTTTAGATGATATAAATCACACGATTAGCTCAAATTTAGCCGTTAAAAAGGGCGATAATATCAAATTTAGCGGTTCGGCGCATTACCGCAACAGCGACGAAATAGATTACAAATCCGAGCAAATCACCTACAATCTCAAAAACAAAATCGTTCGCTCAGATGTGCCATACACCCTCACTCGGGGCGAAAACAAAGTAACTGGCGAAAAAATCAGTTACGATACAAAAAATAAAAAAACAAACTCAAAAGGAATTCACGCATGGTATTACACGCAGGACAAAAATTCATCAAATTAGCGATTTTTTCATCACTTTTGGCTTGTATGAGCGCATTTGGCGCACCTGAGCTAGTCGAGGTTACGGCGGATAATTTTTTCGCTGACGAGGTCAAACAAATCAGCACCCTAACGGGCAATGTAAAGATAAAAAAAGGCTCTTATGATACGCTAACTTCGGATAAGGTTACGATTTATTTCGACGCCAAAAAGCAACCCACAAAATATGTCGCCACAGGAAATGCGAAATTTAAGGTGCTAGTAAATGACAAACACTACGACGGGCAGGGCGCAGTGCTGACATACACACCGGGCGCTGAGACATACACGCTCGAAGGAAACGCGCATTTGCACGAAACTGAGACCAAAAAAGAGGTCTTTGGCGAGCAGATTGTGGTCAATCGCACCAAAGGCACCTACGAGGTCAAATCTGCGCCAAATGGCGGTGCTGGCAAAAAGCCTGTGAGATTAATCTTTCAAGTAGAAGATCAGCAAAAATGATAAACATAAACGACGCGAAATTTATAACTTCCGCCGCAGGGATTGCCGATAGCCCAGAGTTTGCGATGAGCGAGGTGGCGTTTTTGGGGCGCTCAAATGTGGGCAAATCCAGCCTGATAAACGCTCTAACTCAGCGCAAGGGGCTAGCCAAATCAAGCTCGACGCCGGGCAAGACGCAACTTGTGAATTATTTCGAGGTAAAATTTGGGCAAAAATTTAGCGAAAATGAAAAATTTGATGAAGCTTTGGCAAATTTAGGCGAGAATTTTTCGCTTATGTTTGTGGATTTGCCGGGTTTTGGATACGCAAAAGTGTCGAAAAAAATGCACTATATCTGGCAGAAAAATTTGGACGAATTTATCAAAAACCGCCCAAATATCAAGCTTTTTGTCCATTTGATAGATTCACGCCAATTCGATTTGGATATTGATAGAAATTTGCGCGAGTATGTGGAGAGCTTTTTGCGGGGCGATCAGCAAATTTTGCGCCTTTACACGAAAGCTGACAAACTAAATCAAGCTGGGCGCGCAAAATTGCTTAAAAGCGATCCTGGCGCACTTTTTGTCTCGACGCTAAAAGGTTCTGGCATAGCCAAAGCGCGCGAATTAATCATAAAAAAGGCGTTTGGACTATGATAGTGCTAGAAAAACCGCGTCTGTGCGACATAGGCGCAATGCAAGAAATGATAAAAGCCGAAGTCGAAAGCGGTGTGATTTTGCCTAGAAGCGACGATGAGATTGCCACATATATCCGCTCATACACGCTAGCGTATGTCTGTGATGAGGCGTGCGCCAAGCCAGAAAATACTGAGCCGAAATTTGATAGCGAAAATTTAGGGGCAAATTCTAGTGAAATTTCAAATCAAAATTCCCAAATTTGCGCCTCTTACACGCAGTATTTCGCCCAAAAACCACAAAACGCCGAGCTTGCAGGATATGCGTCTTTGAAAATTTTCAATGCAGATCTTGCAGAAATTCGCTCATTTGTCGTCTCGCCGAAATTTCGCAGGCGAGGAATCGGCTCAAAAATCGTCAAAGCTTTATTAGATGAGGCGAAATTTTATGGCTTAAAAAATGTCTTTGCTCTGACATATCAAAAGCATTTTTTCGAGCAAAACGGTTTTAAAGAAATCAGCAAAGATGAGCTTCCAGCCCAAAAAATTTGGGCAGATTGTATATCTTGCAAAAAGTTTCCAGTATGCAACGAAGTCGCGGTAATTTATACCTTATAGTCGATTTTGCCCTAAGCTTTGGCGTCGCTTTTTATCTGCTTTTAAGCGTGATGTATCGGGGACTGCCGCCACTTTTGGGATTTTTTTTCGTGACTTTGGTGGTGCTGAAATTCGAGCATGAAAACAAATTTAAAAAATACAATTTCACTTACTATTTTGCGATTTTTTATCTATTTTGCGCCGAGCAAATTTACGGATTTAACCTATTTAGCATTGCGCTAGCTTACATTGTTTTTTATACTTTTATCTATGAATTTAGCCTGCGAAATATCAAATTCCGCAACTTTTTGCTGGCTTTGTATGTGCTAATCGCCTATGCGCTGATTTTGGGGGTAAATGGCGCGATTTCGTATATCAAAAAAGCTGACGCTATGAGTGTGGGAAGCGAGTATTTAAGCTATATCGTGGTCGATATTTTGCTTAGTTTGCTCTTTTTTAAGGGGCGATTTGTATGAGATTAAAATTCGTCTTTTTCTTTGTTTTGGCGTTTTTTACCATGCTTTTGGTTAGGGTGTATTATCTAGCTATCAAATCAAACGAATTTTACGAGCAAATCGCCAAAAACAATGTCGTCTCGACCGAGTATATCCCGCCTGTGAGGGGGCAGATACTAGACGTCAAAAATCGCCCGCTAGCGATTAATAATATCGGATTTTCGCTTTTGATTGCGCCACATTTAAAAGATAGTGCGCTGGACGCTGAGCTAGCAAATATCAGCAAATATTTCGCGGATTTAAACACCACGCAAATGCGCAAAATTTACAAGGACGAAAACTCGGTTTATAACCAAAATTTTATCGAAGTGGTTAAATTTTTGGATTACAACGAAACAATCACGCATTTTGCGAATTTAAATCTGCACGAAAATATCCGTGTCGAACCCGCCTCGCAACGCTACTATCCACACAATCATCTCGCCTCGCATATCATCGGCTATGTCGGACGCGCGAATAAAAAAGATATCAAATCCAACCCTCTCTCAGCCCTTACTGGATATAACGGCAGAAGCGGTGTGGAGGGGTATTATAATGAAATTTTACAGGGCAAAAGAGGCGAGCGCAAGACCAAGGTAACTGCGCTAAATGAGGTTGTCGAGGAGATTTCATACGAGGAGCCAAGCAGCAGTGAGATCTCGCTTACAATCGATTTGGAATTTCAAAAATATTTAGAAGAAATTTTCAAAGACAAAGACGGCGTGGCGATCGTGATTGATCTCAAAGACGGCGCGATACTGGGCGCTGGAAGCTTCCCTGAGTATAATCTAAACACCTTTGTGGGCGGAATTTCGCAGGCTCAGTGGGACGAGCTAATCAAAGATCCGCGCCACCCATTTACAAACAAGCTCGTAAATGGCCTCTATCCGCCAGGCTCGGTAATCAAAATGGCTGTTGGAATGAGCTTTTTAAACAGTGGCAAGATAAATGAGAATTGGAGCGCGTTTTGCGGTGGTGCGATTGAGCTTGGAGGGCGCAGATTTAGGTGTTGGAGTAGTGGAGGGCACGGCAGAGTGAGCCTAGTGCAGGCTATCAAAAGTAGCTGTGATATATATTTTTACGAAGGCTCGTTGATTGTGGGGATTGATTATATGTCAGCTTACCTTAACCGCATGGGATACGGCGTGAAAACGGGCGTGGATTTGCCGAACGAATTCGTAGGCACCATGCCAAATAAGGCGTGGAAAATGCAGAAATTCAAACGCCCATGGTATCAAGGCGAGACTGTAAATGCCTCAATCGGTCAAGGCGATGTGCTAGTAACGCCTATGCAAGTAGCCAAAAACACAGCCCAAATCGCCACAGGCAAGGCGATAATCCCGCATTTTTTAAAGAGCATTGACGGCGAAGAGATTAGCTTCGAGCCGGGCGAGCTTTTCACGCCGGCCGAAAAAAATCAACTCCCGCTTGTAAGGCGCGGTATGTATGAGGTAGGAAACAACCCAAACGGCGGAACTGCGTATAAAATCATGAAAGACGCCATCGTCCCGCTCGCGGTCAAAACAGGCACCGCGCAGGTCGTAGGACTATCGCAAAAGACAAACAAACGCCTAAAAGAGTCGCAAATGGATTATTTCCATCGCTCGCATGCGTGGATGACGAGCTTTGGCCCGTATGAAAACCCAAAATACGCCGTTACGGTGCTAGTCGAGCACGGAGGCGGTGGCGGAAGCGCGGCAGGTCCTGTGGTGAAAAAAATCTTCGAAAAACTCGTGGATATGGGCTATATCGACGCAAATGCCACGGCAAATTCTACGCAAAATTCAAAGAAAAAGTAAAATAAAATTTAAAATTTCTTGCTGACGCAATCCAAGAACACTGCGTCGAAATTTTAAAATTTGGGCTCATGGCTTAAAATTTGCAAAATTTGCCCCTAAGTGTCATTGCGAGAATTTTGCGTAGCAAAATTCGTGGCAATCTACAAAGTTTAAATTAAAAGTCGGGCAAATGGCAAAATTTCGCAGAATTTTTGAATTTTAAAATTCTGCAAATTTTGCTTTTGGTTGTTTAAATTCGTAGATTGCTTCGTCACTTCGCTCCTCGCAATGACAAATCAAACAAAATTTGCCCTAAGTGTCATTGCGAGGCATGCTTGCACGCCGTGGCAATCTACAAAGTTTAAATTAAAAGCAGAGCAAATGGCAGAGTTTTGCAGAATTTTGAATTTTAAAATTTTATGCGCATAGCCCAAATTTGGCGTTTGTGAAATTTAAGCATAAAAGGCTATAATTGCGCTTCGGCGTGGCGAGCGGTCGCTTGTGATAAACAAGAGGAAAGTCCGAGCTGCAATAAGACAGAGTTGCGTCTAACGGACGCCGTGGGAAACCATAGGGAAAGTGCAACAGAAAGCAAACCGCCATAGCGTTCGCGCTGTGGTAAGGGTGAAAGGGTGGGGCAAGAGCCCACCGCGCGCATGGAGACATGGGCGGCAGTGCAAACCCAACTCGCAGCAAGAATAGAAGGTAAGGTCTTATGAGATACTATTCGCTAGAACTGGTTTGCAAAAACCAGTGTAGATAAATGACCGCACAGACAGAACTCGGCTTATAGCCACGCCTTTTATTTATTTTTGCAAAATTTCCACAATAATAGTAGTAAATGTAGTTGAATTTGTCATTGTGAGCGAAGCGAAACAATCTACGAGTGTAAAATTTAGGGTTAGTTTGTTTGCTAAAATTTTGAAATTTACGGAATTTTATAAAATTTGCGAATTTATCGTTCGGTGATTTTAGCTCGTGGATTGCCATGAATTTTGCTAACGCAAAATTCTCGCAATGACAAATCATAGGCTACGGAATTTTTCTGGATTGCTTCGCTGTGCTCGCAATGACAGTTTAAATGACAAATCAAAATTTCGGGGCAGTGTTTTAAACTTGCGGTAGCGAAATAAATTTAAAATTAATCACATAAATTTTTTGTTAGTTAGTGCGTTAGTTAGCCAAAATGGGCGTTAGTTTGGTTTGTCATCGAGATTGACGGCGTCGATGATCTCTTTTTTGAAGCGCAAAAACTCGATATTGTTTTTAAGCGCGCGGTTTTCTTCGAGTAGGACCTCATGTTTGGTGCGAAGCTCTGCGATGTCGCGCGAAATGTAGTAAATCTCGTTTCGGATAAAAATCGCTGGCACGGTTAGTAAAAACACGAACATCATTATCAAATAGGTCATCAAAAGTTTGTTTAAGGATAAATTTACCTCTTTGAAATTTGTGGTTTGGTAGTTTTGCAAAATTTGGTTTTGTTCGTCGCTGATATATTCGCTCGTCTTGGGCGCGGATTTGGTCCTGTCTGGGACGGAATTATTTATGATAAAATCATATTCGTTATTCAAAATTTTCTCCATTTAAATTTTAAAATTTTCAAAATTCGAAAAATTATAAGTAAAATTTAGCATAATATTTTACACAAAATTTTACTTATAATTTTTAATAAAATTTTACTAAAATAGCCTAAATTTGGCTATTTTATCTGAAAAATTCTCAGCTTAGCACTGCTTGCGCGAGAATTTTGTGCTAGCTCTTCGCTGCTAGCGGTGATTGGCTTTTTGCTTATGATTTTGCCTAGATTGTGGTTAGCTCCACACTCACATTTTAGTGCAAATTCTGGGCAAATACACGCTTTTTCCCACTCTTTAAAACGCGTTTTTACGATACGATCTTCGAGCGAGTGAAAGGAGATTATAGCAATTTTTGCATTAGTTAAGACTTTATTTTTTGCTTTTTGTTCGATTAAATTTAAAAGCTCGCCAAGCTCGCCAAGTTCGTTATTTACCTCTATTCTGATTGCCTGAAATGCGAGGATTGCAGGGCTTACGCTTCTGTTTTTGGCAGGTTTAGTGCCGATTATTTGCGCCAAATCTTTCGCGCTGGTAATAGGTGAGAGTTTGCGTGCTTGGATAATTTTTTCAGCGATTTGATATGCGTTTGGTAGCTCGCCGTATTCGCGCAAAATCCGTGCAAGTTCATCTTTTGTATAATTATTTACTATAAATTTCGCGTCTTTTGAGCAGGAACTGTCCATACGCATATCTAGCTCGTCGCTTCCTAGGCCAAAACCGCGCTCATTTTTGTCGATTTGAAGCGATGAAACGCCGATATCGGCTAAAATTCCCCTTATGTTTTTTATTTTTTCATCTGGCAAAATTTTTAAAATTTCACTAAATTTTGCCTTATGGATTTGCACGCGATCTTTGAATTTTTCTAGCCTTTTACTCGAAAAATTTATCGCCTCGCTATCTCTATCACATGCGATTAAATGGACATTTGGTAGGCTTTGCAAGATACCTTGGCTATGTCCTGCGTATCCTAGGGTGCAATCAAGTATGTAGCCGCCCTGGGTGTCCGAAAATGCACTAAGTGTTTCGTTAAATAAAACTGGAATATGAGGAATTTGCAAACTTAATCCTTTTAAAATTTCTAGTTTAGTATAATAGCGCATTTTTTAGGTAAAAGGTAAAAAATGGACGAGTATTATTACGAAATTTTGCGTAGAATTTCGCTTTCGATGTTTAGAAAGGAGCTTTTTGGCATTTTTCACGGCTCGATTTCAGCCAAAGTTAAGGATAATCAATTCATTATCAACAAAAAAAATGCCATTTTTGACAGCCTAGGCTTGGACGATTTCGTGGCGTTGTTTGCCAAAAAGGACTATCGCTGGGAAGAGGCGAGTATAGATAGTGATATACATTTAAATATATATAAAAATATTAAAGAAGCCAAATTCGTTGCTTACGCTATGCCGCCGTATTTGCTTGCATATACCTTAGAACATGACTTTATCATACCGCGCGATTATTATGGTGCGACTATCATCAAACGGCTTGAAATTTACGATCCGAAAAATTACGATGATTGGCACGATAGGGCACCGCACGAAATTTACAATTATATGATGAGCGAAAATAGTGATATCATCGTGGTTAGAGGATATGGCGTGTTTGCGTATGCTAGAAGCGCACAGAGCCTTGCGAAAAAAATTGCGGTTTTGGAAAATAGTTGCAAAATGCTTTTGCTAAACCAAAATTAACTTTTTTGTAAAAAATGTTACTAACGCGTTATAAAATGACAAAAATGCCTATTTTTCAGTGTTACATAAGGTTTTTATCTGTATAATACTAACACATTTTGTTAGTTGATTAAAGGGAAATAATTTATGATCAATTGGATGCAAAAGCATAAAAAGTCGCTCATACCTACTATCTGGATTAGCACGATAGCTTTCGTCGGTGCTGGTTTTGTGGGCTGGGGCGCGTATGATATGAACGCAAACAGAGCTGGTTCTATCGCCAAAGTAGGACAAATTTCTGTTACTAATCAAGAATTAAATACGAAATATTCCGAGCTTTACAATCGTCTTTATAGCATGAGTGACGGCAGATTTACCAGGGAGCAAGCCGATCAAATGCACCTAGACGAAATCGCTGCAAACGAGCTTATTAAAGAGGCGTATTTTTTAAATTTTGCTAACGATTTGGGGCTAAGGGCTACGGAAAAAGATGTGGCCCAGTTTGTAGTAAATGCGCCAGCCTTCCAAGAAAATGGCGTTTTTAATCAGACTTTATACGATAACAGCGTCAAAAATTCAGGTCTTACCAAAAAAGAATTTGAGCGAAATTTGCAAAAAGCAATCACGCTAGAAAAGCTTAGCGACGCGATAAAAGTCGTGCCAAATATGGATATCGTCGAGGCTATCACAGCCTCTGGTTTGGTGCAAGATAGCGTGCAAGCGCAGATGATTTACGCCGATGATAATGTCAGTTTTAGCGACGATGAGTTAAAGAAATTTTGGGAGGGCAAAAAAGATCACTATATGAGTGAGAAAAAATACACCCTAAATACATACTTTATGCCGACTAAAACAGCAGAGGCTAGCGACGCCGAGCTGGAAAAATTTTATAACGAAAATCGCTCGGCATATCGTGGAAGCGATGATAAGGTGTTAGATTTCGCCGCAGCAAAAGATAGTGTGATTAAGGATTTTAGCCTTGATCAAGCCAAAAAAACAGCGCTAAAAAAATATTTGGAAATCAAAAAAGGCGAAGCTGATACCAATGAAACCATTATTGCCACGCCTAGCACATTTCCTGTGGGTGAGCTTGGAGAGGCTAAGGTCGGCGAGATTTTAAAACCTTTTGCTTACAATGACGGAAATTTAATCGTAAAAATCGCTAGCATAGACGAGCCAAAACCTCTTAGTTTCGAAGAGGCAAAAGAGTTAGCGGCGGCTGATTACCGCGTGGTTAGGGCTAGCGAGGTTTTAAACGAAAATGCGCAAAACGCACTTAAAGATTTCAAAGGAACCCAATTTGGCAAATTTACGCTAAATTCACAAAATACAACCTCGCTTAGAGATGATGAATTTTATAAATTTATCAGCGAAATGTTTTCTAAACCAGCCAAAGAGGGCGTTGTGCTTTTTGACGATAAGGCTTTGGTCTATAAAATCACAGAACAAAGCTTAGGCGATGATACTAGCATAAACGAAAACAAATCCATGGTAGCGCAAAAAATCGACGGTATGATAAATTCAAATCTCCAAGGCGATTTGTTAAAACTTCTTGAAAAGCGTTATAAACTCGAAAGATATTATAAAGGTAGAGATAGTGAGTGAGTATATTTTAGGCTTAGACATCGGGTCTAACAAAATTCGTGCTTTAATAGCCAAAAATGACGGCGAGTTGAGCATTAGCGGAGTAGGTGTAGCTGATACCTTGGGTATAAAAAAGGGTGTGATTACTAACATCGAGCAGGCTGCTAGCTCAATCAAACAAGCTGTAAAAGGCGCTATCAAAAGTGCTGGTCGCAACTACGATAGAGCGGTGGTTTCGATATCTGGTTCGTATGCCAAAAGTGTCAAATCGCGTGGCGTAATCACTATGGAGCGCGAGATCGGTATCCACGAGATAGATCGCGCTATGAAGGTAGCCCAAGCGCAAGCCAATGTCCCGAACGACTATACTATTTTGCATGTGCTTCCTTATGATTTCAAAATTGACGAGCAAGAGCATATAGAAGATCCTCTTGGCATGAGTGGATCGAGACTAGAAGTATCGGTTCATATCATAATCGCTCCAAAAAGCTCAATCCAAAATTTGAAAAAATCAGTAGAAATGGCAGGGGTAAAGGTTAGCAATATAGTCTTATCTGGCTATGCCTCATCAATTTCTACGCTAACAAAAGATGAAAAAGAGTTAGGTGTAGTGCTTATAGATATGGGTGGAGCGACTTGCGATGTGGTTATTCACTTAGGCAATTCATTGCGTTATAACGATGTTGTTATGTTAGGTTCGAATAACATCACTAACGACCTTTCTCGCGCGCTTCACACACCGCTACCTTATGCAGAAAATATAAAAATCACATATAATGATTTGATAAACGAGGGCGACAGCGAGGTAAATTTGCCTATCATGGGTGAAAGGGAAGATGAGAGTAAGTTGATTTCCCTTGAAATTATTTCGCAAGTAATATTAGCAAGAGTTAAGGAAATTTTCGATCTTTTAGCCGATAAAATAGATAAAAGCGGCTACAAAGACAGGCTTGGTGCTGGCGTAGTCATCACTGGCGGTATGGCTAAGCTAGATGATGTCAGAGATCTAGGCACTATGGTTTTTGATAACATATCTGTTAGAGTAGCTAGACCAAAGAGCGTTAGTGGGCTTTCTGAGATTTCTTATGATAGTGCTAATGCTTGTGCGGTTGGACTTTGTATGTATGGATTTGGCGATTTTACGCCGTATGAGATTGATTCTAACGGCGAGCTTCGTTACAAAGACGAAACTATAAAAATCTCTACAAGCAGAGAGAGTTCGACATACTATGAAAAAGAAGTAACGCAAGCGATAGAAACAGAAGAAGTAAAAAGCAGTGTTACTAACACTAACACTATGGCAAATAACGGCGGGCTTGGCATTGGGCTTCCAGAGAAAAAGAAGCCAAATATGTTTGAAAAATTTATGACAATGATAAAAAATAGCTTTTAAATTTAATAGAGGAGATTGCAATGAAAGGATTTATTGTGGAAGAAAACAAAGGTGTTTATGGCGCCAAAATGAAAGTAATCGGCGTCGGCGGCGGCGGTTGTAATATGATTAATCACATGATTAGAGAGGGTTTTACTAAGGCTGATGTCGAGCTTATGGTAGCTAACACAGATGTTCAAGCACTAGAAAAATCAATTGCAAAAACTAGAATTCAGCTTGGACCAAATTTAACCAGAGGGCTTGGTTGCGGTATGGATCCTACTATGGGTCGTGGCGCTGCTGAGGAGAGCTATGAGGATCTAAAAGATCGCCTAGATTACGCTGATATGGTCTTTGTAGGCTCTGGTTTTGGCGGTGGCACAGGCACTGGCGCGGCTCCAATCGTAGCAAAAGCCGCTAAGGAGAAAAAGGCCCTAACAATCGGTATCGTTACAACTCCGTTTGATTTCGAGGGTAAAAAACGCATGCGCCTAGCGCAAGAGGGCTTAGAAGAGCTTAAAAAAGAGTGCGATTCTGTAATCGTAATCCCAAATCAAAATTTATTGAAAATCATTGATAAAAAAACAGGTATCAAAGAGGCTTACAAAAAGGTCGATAATGTCCTAGCACAAGCTGTAAATGGTATGATTTCTGTGATTTTAGAATCAGGCGATAGCGATATGAATGTGGATTACGCTGATGTTCGCAAGGTAATGCAACACCGCGGTATGGCGCTAATGGGCACAGGTGTATGCGACGGCGAGGACGCAGCAGAGGAAGCGATAAAAGCAGCTATCCAATCACCGCTACTTGATAATGTTTCAATCAACGGCGCACAAGGCGTTTTGGTTCATTTCAAAATTTCACCTGATTGCTCGCTTATCGAAATCGAGTGCGCTATGAATATCATCAGAGAGGCTGTCAGCGAGGATGCGGACATAATCTTTGGAACGACAACAGATGATAGTATCGAAAACAACCGCGTAGAGGTAACTCTGATAGCTACTGGTTTCGAAAAGAGCGCCGCTGAAAAAAAGCAAGTAACTAAACAAAGCGTCGCTGATAGCAGACAAGCTATCCTAGAAAGCTACGCTAGAAGCTCATTTTTCGCTAAACAAAAAGTAGCTAGTGGCGATTTCAACGGCGATGAAACTTATGATGAGTTAGAAGAGCCGACATTTTTACGCAAACAAATGGATTAATAATCCTTTAAAAGCAATTCTTCTATTATCGGTGCGCACCCCGCGCACCGGTTTGATTTAGATAAATTTTAAAATTTAGAAAATTTTATAAGTCTTTTGTGATATCTTTAAATACAGTCGTGATGCGATTTTTTATCTTTTTGAGATTTGAATTCCTAAAAGCACCATTAAACCTAAATTCTAGCCTTTATTAAACTAGTATTTGCTAGGTTTTCATAGGTTAAATTTGCTTGCAAATTTGATACAACCAATAAAAATATTATAAACAAATTTATAAATTTAGTCATTTCTTATGACCCCAAGTTTTATATTGTTCTATATCATCTTTTTTTACAAAATACTCCGTATCGCCACAAGGATAGTAAATTTTACACCACTCGCCGTTGCAATTTTCTATCGGAACAACACTAAAATAATATTTTTCATAACTATCCACAATTTTATATTGATTGTGTTTTAAAACAAAAATTTGTAAAAATTCATCTTTTGGGACATATAATTTTTCATTACTTATTTTTTCATGAAAATAAATTCCACACTGACTTCTAAAACCTTTATCTAAAATTAAAAACTTATTTCTAGCATTGCAACCTAAAAAGAAAATAACCATAATACAAAATATTATATATTTTTTCATTAATTTTCCTTTTTAAACGCATCTCCAACTCTACCATAAGCCTTAACATGCTGATAATAAAATGGATTGCCATATTCCCAAGTTTTTGGGTTCAATATCGTGTGTGGAGCATGAACTGGGTCATTTTGATTATTTACTGAATAAAATTTATAAATTTCAAATCTCCCCGCCGAGTTCTAAAATTTTCCCGCGCAAAATTTCGATCTCTTTTTCGTATTCGCTGATTTGATCTTGCAGTCTAAAAATCACATCCACGCCCGCTAAATTCACGCCGAGCTCCTTTGTGAGATTTACTATCATACGGATTTTATCCATATCGCGCGCCGAATACAGCCTCATTTTGCCGTCTGTCCTGCCCGGCTTGACTAGCCCCTCGCGCTCGTATTGGCGCAGGGTTTGGGGGTGGATATCTAGCACCTTGGCTACGATTGAGATTAGATAAACCGGCTCGTCATAATCGTGCATATTCTCTCCTTATAAGCTTTCTAATGCCTCGCGAACCTCGTCGCTTAGGCTATCGGCGTCTGGCAAGACGATATTTACTACGGCGTAGAGGTCGCCTAAAATTTTGGTTTTGCGGTTTTGCACGCCATAGCCTTTGAGGCGGTATTTTTGGCCGTTTTTGGTGTTTTTGCTGATTTTAATCGTGGCTGTTTTTTTCGGCGTGGCGACCTCGATTTTGCCGCCAAAAAGCGCAGTTTTTAGCGGGACATCGATTTTTTTGCTCAAATCATCGCCGTTGCGCTCATACTCAGCGCTTGGCGAAATTTTAATCTCCAAAATCAAATCCCCGCTTTGCTCGCCGTTTGAGTTGCCTTTGCCCCTAATGCGCAGTTTCTCGCCTGTATTAATCCCCGCTGGGACCTTGAATTTCACATTTTCGCCACCTAAGTTTATACTCATTTCACCACCATTTATCGCGGTGTCAAAGGGGATTTCGATCGCGCTGTGCTTGTCTAAATCCGTGCTAAATCCACCACTAAACCCAGTGCCGAATCCAAACGGATTAAACCCGCCACCAAAATCAAAGCCCCCGCGTGAGCTTTTTGCGCCAGAAAATCCGCCAAAAATGCTGTTTAAAATGTCGTTTAAATCGCCCATGCCAGCCGAACCCTTGGCGAAATCGTGGAAATTTTGGCCACCAAACATAGAATCGCCGTATTGGTCATACTGAGCGCGTTTTTTCTCATCGCTTAAAATTTCATACGCTGCGTTGATTTCTTTGAATTTTTCCTCTGCGCCGGGGTCTTTGTTGATATCTGGGTGATACTTTCTAGCGAGCCTGCGATAGGCTTTTTTAATCTCGTCAGCGCTGGCAGATTTGCTAATGCCAAGAGTCTCATAAAGGCTAGAATTTGCCATTTTACCTTCCTTTTTTGTCTAAATTTTATATTGATTATATCATAAAAGTTTAGTCTATGTCAATCAAGTTTAATATATTTTGTTTATAAATCTTGTAATTACATTAAACAAATATTAGCCCTAGAAATTTATAATTGCACGAAAATTTTATTCAAAAGGAATTTAAATGAAAAAAACCATTTTGCTATCTTTGGCACTTAGCGCTTCGCTTTTTGGCGCGAATATCGATATCAGCGAGGCTGGGGCGAAATTTGATCGTGTAAATCCTGAGTTTAGCAAGGATGTCGTTCTCTCATACCACAGCTCGATTGCCGAGGCGAAAAAATCTGTCGTAAATATCTCGACCAAATCAAAACACAAAGTCGCAAACAACCCAATGGCGGAGATGTTTAACGATCCGTTTTTTAAGCAATTTTTCGATTTTAACCTGCCTAGACAAGAGCGCGAGGTCAGCTCTTTGGGATCTGGCGTGATTATCTCAGATGACGGATATATCGTCACAAACAACCATGTCGTCGAAAATGCCGATGAAATCGTAGTTACACTGCTCGATAATGACAAAGAGTATAAAGCCAAGGTCGTAGGAACGGATTCGAAAACCGATTTGGCGATTATCAAAATCGAGGAAAAAAGACTATCTGCGATTAAATTTGCTGATTCGTCAAAGGCTGTGGAGGGCGATATAGTTTTCGCTATCGGAAATCCATTTGGCGTGGGCGGCACGATTACGCAAGGAATCGTCTCTGCGCTAAATAAAAACAATATCGGGCTTAATCAATACGAAAATTTTATCCAAACAGACGCTTCGATAAACCCTGGCAACTCAGGCGGTGCGCTAGTCGATAGCCGTGGTGCGCTCATTGGTATAAATTCGGCAATTTTAAGCAGAAGTGGCGGAAACAACGGCATAGGATTTGCAATCCCGTCAAATATGGTCAAAGATATCGCCAAAAAGCTCATTAGCGACGGCAAAATCGAGCGCGGATATATCGGCGTAACGATTAGCGATATGTCAAAAGAGCAAAAAGAGATTTACAATAGCAAAGAAGGCGCGCTGATTTCGAGCGTAGAAGAGGGCTTGCCAGCGGATAAAGCGGGCATTAAAAGGGGTGATTTGATTATAAAAGTCGATGACAAACCTGTCAAAAACGCAAACGAGCTTAAAAATTTGGTCGGCTCGATGAATCCGGGTAGCAAGGTCGAAATCGAGTTCGAGCGCGACGGCAAAAATCAAAAAGTAACCCTCAAACTAGATAGCATGGATAAATCATCTAACGCTGGTAGCTCAAATGTCGATGAGGGTGCATTAGAGGGGCTAAGCCTTAAAAACCTAGATGATGAAATTCGCTCAAAATATGCGCTAAATAAAGATCTAAAAGGCGCAATCGTAACAAATGTAAAAGCCGATTCAAAAGCTAGCGAGTATGGGTTTAGAAAGGGCGATATAATTATCCAAATCGGTCAAAACGATGTCGAAAATATCGATGATTTTAACAAATATATCAAAGCTTACAAAGGCAAAAAAGTCCTAGTTTGGGTTATTAGAAACGGTATCCCACAAGGGTTAGTAATCCGCTAAATTTGGCAAATTTGGCAGGGCTTAGGCTTTGCCAAATTTCACTTGGCGAAGTCAAATTTCAAATGACTTCGCCGATTTTATTTTTAATTTTAATTATAATTTTTTGGGAAAAATTATTTTCTCTCCACGACTTCGTAAATCACGCCCTTTTTGCTGATATATTTCTCCACAGCTTCAAGTTGGCTTGGTAGGACATTTATCACGAGCGAGCCCACGACGCTTTTATCCAGGCGCTCTAACTTACCCCAGACGATATTAAAATTTATCCCAAGCTCGTGCGCCATGTGCGTGATAATGCTATCAAACGCGACATCTGGCGGGAAAAACAGCCTTACATTTATATTATTTGGCGGTAGCACTTCCTCTTCGCCTAGGAATTCCTTCATATGCTCATCAGGGTGCAAAAACAGCTCCACGATATCGCCAGAGCCCACGACAACGCCGTGTTTTAGGAGCATGGCGCGGTTGGCTATGCTTTTGACGACCTCCATTTCATGCGTTACCAAAACTATCGTAATGCCAAGCGAACGGTTGATTTCTTTAAGCAAATTTAAAATTTGCGTCGTTGTGTTTGGATCGAGCGCCGAGGTTGCCTCGTCGCTAAGTAAAATTTGCGGTTTTAGCGCCAATGCCCTAGCAATGGCTACTCTTTGCTTTTGACCACCGCTAAGCTCGCTAGGATAGGCGTTTGCTTTGTCTTTGAGGCCTACAAGCTCCAAGAGTTCGGCGACTCGCTCTTTGATATAGCCTTCCTCAAATTTCCAAAACCTAAGCGGTGTGGCGACATTTTCGGCGACCGTTTTTCGGCTCATCAGCGCGAAATGTTGAAAAATCATACCGATATTTTTGCGAAATTCGCGCACTTCATCGCCTTTTAAATCTGCCACCTCTTTGCCAGCGACTTTTAGGCTACCGCTTTGGTAATTTTCTAGCCCGTTTATACAGCGAAGTAGGGTGCTTTTGCCCGCGCCACTTTGTCCTACGATAGCGAAAATTTCGCCTTTTTTGATCTCGGCGCTGACACCTTTTATGATTTCGGATTTTCCGAAACTTTTATGCAAATTTTCGATTTTTATCACTAAATTTCCTTTATTTTTTCTATATTCTACTTAAATTTTTCAAATTTTAGCTTTGTAATTTTTGTCTTAACGCCTCTTGCAAAAGCGAGCCAGCCAGCATGCGCTCTTCCTTCATAAATATAAAATTCTCTCCGTATTCGCCCTCTAATTCGACCTTGCGATACGGCCCTGAATACATCACAATGATTTTTGCGCTTAAATTTTCCTTATTTAGCATATTTGTAACGATATCGAGTTTTTCTTGGTTTGTGAGCGTTAGGATTATCACAGAGGCTTGGCGTAGGCTAAATTCGTCGATGACGCTTTTTTGCATCATATTGGCAAAATGCACATTTTCCCCACGCGATTTGCCAAGATCCACAAGCTCCAAATCGCTTTCGGCTACGATATATGGCAGACCATTATCGCGTAGTCTAAGCAGTATTTCTTGTCCGACTCTGCCGTATCCGACGATGACGAAGTGGTTTTTCATAGGCGAAATTTTGACCTTATGCACCTCGTCTTCGAGTTTTTCGACCTTGGATTCGAAGCGGTTTGCGATGCGATTTAGGTTTTTTAGGATAAATGGTGTCAAAATCATCGTCGCCACAACGATTGCGATTAAAATTTGCGCGTTTTCTTTGTTTATTAAATTTTTGGAGATCAAAAGTGCGAAAATCGCTAGGGCAAATTCGCCGATTTGCGCCAGAGATAGGGCTGATTTGAGCGCGATTCTTTTGTGAGTTGAAAGGATTAAAATCGCATAGACAATGCCGGCTTTTAGCGCCATTATAATGATAATTCCTAGTAAAATTACGCCGTAATGATTGGCGATAATGTCAAATTTAATCTGAATTCCAATGGTAATAAAAAATAGACCAAGCAAAATATCTCTGAGCGAACTCATGCCGGCTGCAATTTCGCGCTTGTATTCGGTCTCGGCAATCAGCATGCCAGCGATAAATGCCCCCAGTGTGTAGCTAAATCCAAACACATGAGCCAAAAAGCTAGCCCCGATTACCACGAATAAAATCGTGGCGATGAAAATTTCTTTGGAATTTAGCTTTGTGACATAGCCTAGCAGGGTGTTTAGTAGGAATTTGCCGATTAAAAGAAGCGATATAATCACAATCGCCGCGCTTATGGCTGTGCGCAAAACCAGCTCATTTACCGGCGTGCTATCTGTGGAGGCAAAAATATCAATCATCAGCAAAATCGGAATTACAGCCAAATCTTGGAAAAGCAAAATTCCAAGCACCTTTCTGCCGTAGTTGCGGTTGATTTCGCCGGAGTCATTTAGGCTTTTTAGCACGATAGCAGTCGAGCTTAGGGCTAGGGCTAGGCCTATGATAATGGCGGTTTTGATATTTTCGTTAAGGACTTGATCAGTGATTAGAGTGAGGATTAGTCCGGTGCCAGCAACCTGCAAAAATCCGTTGAAAAAAACATCCTTTTTCATACTCATTAGGTGCTTGAAGCTAAACTCTAATCCTATGCTAAACATTAGAAAAACCACGCCAAATTCGGCGATTTGCGACATATACATACTCTCGTCGCGTGTGAGACTGTAAATCTGCGTAAAGCACACGCCAGCTACGATATATCCGATAATGCTAGGGATTTCAAAGACTTTGAAAACTATGTTTAGGACGATTGCAAGTGCAGTAATCGTCAAAAATAGTTCAATAGCAAACTCCATTTGCAACCTTTCTGGGGAAAATTTTAAATCTTTGATTTTACTAAAATTTTGCTTAAAATATCGCAAATTTAGGGCAAATTTGGCGATAAAATTTCGAATTTTAACTGGTTTTTAGTGAAATTTAACTATAATCATTAGTTTTTAAAATCAAATAAAAAGGCAGTTAAAATGGCAGATTTTTACAATCCAAAAGAAGTTGAAGAAAAATTTTATAAAATTTGGGAAGAACGCGGTTATTTCGAGATCGACGGCAACAAAAATATCCAAGAAAAAGGCAAAACATTTTGCATTATGATGCCACCTCCTAATGTAACTGGCGTTTTGCACATAGGACACTCGCTTACTTGCACACTCCAAGACATTATGACGCGTTATAAACGCATGGACGGATACAAAGCACTTTATCAACCAGGGCTTGATCACGCTGGAATCGCCACTCAAAATGTCGTCGAACGCGAACTTCTAGCCAAAGGCATAAAAAAAGAAGAAATCGGCAGAGATGAGTTTTTAAAACATGTTTGGAAATGGAAGGAACAAAGTGGCGGTACGATAGTTCGCCAAATCCGCCGTCTTGGCGTGGGTCCAGCGTGGAGTAGAGAGAGATTTACTATGGATGACGGGCTTAAAAACGCCGTGCGAAAAGCCTTTGTAAATTTATACGAAAAGGGCTTAATCGTGCGTGGCAATTATATGGTGAATTGGTGTACTCACGACGGTGCCCTAAGCGATGTCGAAGTCGAACACAAGGCAAATAAAGGCAAACTTTATTATGTGCGATATTATTTGGACGGCGAAAAAGATAAATTTATAGTTGTGGCTACAACGCGCCCTGAAACTTACTTTGGCGATACGGCGGTAATGGTAAATCCAAATGATGAACGCTATAAAAATTTAATCGGAAAATTTGTAGAACTCCCTATTATAGGGCGAAAAATCAAAATCATCGCCGACGAGCATGTCGATATGGCTTTTGGAACAGGCTGCGTAAAAGTAACACCAGCTCACGATCAAAACGACTACGAAGTCGGCAATCGCCACGATTTGGAATTCATCACAATCTTTGACGAAAAGGGAATTTTAAACGAATATTGTGGCGAATTTGCTGGACTTGAACGCCTTGAAGCCAGAGATAAAATCGTCGCAAAACTTGATGAGCTGGGCTTTATCGAAAAAATCGAAGATTACGAAAATCAAGTCGGGTATTGTTACCGCTGTAAAAATGTCGTCGAGCCGTATATCTCAAAGCAATGGTTTGTCAAATCAGACATCGCTAAAAATGCCATAAAAATGGTAAATGACGGCGGAGCTGAGTTTTTCCCAGCGCACTGGATAAACAGCTTTAATGCGTGGATGAGAGAGTTAAAAGACTGGTGCATTAGCCGTCAGCTTTGGTGGGGACACAGAATTCCTGTGTTTTACTGCGAGTGCGGACATGAGTGGGCGGACGAAAATGAAAGCCCAAGCAAATGCCCAAAATGCGGAAGTGCGAAATTTACGCAAGACCCAGATGTCCTTGATACTTGGTTTTCAAGTGGCTTGTGGCCGATTTCTACACTTGGCTGGGGCAACGGCGATGCGCTAAAAGATGAAAA
Source organism: Campylobacter sp. JMF_14 EL1 (assembly GCF_027737585.1). NCBI lineage: Bacteria > Pseudomonadati > Campylobacterota > Epsilonproteobacteria > Campylobacterales > Campylobacteraceae > Campylobacter > Campylobacter sp. JMF_14 EL1. Next base: position 193,318 of record NZ_JAOVTW010000002.1, read on the forward strand.
ATGGCATGAGAGTGATTTGGAGGAATTTTACCCAAATACTATGCTGATTACGGGCTTTGACATACTTTTCTTTTGGGTTGCAAGAATGTTTTTCCAATGCGAAAATGCTACTGCCAAACTGCCATTTCACGATGTCTATCTTCACGCCCTAGTTAAGGACAAAGACGGCAAAAAAATGAGCAAATCAAGCAAAAATATCGTCGATCCGCTCGATAAAATCGATGAATATTCAGCCGATATTTTGCGATTTACACTGACCGTTTTGTGCGTGCAGGGACGGGATCTGCGCCTAAGCGACGATAAGCTTTTGATTTATCGAAATTTCGTAAATAAACTTTACAACGCAAGTAAATTTTTGCTTTTAAATTCGGCTAAATTCGGTGATTTGGACGAAAATTTGGTTAAAACGAAGCTTGGAGAGTATATGCTAAGCCGTTTTAAGGCGTGTGCAAATTCGGTCAGGGCAAATCTCGACGCATACCGCTTCAACGACGCTGCGACTGATTTATACAAATTTTTCTGGGACGAATTTTGCGACTGGGGTATTGAGCTTAGCAAAGCAAACAAGGCTGCAATCCCTGAGCTTGGTATGATTTTTAAAGAAGCTTTGAAGCTACTTAGCCCATTTATGCCGTTTATCAGCGAGTATCTCTACCATGAGCTAAGCGGGACTTCTTTGGAGAGCGGAGAATCCGTAACCATGATGAGATACCCAAAAACTTCGGCGCAAAATGAGCAAATCGAAAAGCTTTTTGAGCGCGTGATTGAAGCAATTGTGAGCATTCGCAGGGCAAAAGCGACGATTGATTTAGGAAATGCCAAAATCGCAAAGGCTTTTGTGCTAAGCCCATTTGATTTAAGCGGGGCGAAAGATTATATCAAAACCCTTGCCAAATGCGATGAAATCGAGTTTGTAAGCGCCCCTGTGGCAAATGCCGTGCGTGATGTGAGCGCGAATTTAGAAAGCTTTGTCGCACTTGAAGGCGTGGATCTAAACCCTATCATCAATCGCTTGAATTCGCAAAAAACCAAGCTTGAAAAGGAAATCACAAAGCTAGAAAATATGCTAGGAAATGAGAAATTTATGGCATCAGCCCCTGCTAGCGTCATCGAAACCAATCGCAACGGCTTAGCAAACGCAAAAGAGCAATTTAATAAAGTTTGCGGGGAACTTGCAAATTTGGGAGTGAATTCATAAATGAATTTAAAACCAGCAAATTTTCTAAATCAAGTTTTTTATAAATCATCGGAAAAAATGTCTGAAATTCCAGATTGTTGCGTGGATTTGATTATTACAAGTCCGCCGTATTTTAATATAAAAGATTATTCAAAAAACGGCTACCAAAACGAAATTCACTCTAAAAGCAACATTGCTGATTTGGGAAATTTAAAAAGCTATGATGATTATATAAAAGGGCTTTTAAAGGTTTGGAAAGAGTGTTTTAGGGTGCTTAAACCAAACGGAAAACTTTGCATAAATGTCCCTTTAATGCCTATGCTTAAAAAAGATTTAACTACACATTATAATCGCCATATTTTCGATTTACAAAGCGATATTCAGCACAGCATTTTACACAATACTAAATTCTTTCTTTTAGATTTATACATTTGGAATAGAACAAATACAAGTAAGAATTTAATGTTTGGAAGTTATCCGTATCCTAGAAATTTTTACGCTCAAAATACAAGCGAATTTATTACTATTTTTGTAAAAGATGGAAAATCTACTTTTGTAAGACCTGAAATTAAAGAACAAAGCAAACTAGCACAACAAGAGTGGGTTGAATTTACAAAACAAATTTGGAATATTCCTATTCCAAATAAAAACGATATTGCTTTTGGCAAACACCCAGCGATTATGCCAGAACAAATTCCTTATCGTTTAATAAAACTTTATTCTTTTGTTGGCGATATAATCTTAGACCCATTCACTGGAAGCGGAACTACGCTAAAAGTTGCAAAAGAACTTGATAGAAATTTTGTCGGTTATGAATTATATGAGTATTACAAAGATATAATAAGCGAGAAATTAAACAATGCAAACAAATAAAATTTATATTTGCGATATTTTTAAATTTTTAGATAAATTGCCAGATAATTGTTGTGATTTAGCGATAATTGACCCTCCATATAATTTAAAAGTTGCAGATTGGGATAAATTTAAAAGCGAACAAGTATTTTTAGAATTTAGTTTTGCTTGGATTGATAAAATGATTACAAAACTAAAACCAAATGCAAGTTTTTATATATTTAATACGCCATATAACTCAGCTTTGTTTTTAAATCATCTAAGAGATAAAAAGGTATTTTTTCAAAATTTTATTACTTGGTATAAAAAAGACGGAATGAGTGCAAGTAAAAGAAAATTTAATAATAACCAAGAAAGCATTTTATTTTATACAATGAGCCAAAAAGATTATTATTTTGACTGCGAGAGCATTAGAATTCCGTATTTATCAACAGATAGAATTGCAGCGGCAGCTAAAAAAGGAATTTTGAAAAATGGCAAAAGGTGGTATCCTAATCCAAACGGCAGACTTTGCCCTGATGTTTGGGAGATAGTTTCAACACGCCATAAAAATAAAATAAACGGAAAAGTTACTAAACAAAATCACGCCACGCCAAAGCCAAGAGAGATGATAGAACGGATGATAAAAGCAAGTAGCAAAGAAAATGATTTAGTTTTAGATTTATTCAGCGGAACTGGCATTACAAGTGTGGTTGCAAGGGATTTGGGGCGAAATTATATCGGCTGCGAACAAAATATTGAATTTGTGGATAAAAGCTTAAATTTAGAAAAAGGAGTAGGAAATGACAAAAATCTTACAAGACATATTGAATTTAGACCCGAGCAAAGAATGCTTGAAATTTTTGGTTAAAAGATTACAAGTCGATGATTATCGTGGAATTGTTATTTCACAACATAATCGTTATACCATAAAAGAAATTTTAGTTATACTAGAAGAACTTTATTCGGTAGCCAATACAGATTTACTTCAAATTCGTACTACTGATTTAAGCAAACGACCAAATAATATAATTGGCGAAGAAAAATATGCAAATTTAACAAACAATATATCAAATAAGTTATGTCGTTGCACACAAGATTCATTACGCAAAAATATTTTTGTAGATATGCATAGAATGGGACTAATAAATCGTTTTAATGCAAAAAAAGAAATTTTAGAACCTTTTGCTAGTGGAACTAAAAAATATGTGCAAATTTCGGAATTTGGATTAGAATTATTAAGAGCGAAAGATATTTTTACGCAAAATTTACTTTTCACAAGAGCATTAGAATCTTTATTTAATGGTCTTGGCGAAGATATTTTAGATATATGCTTAGAACTTCAAAAAAATTATATTAGCGAATTTGAAATGCTGTTTTTTGCTAATTTTATATATCAAAAATTGGATAATGTATTTTATTCGAAAGAAAATATAATCGAATTTATAAGAGAATTTAGAGCTATGAGCAAATTTACAAAAGAAAAACTCATAGAATTAGTTAAAGAATATTGTATCCCAAATAGCTTTGCTGGAACAAAAAAAGATAAGCGAGATTTTCATAATTGGATAAATGAAACGCAACAAATTTTTAGTCTTTTAAACCAAATGGTTTATTTTGAATGGGATAGAGAAGAAAATCGTTTATATATTAGAGTTGGTAGCGATGCAATTTACGATGATAGTTCAAAACTAAAAAGAAGCTTGCAAGAAAAACAAAACTATTTCAAAGAACATAAAGTATCAAAAACAAATGGCTTTGAACTTCACCATATTGTACCATTATGTTTTGCCAGAAATAAACAAGAATACAAAGTAATTGATAATTGGAAAAATTTAGTTTATATAGATGCATATTCGCATGCCAAAATAACACATAATAAAAATAGAAATATTAAACTAAATTTTGAAGGCACAACTGCTGTATTTAGCGATTTTAAAGATATTCCAGTAAAGTGTGAAAAAGATAAAGAAATTTTATATAGTATTGAAAAGCAAACAACAATGCTTGATTATAATGAGAAATTATTAAATGCAGTGGAGTAGCTAATGAAACCATACTACACCATAATTTTACTGATTTTTTCAAATGTTTTGATGACGATTGCGTGGTATGCGCACCTGAAATTTACCAAAATCCCGTTTTTTAGCAACCTTGGGCTTTTTGGGATTATTCTCTTTGGCTGGTGCGTGGCGTTTTTCGAGTATTGCCTGCTAATCCCGGCGAATAAATACGGCTACATCGGCAACGGCGGTTCGTTTGACATTTGGCAACTAAAAGTCATGCAAGAAGTCATCACACTTAGCGTTTTTAGCGTGTTTGCACTGCTGATTTTCAAAAGCGAAGCCTTTCGCATAAACCACATTATAAGCTTTGTTTTCCTAGTTTTGGCTGTGTATTTTATGTTTAAAAAATAGGAAATTTTATGATATTTTTTGGTTTTTCAAAACGATTTTGGCGATTTGAGATGGTGCCGTGAAAGCCAAAAATAGGCAAAATTCAGAAATAAAATTTAATAAAAAGGATAAAAAATGAGTAAAATCAAAGTAGGAATTTTAGGTTATGGAAATTTAGGTCGTGGCGTCGAACTAGCCGTGCGAAACACAAGCGATATGGAAGTTTTCGGCGTATTTTCTAGGCGTGAGCCAGCTAGTGTGAAAACCTGCGGCGCGAGTGTTTATAGCATAGATGAGATTTTAAATTTCAAAGGCAAATTCGATGTTTTGGTGCTTTGCGGTGGCTCGGCGACTGATTTGCCGACACAAACGCCAGAGTTTGCGAAAAACTTCTGCGTTGTCGATAGCTTCGATACACACGCTAAAATCCCTGAACACTTCGCAAATGTCGATAACGCAGCCAAAAGTGGCGGAAATGTTGGCATTATCGCTATTGGCTGGGATCCGGGTCTGTTTTCGCTAAATCGCCTTGTGGGCGAAAGCGTGCTAGAAAGTGGCGAGAGCTACACATTTTGGGGCAAAGGTGTGAGCCAAGGGCATTCTGACGCTATCCGCCGAATCAAAGGTGTAGTCGATGCTAGACAATACACTGTGCCGATAGAAAGCGCGTTGGCGAGTGTCAGAGCCGGAGAAAATCCAAATTTAAGCACGAGAGAAAAGCATTTGCGTGAGTGCTTCGTGGTCGCCGAAGACGGCGCAGACAAGGCGAAAATCGAAAACGAAATCAAAACAATGCCAAATTATTTCGCTGATTATGATACGACCGTGCATTTTATCGACTTAGAGACATTAAAACGCGAACACGGCGGAATCCCGCATGGTGGCTTCGTGCTAAGAAGCGGTAGCACAGGAGAGCACGGCGAGACAAAACATTTAATCGAATTTAGCCTAAAACTTGATTCAAACCCTGAATTTACAGCTAGCGTGCTTGTGGCTTATGCAAGAGCGGCGTATAGACTTCATAAGGACGGCAAAAGCGGTGCGTTTAGCATTTTTGACATCGCACCTGCTCTAATCTCGCCAAAAACCCCTAGCGAGCTAAGAAAAGAGATTTTGTAAATTTACTTGCCGTGTGAAATGCCGAATTTTAGCTAATTCGCACGGCGAAATTCGTTTTTTCACAAACACTAGCCAAATTTGCAGAATTTTGTTTTAAATATTCGAATTTTGGATAGATTTTTTGCTAGAAAGTATTTTTAGGCTAATTCTGCCAAGCAGATCCAAAAAGAATATATAGATGACAATCGGCACCGCTAAGAGCCAAAATCCAGCATAAACTAGCCAAAAGTTAAAAACCGAAATTGCCTTGAAAATCTCGATTCGGACGATAGTGCCTTCGTATCCGTTAGAAGGCCACGGCATCCCCCAGATATTCGCCAATGTTGCAAGATTTGCCAAAATCAAAAAAAATAACGCGAAGTAGCGTTTTTGCAAGATTTGAAATTTATACGCAATCGCTATAAATAGGGCGCAAGCTAGAATATTAAAAAGCAAAATTTCAAAGCAGATGAACAAATTATCATGGGCTGGAAACGCTATACAGCAAATGCCTAGCAAAAATATTACGATATCGTTTTTCATCGATACAAAATTCGCCCTAAACGCACCATATTTGACCCGCATTTTATGGCGAGTTCGAAGTCATCGCTCATGCCCATTGAGCAGATTTTTGCGCCGTGTGGTCGCAAATTTTCAAAAATTTTGTAAGTGGTTTCAAAGCTTTTTTGTATTTCGCCCAAGTCGTCCGAGTGCGCTCCGATACTCATCACACCGCATAAATTTAGGTTTTTGCACTCTTCTTTTATTTTTAGATACTCATCGACGGCGCGTGAAATTTCTATCCCGCTTTTGCTACTTTCGCCAGCTGAGTTTATCTCCAAAAGCGTATCTAGCGTGAAATTTAGCCGTTTATTTACAGCAGTAGCTAGCTCATAAGAGTTGCAACTTTGCCACAGAGTAGGGCGCAGGGAAAGCAAATGATTTATTTTATTACTTTGCAGTGAGCCAATGAAGTGCCATTTTAGGGGAAGGTCGCTTAAAATTTCGCATTTTCGCTTCATTTCTTGGACGCGGTTTTCGCCAAATTCGATTTGCCCCTGCGAGTAGAGATTTTCCACCGCGTCAGTATCTACATTTTTGCTCACAGCGATTAGACGCACGCTCTGCGCGCCTGATGAAATTTTTGCGCTGTCTATGCGCTCTAAAATTTGCGCTAGATTCATTGATAAAATCCTAGCATGCGCGCGAAGTCATTTACTATCGTAAATATCATCAGCATTGCCAAAATCGCGATTCCAGCGTAGCTAGCGCCGATGAAAACCTTCTCTGGCACTGGGCGGCGAAACACAAGCTCGATTAGGTTAAACAAAATATGTCCGCCATCAAGAGCTGGGATTGGGAAGAGATTTATTATGCCTAAATTCACAGAAATCAGTGCGACAAGGAGCAAAACTACCGAAGCTCCGTAGCTTACGGCCTTGGTTGTGATATCGGTGATAGCGACGATTCCGCCCATTTCTTTGGGAGATACGACGCCTGAGACGAGCTTTTCGAGCCCAACTAAGATGATTTTGCTCGATTGGATTGTCTCATTTAGCGCGAAGCCAAGCGAGCTAGCGCCCGTGTGATAAAGCGTGATATATTTGGGCTCTTTTCCGGGAGAAATTCCTATTAGCGGGGTTTGGATACGCTCTCGCCAAATGTTTAGTTTCTCGCCCATTTTTGGGGTTAAATTTAGATTTTTGATTTCGCCTGCGCGCTTGATTTGCAGGTTTAAATCCCCGCCTACGACATTTTTGGAGATATCGTCCCACTCCCTGATTTGCGCGCCATTTATTGATAAAATTTCATCGCCGACCATGATTCCAGCGTTTTGTGCGGCTGAGTTTTCGCTCACTGCGCCTACGATTGGCGCGATACGCTCTACGCCGATATAGCCTAGGCTAATGTAGATTAAAAACGCTAAAATTATATTAAACGCAGGTCCTGCCACAAGTATGGCAATGCGCGCTAGCGGGCCTTTGGTGTTGTAGCTATCGGGGTCGAAATTTTTCGCACTTGGATCTAAATCCTCTTGACCTTTTAGGCTGACATATCCGCCAAGCGGGATTGCGCTTATGCAATACTGTGTCGCGCCGATTTGTTTGGTGTAAATTTTCTCGCCAAAGCCCACGCTAAATACATTTACGCCCACGCCAAGCAGGCGTGCAACGCTAAAATGGCCAAGCTCGTGGAAAAATATCAAAAAGCTAATGGCTAAAATCGTTACAAAAAAATGCAACCCATAAAAATACAATCCGCAAAGCAAAATTCCTATGGTTAAAAGTATGCTTTTCAAAAATCACTCCGTTGCTTTTGCATTTTTTTTGTGATTTTTTGCGTAGGCTAAAATGTATTCTAGTCCCGAATACAGCGTGAGTGCTACTGCGACCCATAGCAAGAAATTTCCGCCACTCCACTGCATTGTCAAAAATCCTATGGCAAACATTTGCGATACCGTTTTTACCTTGCCCGCCATTGAGGCTGAGACGCTGATATTTTCGCTCACCATAACCGTGCGAAACCCTGTGATAAAAAACTCGCGGATTAGGATTAGATACACAGCCCATGGGCTCGCTCTATCAATATACATAAGCCCTAAAAATCCAGCCAAGGTTAGCATTTTATCAGCAAGAGGATCGATGATACCGCCAAATTTGGTGATTTGATTCCAGCTTCTAGCGATAAATCCGTCGAAAAAGTCCGTCACGGAGGCGATTACGAAGGTTAGGGCGGCGAAGTAGTTTATCCAGCTGACATGCACCGCGCCAACCATACCGCTACTATCGGCATTGCCAGCAAGCAAAATGAGATAAAAAAACAAAGGCGCTAGTAAAACCCTAAAAATTGCTAATATATTTGGTAAATTCCACATATTTTTTCCAAATTTTATTTAAAAGTCGTTCCGCCATCGACGATAAATGTATGACCTGTAACCCAACTAGCCTTGCTCGAACACAAAAATAGGCACGCACCTGCTAAATCTGTCGGCTGTCCCATGCGATTAAGTGGGCTTAGTTCGGCTGTTTTGTCGCGTACTTCCTCATAATTCGTAAAAGCTCTTAGCGCGTCTGTTTCGATTGGTCCGCCACTTACGACATTTACGCGGATATTTTTCTCGCCAAGCTCGGTTGCAGCGTATCTTGCCATAGCCTCAACTGCCGCTTTTGCAGTGCCGTGTCCTGAGTAATGCTCGATATAGACTAAATTTCCAGTCGAACTTAGGCTGATTATACTGCCACCGCCTACCTTTTCCATGCGTTTGGCTGCTTCTTGCGAGCCTACGACAAAGGCATTTACGGTCGCGGTAAAGATATTGTTAATCCCGCGTGGTTTTAGCTTCATAAATTTAGTGTATCCACCAGCCACCGCGCGACCTGAAATAATGGCATTTGAGATGAAAAAATCCACTCTATCAAAATCCACATCGATCTTTTCAAACAGCTCTTTGTAGGTCTCTGGCTCTAAGATATTTAAGCCGTACGCCCTTGCTTTAATGCCAAATTCCTTCTCTAACTCGGCTGCTTGGGTTTTGGCTAACTCTTCGTTTGAGTTGTAGGTAAAGGCGACATTTGCGCCAACTTTGGCGAATTCCAAAACAATCGCGCGACCGATTCCGCGCGTTCCACCGCTGATTACTAGGGTTTTTCCTTTAAATTCGTTGATAGTTTCTATCATTAAAATCCTTTGATATTGTATTGTTTCATAACAGCTTCAATTTTAGCTAAATTTTCCTTGCTAGGCTCGCAAAGCGGCAGGCGATACTCCAAAGCTGGCATTAGCCCAGCGATATACATTGCCGCTTTTATCGGGATTGGGTTGCTTTCGCAAAAGAGAATTTTGTTTATAGCATACAAATCATCATTAATCTCTTTTGCCTTGATATAATCGCTATTTAGTCCGAAATTTACGAGCTTTGAAATATAATCAGGCAATAAATTTGCAGTTACTGAGATGACGCCCTTTCCGCCGTTTGATAGGATAGGGTAGTTTATCGCGTCCTCGCCACTAATCACGCTTAGTTTCGGCTCATGCGCTAGCAAATCCACGCATTTATCGATACTGCCACTTGCCTCTTTTACGCCGTAAATGTTGTCGCAATCGTTAAAAAGCTTGATTATGGTTTCTGTGTCGATATTGCACCCTGTTCTACCCGGGACATTGTATAAAAGCACTGGAATTTCGATAGAGTTTGCAATCTCTTTGTAATGCAGATACAAGCCTTTTTGGGTCGGTTTGTTGTAGTATGGCGCGACAGAGAGTATTCCATCAGCCCCATGCGCTTGCGCAAATTTAGCTAAATCCACAGCCTCGTGCGTGGCGTTTGAGCCGGCACCCGCTAGGACTTTGACGCCTGTGTTTTTGCAGGTATCGACTGCGATTTCTATGCAGACTTTGTGCTCATCGTGGGTCAATGTGGCGCTCTCGCCTGTGGTGCCGACAGGGACTAGGACATTTATGCCGTTATCGATTTGGCGTTTTATGAGTTTGGCGTAGGTTTGCTCGTCAAGTTTGCCATCTTTAAACGGAGTGATTAATGCGGTCATTGAACCGATAATTACATTTTTATTCATCGTTTTCCTTTCGTAAAATCAATGTGGTTGAATTTTTAAATTTGAGATATTTTTTCATAGTTTCGTTTAAATTTTGCGCTGAGATGTTTTCGATATCACTTTGGAGTCTAAACAGCGCGTCCAAATCGCCTCTGATGATATATGAGCCATAAATGCTAGCCACCTTGCTAGCGCTATCCATGGAGTAAATTAGGCTTGATTTGGCTGAATTTTTGAGTTTTGTGATTTCATCATTGCTGATTTGAGAATTTTTGGCATTTTCTAGGATAGCAAAAATTTCATCTCTTAGCTTCTCGCCGCTAATCCCAGCATTGCAAACGCCGAAAATTATCATTAAATTTTCATGTTTGCTGGCTAGATTATAGACATCGATTTGGTTGGCTAGCTTTTTCTCATCGACTAAAATTCGTTGCAAAAGCGAGCTTTTCATACCGCCAAGATAGTCGCAAAGAGCGTTTATGCTGGCTGCGTCAGCGTGGTTAAATGGCGGGATTTTAAAGGCGGTTGCCACGATTTGGACATGAGAGTCTTTGTGTATGAGATTAAATCTAGCGCCGTCTTGCTCTGGTTCTGGCGCGCAAACATGCGATTTTTCGCAGCGATTTTTGATATGCGAAAAGCTCTTTTTGGCTAGTTCAAACGCGCTTTTTTCATCGATATCGCCACTGATTAGCAGTGCTGCGTTGTTTGGATTATAAAATTTAGCGTGAAATTCCCTGATATCCTCGATTTTCCAGCCCTCTATATCGCTTCTAAATCCAATCGGCGTCCAGTGATATGGGTGATAAACAAAGGCGCTGTTATACAGCCTAAAAAACAGATACCCGAACGGATCGTTATCCGTGCGCCAAAGCCTCTCTTCTAAAACCACATTTCGCTCTGGCAAAAACTCGCTCTCTTCGAGCTTTAAATTTTCCATGATATCTGCGTATAAATCGAGGCAAGTGGCTAGATTCGAGCGCTCGCATTTGATGAAATAGTGCGTGAAATCAAAGCCTGTGCTTGCGTTATTTACGCCACCAAAACCTTTTACAATGGCGTCAAATTCGCCAGCTTTGCGGTTTTTGGTGGATTTGAAATTTAGGTGTTCGAGCATGTGGGCTATGCCACTTTTGCCCATGACTTCGTCCTTTGAGCCCACATCGTAAAATAGATCGACGCTGATGACATCGCTACCTAAATTTACCGGTATGTGATAGACGGCTAAGCCGTTTTCTAGCGTGATTTTATTGAATTTTGCAAACATAAAAACCTCATTTTTTTAAATTTAAACCGATTGCTTCTGTGATATTTGAAAGGCCGTCTTGGCGCAAGAGTGAAGCTAACTCGGAGTTGATATTATAGGCTATTTTAGGGCCTTTGAAAATAAAACTTGTGAAAATTTGCACTAGGCTTGCGCCGTCTTTTATGCGCGTATAGGCTTCTTTGCCGTCGCTGATACCACCACAACTAATAAGCACTGTTTTTCCAAATAGCTCTTTTGCGACAGCACGAAATAGTTCGCGCGATTTTTGCGTGATTAACTTGCCGCTAATTCCGCCAAAATCCCTTGCTTTGGGCGTTAGCGAGTAATCAATGCTAGTGTTATTTATTAGTAGGGCATCTGCCCCAGCATCTATGGCGCACGAGCATAGCGACACGGCCTTTTGCGCGCTCATATCGGGGGCGATTTTTAAAATTATTGGTTTTTTGGTAATGCCTCTCATCATAGATAAAATTTCTTTTATAAAACTCTCATCTTGCAAAGCGCGCAAATTTGGCGTATTTGGCGAGCTAATGTTGATTTCGAAAATATCGCAAAGGCTCTCAAATTTGCGAGTTAAAATTTCATAATCGCTTAGAGCATTTTCGTTTGGCGTGATTTTGTTTTTGCCAATGTTTGCGACAAGCGGAAATTTGGCTGGGTAAATTTTGCGCACGCGCTCTGCGATAGCCTCGGCGCCCTCGTTGTTAAAGCCCATTGCGTTTTGGATACTTTCCTCTTCGACTAGGCGAAAAAGGCGCGGTTTGGCGTTGCCGGGTTGGGGTTTTGGCGTAAATGTGCCAAACTCAGTATATCCGTAGCCGAGCGCATAAATTGGGGCAATCATGGTTGCATTTTTGTCAAATCCACCGGCGATTCCAAGCGGATTTTCGAAATTTAATCCCCAGATTTTTTGATTTAGAATTTCATCTTTGTAGGTTGTGTTTTTGGCTAAAATTTCCAGTCCAAACGGAACTGCACTTAGTGTGCGAAGCCCCAATTCTGCGATATGGTGTGCAGTTTCTGGCTGAAATTTAAAAAATATTTTTTTTAGCGTGTTGTAATCCATAAAATTCCTTTTCAAAACTCATCATTTTAGCGAAATTTGAATTAATAATTCTTTATATTTTTAGCCAAATTTTGTGTAGTTTTGATTGTTTTTGTTTTTTAAAATTTCGGGTTAGTAATTTTGCAAATTTAGCGGTGGGAATTTTAAATTCGTAGATTGCTTCGATTTACTTCGTAAATCTCGCAATGACAGATTATGTAAATTTTGCTCGCTATTGTCATTGCGAGCTTTCGCAGAAAGCGAAGCAAAATGAGCGTAGCGACCCGAGCGAAGCGAAGAGGCATTTGGACGAGCCGTAGGCGAAGTCAATCTACGAGCGAAAATTACCAAAATGCAAATTCTGTGTCATTGCGAGCGAGTGTAACGAGCGAAGCAATCCAGTAAAATTTAAATTCGGAATTCAACCCAAATTTAGCATTGAACGATTTTTTAAATTTTAAGCAAAATTTGAAATTCTCTGTAAGGGGGAGGGCGCGCTTGTTTGCTCTGCTTCGCGCGTTGCGCTTGCAAGAAACCTGCTTCGGCTTCCGCCTTGCACCGCTACGCTGGTTTTGGAGACGCTACCCCCTCCCCCTTGCATTTAATTCGCACGCAAAAGCGCTGTTCACGCCTTTTGCTCTGTGCGAATTTCCCCTGTAAAACCTTAGAAGTGGCTAAATTTAAAGCTTCGCTTTAAATTTAGCTGGTTTTATTTTTACGGAAATGCTTCGCATTTCTTTGCAATTGTAGAGTAAAATTTTAGTTTTTATTACAAAACGCAAAAATGAGCGTCCCTAGCGGGATTACGCTTACGCCAAGTATTAGTGCAAGCGGGTTTAAAAGTCCAAATTTAGCCAAAAGCCAAATTCCAAAAATTAGCGCAGCGTAAGATAAAATTTTAAATGGCGAAAAAAATGCTGTGGTAAAATTTGATTTGACCGCGCTTTTTTTGGGCTTGGCTAAATTTTCATCATCAAATTCATCATTAGCGATTTTGTCGTATTTGCCAGAGCGAATTTCATCTTCGAGGCGCAGTGCGTAGGCTCTGTGCGAAAAAAACACAACCGCAAGCGAGCAGAAAAATCCAAGTTGCGAACTAGCGAAAAATGGGGCAAATTTCGCACCAAAAACGCAAAGCAAACCCCCAAGCGCAAGGACTAGAAAATCAAAAATCAAGTAGATTTTTAAAATTTCTTTTTTCACTCTTTTTCGTCCCAATCATCATCGTCGAAATTCTCTTTTGCAGCCTTGTATTTGGGATCGTCTTCGAGCTCTTTGAGGCTTTCGTTTAGCCCCTTAAACGCCTTATAGACATTTAAAAACGCCGCAGCTATACCAAAGCACACGCAAACCCAAAATACGATTAACGAGCCGGTTAGGGATTTGAGCCACAGCCCAAGTCCCACGCCAATGGCGATTGCGACGACTATCGAAATCCCAAGGCTCACATCGTATGCGACCGGGACGACCTTGTGCAGGTTTTTTGTGTATTTCATAACCTCGCCTTAAATTTCAAAATTTACAAATTTGCCATCGCTTCATCTGCCATTTTTATGGCAAAATCTATATCTTTTTTACTCATTGCCTCGCAAATAAAGCCAGTTTCGAACTGACTTGGCGCCAAAAATACGCCCCGTTTTATCATTTCGCGGTGAAATTTCGCAAAACGCTTAGTGTCGGATTTTAGCGCGTCGTCGTAGTTATTGACCTCGTTTTCGGCGAAAAAATACCCAAACATACTTCCCACGCAGGCTGTTTGAAGCGCGATACCGTGCTTTTTGGCGGCTTTGCTAAGGCCGTTTATGAAGCGTTTGGCGAGTGAATTTAAATCTTTGTATAAATTTTTCTTAGCATAAATTTTACTCAAACTCGCAATTCCAGCCGCCATTGCCACCGGGTTTCCGCTTAGCGTGCCTGCTTGATAAACACCGCCAAGAGGGCTAATTAGATCCATAATCTCGGCCCTTCCAGCAAAGGCTGCCACGCTCATACCGCCACCGATTACCTTACCAAAGGTTACGATATCGCCCTCTATGCCATACACATCGTAGCTTCCGCGCGCACTAGCGCGAAATCCGCTCATTACCTCGTCCATGATTAGCACGATTTTTTTCTCGTCGCAAATTTTGCGAAGTTCGCTTAAAAATTCGGCTTTTGCAGGCACCAAGCCCATATTTCCAGCGATTGGTTCGATGATTATGGTGCCGATATCATTGGCTTCTATAATCGCTTTGACGCTTTGTATGTCGTTATAAACAGCGACAAATGTGTTTTTGGCGATATCTTCTGGCACGCCAGCACTGCTTGAATACCCAAATGTAGTTGCCCCTGAACCCGCCTTGACCAAAAGCGAGTCGCTGTGTCCGTGGTAGCAACCAGCGAATTTTATTATGCCGTCTTTTCCGCTGTAAGCGCGCGCTAGGCGGATTGCGCTCATTGTGGCCTCTGTGCCACTGCTAGTGAAGCGAATTTTATCCAAAAATGGAAATTTATCTAAAACAAGCTTAGCAAGTTTCGTTTCTAGCGGGCTTGGTGCGCCAAAACTTAGTCCAAATTTCGCTGCGTTGCAAACTGCTTTTTGGATATCCTTATCGGCGTGTCCGAAAATCAGCGGACCCCAGCTTTGCACGAAATCAAGGTATTTTCTGCCCTCGACATCGTAGATATATGCGCCTTTGCCCTTTTTTACCATAAATGGCTCACCACCTACGCTTCCAAATGCGCGAACAGGCGAATCAACGCCACCTGGGATAAATTTCATAGCCTTTGCAAATTCAGTTTTGTTTGTCATTTTCGTCCTTTTTATTGGTTTGATTTTTGGCTTTTAAATATTTGTAAATAATGATAATTTCGTCTTTTGTAAGAAAATAGCTTGGCATAATGTCCTTGCTAGCGCCGATTCCGTCGGCTAATTCTTGCAGTGAAAGGGTGTTGATTTTGGGTGCGAAAAGGGATTTTTCGTAGTAGGTTTCGTTTGAGCGGTTAAATTCCTCGTATTTTGCGATGAGCTGTCCCTCGCCACGCTCGCCGTGGCACTTATCACAGCCGATTCCACGGGGGTTTTGATAGAGCATAGCTCCGTATTCTTCATCTGTGATGAAGCTCTCTGCACACAAACAAACACCGAAAAATGCTAGTAAAAATATTAAATTTCGCATAAACTCACTTTTTAAAAAATTTTGCAATCATATATCAAATCGCCTTAAAATTTAGAGTAAAATTTCACTCATATTATCAAAATAAAAGATATTTGTCTCATTTTCTCTGCGATATTTAAAGACTAAACCATGCGATTTGGCGATATTATCGACGATATATAGCCCAAGACCGAAGCTTTGTTTGGCGTTTGAGCCCTTGGAAAATGCCTCTTTGTAATGCTCGAAATCCTGCTCTAACTCGGGCGAATTGCTGATGAAATCAAAGGTTGCTCCGACATTTATGATGACATGGCGGTCGGTGGAGTATTTGATTGCGTTGTCGATTAGATTTTTCACAGCGATTGAAAACAGCTTCAAATCTACATTAAATTTTAAATCCTCTGGCGCATTTATGGTTACTAAATTTTCGCCTATCATTGCGATTTTTAGGGCTTCGTTTATGATTTCTTTGGCTGAGTAAATTCCGCGCTCTCCAAGCGGAATCCCAGAAGTTGCCCTCTCGACTGCGGCAAATTCATTAATCAAATCTTCTAGCCTTTCAAACACCGACAACAAGCGCTCTTGGTATTTGTTTTTTTCGATCATTTCGACGGTTATGCGGCCTTTGGTAATGGGCGTTTTTAGCTCATGCATGATGTTTCGCAAAAATAGGTGGCGCGATTCGTTTAGTTTGTTGATCTGCGTAACTGCGCCGTAAAACGCGCGCGAAACCTCGGAGATTTCGTCTGTGCCTGTGGCGACATTTGTGATATTTAGATCGCCTGTGGCAAATTTATCGATTTGGCGTTTTAGCTTGCGAAGTGGTTTGATTTTGCGTATAATAAAAATGTATGCGAGCAAAATAATCGCCAAAATTCCGCCATAAATCGCCCTAAAAATATCGTAGCGATATGGTTGGTATTCTTTGTCGTTTAAAATTCTAACCTCGTTGGCGTGGGTGATTTTGAGGTAGTGTTTGCGGTTATACATTATAATATCAGCCGAGCCGATATCAGCCGAAATACTATCTAAAATTTCGCCATTTTCGGTTAATTGCTTTATAAAATTTTCGTCGTTAATGTTAGCAAATTCGAAATTTGCGATTTGTCTTTGGAATTCGTTTTGCGAGATGAGCCTGCTCATTTGGTATAGGTGTGAGCGCGCGACTATGGAGTATTTTGTGTTTAGCTCTCTGGTGTAGTTTTGTTTATCATATCCGATAAGCCAAATGAGTGCGAGCGATACGCCAATCGTCGCAAGCGCGAAAATAAATGTAATGGTATAAAAAATCGAAGATCTAAATTTCATATTTAAATTTCAAAATTTATTGCACGAGTTTGTATCCCACGCCCCTGATTGCGTGGATATATTGCGGTGTCTTGGAGGTTTCGCCAAGCTTGACCCTGATACGACCGACGATGACATCTATGCTTTTTGGCGAGGATTCTTCGCTGATTGAGGAGCTGTTGTAAATGAGCTCTTCGCGCGTGATTGCTCCGCCTTCTTTTTTGACTAGATATGAGAGGACATCGTATTCAGCGACCGTCAGCGATAGAGGCTGACCTTTAAAGGTGATAATGTGCGAAAAATCATCTACCACGATGTCTTTGTTGGTTTTTTCACCGGCTTGTTTGATCGAGCCTGTGTTGTAGCGCTCGACATGGCGTTTTATGCGGGCTAGGAGCTCTTGGGGGTTGTATGGTTTTGGTAGATAATCATCTGCGCCGAAATCAAAAGCATTGATTTTATCGGTCAAATCGTGGCGCGCACTAGAAATGATAATCGGTAAATTCGAGGTTTTGCGGATTTCTTTGCAGACTTCAAGCCCGTCCATACCAGGAAGCGTTAGGTCTAAAATTACGAGGTTGAAATTTTCTAATTTAAGCTTCGAAAGTCCGATAAATGGGTCATCTGCGACGGTAATGTCGATTTCGTATTGTTCTAAGTATTCGCTTAAAATTTCAGCCAACTCCAAATCGTCTTCTATCATCAAAATTTTTGTCATATTTTTACCTTAAATTTAAAATTTTGGGCGCATTATATCAAATTTAAGATTATAAAAAATTTTAGCGCCTAAATTTGTGTAAATTTGGGAAAAAATGAAAAATTTATTTTTCAAATAGTGTGAAAATGGGCAAAATTTTGCCAAATTCCGTGAAATTTTGCCAAATTTGGCGAAAAATTCGCAAAATTCTATTGAAATTTTTATCAAAGTATTGTAAAATGGTCGCCGTTACACTTTATCACAAAGGATACTCTATGAAAAAAGCTGATTTTATCAGTATTGTTGCTGAAAAAGCAGGACAAAGCAAAAAAGATACTACAGCAGTAGTAGATAAAGCTCTTGAAACAATTAAAGAGCTATTAGTTAAAGGCGATGAGATTAGTTTCATTGGCTTTGGTTCTTTTAGCATTGCTGAGCGTGCTGCTCGTGAAGGCAAAGTTCCTGGCACAAACAAAACTTACAAATCACCTGCTACAAAAGTAGTTAAATTTAAAGTTGGCAAACAACTTAAAGAGGCTGTTGCTGCTTCAAAAGCTAAAAAGAAAAAATAATTTTTCTTAACTCTTTAAGCCCCAAAATTTTGGGGCTTAATTTTATTTTAATCAAATTTTTGTATAATCTCGATTTTTAATTCAAGCCCAGGTGGTGAAATTGGTAGACGCACCAGACTCAAAATCTGGCGGAGGCAACTCCGTGCCGGTTCGATTCCGGCTCTGGGCACCACTAAAATCCTTTAAAATTTTGACTTTTTCCCCTAAATTTCAACTTGATATAACATTTTTTATACTATCATACGCAATATTATTTTTACAAAAAGGTGTTTTAGTATGATACATAAAATTCTCATAGCAAATCGCGGTGAAATCGCGGTTAGGGTTATTAGAGCATGTAGAGATTTGCACATAAAAAGTATAGCGATTTACACCGAGCCTGACAAAGACTGCTTGCATGTTAAAATTGCTGATGAGGCTTATGAGGTCGGCACAGAGCCACTTACTGGGTATTTGGACGCCAAAAAAATCGTAGAAATAGCCAAAGCAAGCGGTGCGGACGCTATCCACCCTGGATATGGATTTTTGAGTGAGAATTATGATTTCGCAAAAGAGGTCGAGGACGCTGGGATTATCTTTATCGGTCCAAAACCAGAAGTTATCCGCAAAATGGGTAATAAAAACATCGCTCGCTATTTAATGCGCAAAAATGGTATTCCTATCGTGCCAGGCACCGAAAAATTAAACAACGAATCAATGGAAACTATCAAAGAATACGCCCGCAAAATCGGCTATCCGGTGATTTTGAAATCAAGCGGTGGCGGCGGAGGGCGTGGAATCCGTGAAGTTTGGAGCGAAGAGGATATGGAAGCGGCCTTTGAATCTTGCACCAGAGAGGCGAAGGCATATTTTAACAACGATGAAGTTTTTATGGAAAAACTCGTCGTCAATCCGCGCCATATCGAGTTTCAAATCATCGGTGATAATTACGGCAACATTATCCACCTTTGCGAGCGCGATTGCTCAATCCAACGCCGTCACCAAAAAATCATCGAAATCGCCCCGTGCCCGTCGATTAGTGAGCATTTGCGCAAAACCATGGGTATCACCGCAGTAGCCGCGGCTAAGGCTGTGAATTACTCAAATGTCGGCACTGTGGAGTTTTTGCTCGATGATTACAACAACTTCTATTTTATGGAGATGAATACTAGAATCCAAGTCGAGCACGGAATCACTGAGGAAATCACTGGCGTGGATATCGTCGTGCGCCAGATCCGTATCGCAAACGGCGAAATTTTAGAGCTCGAACAAAGCGATATCAAACCGCGCGGTTACGCGATTGAGGCGAGAATTACAGCCGAAAATGTATGGAAAAATTTCACCCCAGCACCTGGTAAAGTCGAGGATTATTACCCAGCTTTGGGACCTAGCGTGCGCGTGGATAGCCATATTTACAAAGGCTATAAAATTCCGCCATTTTACGACTCGCTTTTAGCTAAACTCATCATCAAAACCACAGATTATGACTTGGCGGTAAATAAGCTAGAAAGGGCATTGAAGGAGTTTCGCATAGAGGGTGTGCGCACGATAATCCCATTTTTGCTCTCGATCAGCAAATCGCGTGAGTTTAGACTGGGATTTTTCGATACGAGCTATGTCGAGAAAAATTTGGACAAAATTTTGGCAAACACCAAGGACGATTTCGATACGAAAAAAACCGAAGTCGTCGCTGCAATCGCTTCTGCTATGCGAGAAGCCGAAATTTAGGGAGTGCAAATGGATTTTTTAGAATCGCTAAATAGCATAAAAAAAGATATGATTAAAGAGGAAAAGGCGAAAAATCCACCCAAACCTAAGCCAAAACCAAACCCAAATCGCGATGAATTTAAAGATATTTTCAAAGATGAGGATTTAGGCGATGAGAGCGTGAGTGCGCGCGAAAATCGGCTAAAAGACGAGTTTTTGAAATATATCGAAAACGCAAATATTAGAAAAATTTAATGCTTGAAATTCCATTTTGCACGCTCGATTTTCCCTGCCCGTATTTGCAGGGAAAATCAGCTAGAAATGAATACATTTTTGTCAAAAACGCCTCGTATTCTTATAATTCAAATTTAGTCACTCACGGATACAGACGCTTTGGGAATTACTTCCAAAAGCCCATTTGTGCGGGTTGCGATGAGTGTAAAAGCCTGAGAGTAGATGCGAGAAATTTCAAATTTTCCAAATCGCACCGCAGAGTTTATAAAAAAAACGAAAAAACCACTCTTGGCTTTTCAGCGCCGATTTTAGACGGCGAGCATTTGGAGCTTTTCGAAATTTATCACAACTATATGAGCGAAAAAAAGGGTTGGCCGCGTCAAAATATCACGCCTGAGAAATACTATGAAATTTATGTGGAGGGATATGGAAATTTCGGCAAGGAAATTTCGTATTACGATGAGTTTGATAGGCTGATTTGCGTCGATTTGATCGACATTGTCGAAGACGGGATAAGCTCGATTTATTGCTATTACGACCCATACAGAAGCGATCTTAGCCTTGGGAAATTTTCACTTTTAAAGCAGATTGAAATCGCGAAAAAATTTAATCTTCGCTGGATATATTTGGGTTATGCAGTGCGTGAGTGTCCGAGCCTAAAATACAAATTTGACTACCAGCCATATCAAATTTTATCCAGCTATACAGACCCGCAGGAGCCAAGTTTATGGGAGTAGAGCAGGGTAGGTTTTGCTATACTTTATCATTTTTGAAATTTTAAATTGATATGGCTTTTGATAATAATTGTTAAATATTTAGTTTAAATTTATTAAATTTTTGATAATATCTATCTTTTATTTTAATAATGGATATTATCATCGTGTTAAAAATTAGTAACTTAAATTACCAAATACAAAATAAAAAAATTTTAAATAACATAAATTTAGAGTTTGCAAAGGGCGAATTTTACGCTCTCGTGGGGCACAATGGCTCCGGCAAATCCACGCTTATCAAACTTTTAGCCGCACAAATCAAAAATCAAAGTGGCGAAATTTCGCTAAATGGCAAGAAAATCGAAGATTACGCAAAAAAAGAATTTGCCAAAAGTGTTGCTTATTTGCCCCAAATTTTACCAGACGCTTCTCATTTGACGGGCTTGGAGCTAGTTATGGCGGGCAGATATGCGCACGGGGGCAGGTATTTTACGGACAAAGAAAACGACGCCAAAATCGCTACCGAGTGCCTACAAATCACAGATACGCTCAAATTCAAAGACCAAATCGTCTCCACACTAAGCGGTGGCGAGAAATCGCGCATTTTCCTAGCGATGTTACTCGCGCAAGAAAGCGATTTTTTGCTACTTGACGAGCCATTAGCGCCCCTAGATATCGCGCACCAGCTAAGCGTCATGGCACTAATCAAAAAAATGGCAAAAGAGCTTGGCAAATGCGTCATCATCGTGATTCACGACATAAATTTAGCCTGTTCGCACTGCGATAAAATCATCGCGCTAAAAGGTGGCGAGCTGATACTAAACTGCCCATCTAGCGAGGCTATGAGCGCAGAAAAAATCAAAGAAATTTACGGCGTAAATGCCCATATAATCGCGCACCCAAAGACAAATTTATTAACGGCGATGTTTTGATGAGAGCGGTTATTTTTTTGCTGATTTTTTGCGGCGCAGTATTTGGGGGCGAAAAACCGCGTATAATCACGCTAGATTGGGGCATAGCGGAGATTTTGGAGTTTTTAGAAGTTGAGCCGATTGCGATGGCTGAAAAGCAGAGTTTTATGCTCTGGGGTGGTGGGTTAAAAAATAGTGCAAATACCCTAGATTTGGGGCTTAGAAACCAGCCGAGTTTGGAGATGATAATAGTTTTGAAGCCTGATTTTGTGCTTTTGCCATCGTTTTTTGCGGGGCACGAAAAAACCATTTCAAAATACGCCAAAACCCGCATTATCGATGTTTATAAAGACGGAAATTTGGAAAACAACCTAAATTTGGCTGTTTTGGAAGTGGCGAAAATTTTGGATTGCGAAGAGAGGGCGAAAATTTTACTTGCCAAAAACAACGAATTTTTTGAAAAAAAGAAAAAAGAGCTAGAAAATTTCGCCACACCTGTTTTAGTCGTGCAGTTTATCGACGCGGCTCACATTAGGATTTATGGCGCAAACAGCCTGTATGGCGTGGTTTTGGCTAAACTTGGGATTACAAATTTGGCTCCAAGTAATTTATCATATAATCTTTGGGGTATCGCGAGTGCCCATGTAAGCGCACTTTATGAGGTGGAGCAGGGCGCAAAGCTCGTCATAATCGAGCCAAACAGGGTTGATATAAACTCGCAAATCGCCTCAAATGGGATTTATAAAAATTTGCAAATTTTGCAAAACCGCGCGCAAATAGAGGCTGTGTGGAGCGCTGGTGCGTGGCTAAGTATGCAAAAATTTGCAAATTTGCTGAGTGAAATTTTGAAAAATGAGGCAAATTTAGCGAATTTCAAAATTTCGCCAAATTTGGCAAATTTAGCGAATTTCAAAATTTCGCAAAAGAGCGCAAATGAATAAAACTTTGCCCGTTTTAACGCTCATTTTTGCGATACTCTGCGCCATTTCGCTTCTTGGCGCACACGCGAATTTAGGCGAAATTCGCACCCTTGTGGTGCTGAATTCCACCCTGCCACGCATTTTGACGGCTCTTCTTTGCGGTGCGTTGCTTTCGCTTTCATCGCTTTTGCTCTGCGCTATTACGCACAATCCATTAGCGAGTGATAGCACCAGTGGCGTAAGCGCGTCAAGTGCCTTTGGGGTGCTGTTTTTGGGGCTGTTCGCGCCCGCGCTTGGCACCACGCTAAGTGCGTTTGTGGGCGCGCTCATCGGACTTGTGCTTTTGTTTGCGCTCACAAATACGCGCGAGTTTAGCGCATTTAGTGCGACGCTGTGCGGTCTAATCATAGGGCTAGTCTTTGGCGCACTAAGCGCGCTACTTTTGATTTTTTTCAAAGATGAAAGCTATTTTATCACGGTTTGGCTAAGTGGCGATTTAGCCCAAAACGGCTACGCAAACCTGCACACAATGGCGATTTTATCGCTTCCAGCCCTAGTTGTAACACTAGCTTTTGCGCGTTCGTTTTGGCTCTTTGGGCTTGGCGATAGCACGGCAAAATCGCTTGGGCTAAATGTCGTTTTGGTGCGAATTATAGGCTTTGTGTTGGGTGCGTATTTTACCGCTGTGGCGGTGGCGCATTGCGGGGTTATCGCATTTGTGGGACTTGGAGCGAGTTATCTCGCAAATCAGCTGAAATTTAGCTCGTTTGTCAAAAAAGCGATTTTTTGCGCTTTTTTGGGGGCTTTGATACTTGGAATTTGCGACAGCGGACTTATAATCTTGCAAAATTTAACCCAAATTTCGCTTCCTGCGGGTGCAATTTGTGCATTTTTGGGTGCGCCGATGTTTTTGTGGCTCATACACTGCGCCACAAAGGACGCAAACGCAGGAAATGTCGCCAAAAACGAAATTCGCGAAAGGGCGAAGTATTTAAATGTGCCACTTCTTGGCGGAATTTTGGCTGTTTTCGTGGCGTTTTGCCTATTTTATGGCGAATTCTCGCGCGAAATTTTCGCTTTGCGCATAAACCGCGTTTTCACAGCCTTGCTTTGTGGCGGAATTTTGGCTGTTTGTGGCTATATTTTACAGAGTCTAACCCGCAACGACATGGCCTCGCCTGAGCTTCTTGGTATTAGTTCTGGCGTGAGCCTTGGCGTGCTTGCTTCGATGTTTTTCGCACCTGCGCTTGGCTTTGTTTTTGGCGTATTTGGGGCGTTGGTGGTTTTGGGCTTTATTTTGGCGATAAATGCGAGAAGTGGCATGAGTCCAATGCGCGTGATTTTAAGCGCGATTGCGGTGAGTGCCTTTGTGAGCGCGGTGGAGAAAATTTTGCTTTTTAGCGGGGATAGCAGGATTTATGATTTTATCTCATACAGCGCTGGAAGCACCTATTCTACGAGTTTTTCGCAGGTTTT
The DNA here is from genome assembly GCF_027737585.1 of Campylobacter sp. JMF_14 EL1. Lineage (NCBI taxonomy): Bacteria > Pseudomonadati > Campylobacterota > Epsilonproteobacteria > Campylobacterales > Campylobacteraceae > Campylobacter > Campylobacter sp. JMF_14 EL1. The sequence goes on from NZ_JAOVTW010000002.1 coordinate 217,318, forward strand.
GCTTTTGGCGATGCTTTGCGCGATTAGCTTTGGCGTGGTGATGAGATTTCAAAGAGAAATTACGATTTTAAGCCTAGGCGATGTGTGCGCTAGTAGCGTGGGCGTGGATATTTTCAAATTTAAAACCATTTTGTTTGTATTTTGCGCCGTATTGTCGGCTTTTAGCGCACTTTGCGTGGGGCCAGTGAGTTTTGTGGGGCTTATCGCGCCGCATTTGGCGAAATTTTTGGGTTTTCGCAAAACGGGCGCTGGGCTCATGGCAAGTGCGCTAATCGGGGCTTTGATAATGAGCGTGGCGGATTTTTTGGGTAGGAATTTGATTTTTCCTTACGAAATACCTTGTGGCGTGGTCGCTACGATAATCGGAAGCCTTTATTTTTTATGGATTGCAAGAAAAATTTAATAAATTTTAATCAAAGGAGCATTTATGCGAAAAATTTTTGGTAGCGCGTTTGCGCTTAGTCTGTGCGCGGCAGCTGTTTTGGCGCAGGAAGTCTCTGAGACGGCAAACGAGGCGCAGGTTTTAGACGAAATCGCCGTGGTAGGCTCGGTAGGCAAGGGTAGTGGCAAGGTCGATTTCATGAGTGCTGGAAGCTCATCTGTAATCGAGAGCAAAAAAGCAATCGAAGAGCGTGGCGCGACACAGCTAGACGAGGCCGTCAAATACGAAGCTGGTTTCGTCGGACAGCCTTATGGCGCGGATTTGGACACTAGCGACTGGCTTAGACTTCGTGGATTTGAAGCGAGTGTGAGCTTGGACGGCGCTAGTGCGTATAAGGGCGGATATTTTGGTATCAGCCCTGAATTATACGGATATGAGAGTATCGAGGTGGTAAAGGGCGCAAACTCGCTACTTTATGGCTCATCATACGCTGGTGGCGTGATAAATCTCATCTCTAAGCGTCCAACTCTCACTCCACAAGGCGAAATCGGCGCGAAATTTGGCTCAAATCACCTGCGCGGGGTCTTTTTCGATGTCAGCGACGGCGTGAGTGATAGCGTGAAATTTCGCATTGTAAACGATTATGAGAAAAAGCGTGGCGACATAAACTACACATGGAACGAGCATTTTTTCATCGCGCCATCGATTTTATTTTTACTCGGCGATGATACGCAGCTCACACTTCTATCTAGCTTCACGCATGACGCAGGCACCGGAAGCAACGGGTTTTTCCCTTATGTAGGCACGATGATACCTGGCGCGCAGGGTAAAATTTCGCCAAGTGCGAATTTGGGCGCATTAAACGATAGTCTATCGCGCGATCAAATTTCGGTTGGATACGAGTTAGCGCATAGTTTTAACGACAAGCTAAAATTCGAATCAAGCTATAAATTTAACCGCGAAAACAAAGACCAAATCGGCGCAAGTGTCGAGTATAATATGATAAACGATACCGATATCGCGCAGGATTTGCTCTTTGTCGATGCGAGTGTGAATTCGCATATATTCGATAACCGCATAAGCTACGAAGACGAGTGGGGAAGTGTGAAAAACCGCCTAACTTTGGGCGTGGATTACAGAGATATCCGCGCTAGGGGGCAGTATTTTTACAACTACTTCGTAGGCACTATAAATGTCTATAATCCAGTGCGCACCCGCCTAACGGCAAATCCGGCGCTGTCGTTTTCAAACCCGAATTATGACTTGGATCAAAGTCAGCTTGGATTTTATTTAAATGATAAAATTGAGCTTTATGAGAAGCTAAATTTGACCCTTGGGGTGCGCCATGACAAGGCAAAAGCCACGCTAAATGGTGATAAAAGCTATGACACGGACGAAACGACCTATCAGGCTGGGATTTTATACGCGTTTGATAGCGGATTTATGCCGTATTTCAACTACTCTGAGTCTTTTATGCCACAATCCGGCCGCACGAGTTCGGGCGAGTTTTACAAGCCAACCACGGCTAGACAATACGAAGCTGGTGTGAAATATCTGCCAAGCTTCATAGACGGCGAATTTAGCCTAGCGTATTTTGACATAGAGCAGAGAAATGTCCCATACACCGATGGTTCGAGCTTTTCAAGTCAGGCTGGAAAGCAGGTAGCCAAAGGCGTGGAGCTTGGCGCAAATGTGAATTTAAGCGAAAATTTAAACCTAATCGCCGCTTACACGCACTACAATGAAGCCAAAATCAATGTTGATGGCTTTGACTACATGACGCCAACACCACTAATCCCAAAAGATATGCTCTCTGGATTTTTGGTATATTCTATGGATTTAGGTGGCGGACATGGGCTCAAAATGGGCGCTGGCGTGCGCTATGTGGGCAAAAGCAAGAGCGAGAGTAGCGCATGGACATCGCCTCGCCACGACGCTGTGAGTGTGCCATCACACACGCTAATTGACGCTATGGCGGAGTATTCGTATAAGGACTTTTCGCTTCGTCTAAATGCGACAAATATCGCTGATAAGGAGTATGTCGCAGGGTGCAACTACTGGTGCTATTATGGCGAGGGCGCGAAGGTAACACTAACCGCGAAGTATAGTTGGTAAAATTTTGCGGAAATTTGCTGGAATTTTAGTGGAATTTTGTGTGGCGTGGTTTCGCGGGATACTGCGCCGCGTAAAATTTGGGCTAAATTTGATTTAAATTTAGCCCTTTTTGAAAACCCAAATTTTGCTTAGCAAATATCCTGTGATAGTGTAAATCGCACCTGAGATGATTTGCGAAATATAGGGATTTACGCCCAAATTTAGGCAAATTTTAAGCGTGATAAAATTTAGGCTCCACGCGATCAGCATGGAGCTAACGAATTTTAAAAATTCGGCTAAATTTGCTTTTTTGGAAGCTTGTTTGCTTTGGAAGGTAAAAATTTTATTCATCACAAACGAAAAACAGATTCCAACGGCGTAGCCGATGATATTTGAAATCTCTGGGCTTAGTCCTCGCCACATTAGCAAAAAGATTAGCCCAAAGCCGACAATTGTATTTAAAACTCCCACGAGCAGGTATTTTATAAGTGTCATTTTGGCTCTTTTAAATTTATGCTAAATTTGGCTGAGTCTTTCTTGATATTATGATTCCAAAAGCTAATCTCAATTCGCTCGATACTATTTATATCTACATTTGCCATGCACACGCTGTAATAATACTTTCCGCCGATTTTTTTGAATTTTTGTATCGGTTGGTCGGCGTGTATAAAACCACTTTTGTCTTTTTGGTGCAGATGAATCGCCAAAGTCGTATCGCCTCTACTAGCGATTTTTGGGATTTCTTTGTCGAATTCGAAGATTAAGGTATTTATACCTATCCCTTTTTTCCTTTCATCGCTGTATAGTGAAAATTTTAAATCATCTCGCAAAGCATAATCGCTTAACAATGTTTTTGAATTTTTTATTATATATTTAGAAACGAATTTAAAATCTATTTCCTCATATTTTCCACCGCTTTTATAATCGATTTTTATGCAGCCATTATCGTATTGTGATATTTTATGAAAATTTGTATCAAAAAGAGTTTTTGAATTTCCTTTTGTTTCGCATCTTCTTATGAAACCAAATTTTCTAGTAAGAGAACTGTATCCGTGCGGATTTGCTTGTTTTTTGTATTTAATAACCTTATCAAATACAAAAAATTTATTCAAAGGCGTGATTACAGACGGAGCGATAATAGAGCCTGAAAATGCTAATTTATCGTAGCTGATATTGTCTATTTTAGCTAAATCTTGCATTACTAAATTTGCCCTAAAATCCAAATATTTTTCTTGTTCTTCAAGTATGGAACCAAGAGTATTTGACATAAATAAGAGCGAATAAGCGACATAAATCACACATAAATTTGTTACTATTTTTAAAATTTTAATTTTCAAATTCGAGCTAATATAAATTAAGATAATCGCACAAAATACACCTATCGTGCTAATGTATCTAGCATGTAGCTCCATTTTTTTAAGTAGCAGAAAAATCCCTTGTGAAAATGAAAAACCAATAATTAAAAATATTGTAAGCAAAATTAGAGATTTGAAATTTTTAAATTTAAATATTGTAGTTAAGTATGAGAGAAAAATACAAAAAATCATAAGTTTAAAAAGCAAAGTATCGCAAAAATTAAAATATATATCTTTGCTAAATTTTATTATATTGCCAAGTATTCCGGTAAATAACTCAGCCATAGCAAATGTATCTGTTGAAATATGTCCGTTGAAAGGCTTGTAAATAAATAGCTTAAAAATAATCAAAGCAATCAAATATGCCATTATGCAATTAAATATAAATTTTAAAATATAGCTAGTTTTTTTATTTCCACTAAACCATAAAAACGCCATAAACATAGCTATTAATGGATAAACAAAGCTTACGCTTTGGTATGTTGTAAGCATTATTAGTAGAGATAGTGTCGATATAACAAAAAATAAAATCGGTCTTTTGAAAAATAAAAATGGCAAAATCGTCATAAACATAGAAATACACATATAAACACTATCAAATTTGTATAATAAATTTTCTAGCCAATATGGATTTAAGCCGATAAATAATGAACCAAGTAGTGCGATATATGTTATTTTGTAATTAATTGTTTTGACTAAAACGATAGATGACAAACTTAAAAAGAAAATACAAAGAAAATTTGAAAATGGCGAAAATTCGACCAAAGGAAGTCCGAGATTGAAAAATTCAGACATTTTAACCATAGAATGTCTTCCTAGGCTACCCCAAGCACCAATTGTTCCATTTACAGACCTAATATTATCATCGACAAAGTAATTATTTGCCCTAATAATCGCAAACATACCGATAAAATAGAGCGTGAATATAAACCCAAAATATTTCAAAAAATTTTTATCTTTAAAAAACGAGCGAGTTATGGCTAAAAAAGTCAAATAATCAAATTTTAGTATTCTTTTTAAATTTACTAAATTCATAAATTTGCCTTTAAATAATTTCTTCGATTATAAAATGCGGTCTGTTTTTGACCTGTTCGTAGATTCGTGCGATGTATTCGCCGATGACGCCAAGCACGATAAGCTGGATACCGCCCAAAAACGAAATAATGACAATCGTGCTAGCCCAACCACTTAGATTTACGCCAAAAATCAGCGTTCGCAAAATGACATAAGCTCCATATATAAAGGCAAAAGCACTAACCAAAAAGCCGATGATAAAGGCAAATCTCAGTGGTGCGGTCGAAAAGCTCACAAAACCTTCAACGGCGTAGTTAAAAAGCTTTTTAAAACTCCAACTAGTTTCTCCTGCAACGCGTGGTTCGTGGTCGAATTCCAAGCATTTTTTCTTAAATCCCACCCATGCAAACATTGATTTTGAGAAGCGGTGATATTCGTTCATTTTAAGTAGTTCAGCCACTACGCTTTTATCCATTAGGCGATAATCCCTTACGCCACTTTCGATTTTTACGCCTGAAATTCGGTTAAAAATTTCATAAAATGCTTCGCTAAATTTTGATTTAACATAACTCTCGCCGACGCGGTCTTTGCGTTTAGAATAGACGATTTTATAGCCATCAAGGTAGCTTTTTACCATTTGGCTTATCAGGCTTGGCGGGTCTTGCAAGTCAGCATCCATTAGCACTACCATATCGCCATTAGCATGTTTAAATCCTGCTAAAATGGCAGCTTCTTTGCCAAAATTGCGTGAAAATTTTACTAAATGAACGGCGCTGTCTTTTTCGTGAAGTTCTTTGACTTTGTCTGCCGTATTATCACGGCTTCCGTCATCGACAAAAATAAATTCATACTCTAAATTTGATAAAATTTCATTTTGAATTTGTTTCAAAACACCAAGCGTAACTTTGTAAAATTCGTCCAAAACAAGCTCTTCATTGTAGCACGGAACGACTATGGATAGAAGTTTTGTAGAATTTTGCGGATTATTTTGCGTAAAATTTTGCTCTAAATTTTGCGAAAATTCGTTTAAATTTTCACTTTCTCTCTCTCTCTCTCTGAAAATTCTTTCATTTTTTCATCTTTCTTAAATTTCACTATCAAATTTAAAATTATCGCCTAGATAGTATTTTCGCACATTTTCGTCGTTTGCGACCTGCTTAGCTGTGCCACTAGTGAGTAACTCGCCGTCTTTTATGACATAAGCTCTATCGCAAATCGCCAAAGTTTCGCGGACATTGTGGTCGGTTATGAGAATGCCGATGTCAAGCTCTTTTAGGCTTCGCACGATGTTTTGTATGTCGCTAACAGCGATAGGATCGACACCTGCAAATGGCTCATCAAGCAAGAGAAATTTCGGCGTTATCATTAGACTTCGCGCGATTTCGCAACGCCTTCTTTCGCCACCGCTTAGGCTCACCCCTTTTCGCTCACGGATTGGCTCGATATTTAGCAGATTTAGCATTTCATCGACTTTTTCGGCTGCGATTTTTTTATCTTTATAGGTGATTTCAGCGGCAAGCATTAAATTTTCTTCCACGCTTAAATCCTTAAAAACGCTACTTTCTTGGGGCAGGTATCCGATGCCAAGCTTGGCGCGTTTGTGAAGCGGGACATTGCTAATATCCTTAAAATCTAGCAAAATCTCGCCACTCGTGCTAGAAATCAGCCCGCAAATCATATAAAATGTCGTGGTTTTGCCTGCGCCATTTGGACCTAGCAAGCCCACGACTTCGCCGTTTTCGACCTCTAATGAAACGCCCTTGATTATCGGGGTGCCTTTGATAGTCTTTTTCAAATCTTTTACTTCTAATCTATGCATAAACTACCTCGTATTCGCGTTTGTCGCCCATGACCTTGATATTTACCACGCAACAATCCAGCTCATATTTTTCAATAAATTTTATCAAATTCTCGTCCGCCCACTCGATGATATGAAGTCCGTCTTCGAATAAATTTTCGATTAAGCCATTGTTCATCATCGCCTCGCTACCGCCATTATACAGGTCATAGTGGTAAATTTGGCCGTAATTTTGCATGAGTGAAAATGTCGGCGAACTCACAGCGGCTGGATCTATGCCGTGCGATAGCGCGATAGCCTTTGTTAGCGTGGTTTTGCCGCTTGCTAGCGTGCCATTTAGCAAAATCACTCCACTGCGTGGCAAAATTTCAGCGATTTGTGAAATTTCACTCTCACCAAGCGTGAGTTTAAAGCTCTTTGACATATTTTTCTTGCTCACTTTTTGGCGTGTTTTTGGTGGCGGGAAAGCCCAGAACTTGATAGCTTTTATCTTTTTCTAAAAATTTAATGGTGATTATATCGCCGATTTTTAGGATTTTGCTAGCTTTTGCCACTGCGCCGTTGATATAGACTACGCCACTTTTGCACATATCTTCGCTTATAGCGCGCCTTTTTGTGATATTTACTGAATTTAAAAATTTATCGACTCTCATGGGCGGGATTGTAGCCAAATTCGCCTTAAAATTTGGAAATTTAGGCGAATTTAAAATTTTATAATTAATCAAAAATTTTACTACTATAAATTTGTTTTATCAATTTTGTTATAAAGCATAAAATTCATAAATTTTAAAATTTTAAACGAAAATAAAACAATAAATTCTCACAAAATTTTTTAATAAATTTTCCTTAAAATTTTATAAAAACTTCGATAAAAACGAAGTATAATCGCTATTACATTTTATTGATAAAAATTTTCAATATATTTTAAGTTGATAATGAATATAATTTTACCACGATTTTTAAATGCAAATTTAACGAAAGGAAAATTCCACATGAAAAAGAGCTTTTATCTTTCTATCGTTGTGGCTGGTGTGCTTTTTGGTGTCGAAAACAACGCAACAACTCCTAAGCATAATGCGGTTGAATTCGACGAGATTATCGTTAGTGCGACCTTGACGGAGGTCGAAAATTTAAAATATCCCGGTTCTGTCGGTGTTTTGACGCCAAATGATTTTAAATCCAAACCAAATATTGTTGATGCTTTGCGCGAAATTCCGGGTGTCGACGGCGGATTGGATACAGGCAGACAGGCGGCGAAAACCATTTATATCCGCGGTTTTAGTGATGATGAGAGAATTATCATCAAACAAGATGGTGTATCTCGCTCAAAAGGGCTTTTTAGCGGTATGATTTCTACACTTCGCACAGATACCGATTTGCTTAAAAAAGCAGAGGTTGTAAAGGGGGCTAGCTCGATTTTGCATGGTTCTGGCGCGATTGGCGGCGTTATTAGCATGGAGACAAAAAGCGCGAAAGATTTTTTGCGTGAAGGTAAAGAAATCGGCGCTATGATAGGCGGCAGGATTGAAAGTAACAATATGAAAGGCGCAAGAGGCGCTATTTATGCCAATCCTACTGATATTCCGATTGATATTTTACTCTATGGTAAATTTGAAACTTTTGGCGACAATAAATTTGCCGATGGCGGTCGTTGGAGCGATAGTTACAAAGAAGTCGTAAAAAAAGATAAAAACGACGAGGATATCACAACGCTTTTTGCGAAAATTGGCTCTGATTTTGGCGACAGCCACAGGGTGCAATTTAGTGCTTATGATTACAAAGAAGATACGAGAATCCCGTGGCAGGCTAGATCAAATGTTTATCAAAATTTAAATGGTATTGTAAATCCCGTCACAGGCGAAATTCTCCAAAGAGATTTTATTTTTGATTACACATATAATCCAGCGCATTTGGATTATGTAAATTTAGCATTTAAAGCTTATGATTCGAAAAGCCACTATGATAGGTATTATTTAGAGGGTGCTGGGCAGGATTTAAGCTATAAAAACGAAGATGATAGATACGGATTTTCTTTGAAAAACGAGGCATTTTTCAAAACTGGGTTTATCGATCATGATTTGGTAGTGGGTGCAGAGTATCAACATAGAAAAGAAAATGCGATTTATATCTATGATGGCGTAAAAAGCGAATTCGGCGGTATGCCAAATACCCAAAAGACTCATGCTGCGTTTTTGCAAGACATCATGAAAATGGGAAATTTCGAATTAACGCTTGGCGGAAGATATGATAAATTTAAATCCCACGCTCCATACGCAGACACTGACGATAGCAGATTTTCGCCAAGAGTTGCGCTTGGGGTTGAGCTTTTTGAAGGGTTTAATTTGCTCGCTGGATATGCTGAGGCTTTCAGGGCTCCTACGCCAAATGAAGCTTCTCAAATGGGCGCAATGAATAGAATGTATTATTATGTGCCGAATTTCAACCTCGAACCAGAAACAGCCAAAGAGTGGGAAGTAGGATTTAGCTATGAAAAAAGTGAAATTATCGGCAATGATTATTTGAATTTCAAGGCTATTTATTTTGACGGAAAAATTGATAATATGATTGCGATTAAAGCTCGCCCAGATTTAGGCACTCCGCCACCAAATCGTCTAAACGATTGGGGCGCTAGTGATTTTCAACAATACGCTCAATACCAAAATGTCGATAAAGCCAAAAGATATGGTGTGGAGATTAGCGCAAATTACGCAATCGGGGATTTCAAATTTGGCGCAAGCTACGAAAACAGCAAAATTTACGACACGCAAACAAGAGAAGATTTAAAGCAATTAACTAGCAAGCTTACCGGTTCTATTGGGTATTCGCCTATTACTGATTTGGATTTGAAACTCAAAGTTAGCCACTATTTCGATCCAAAGTCAAATCCATCTAGCTTTATTTCTGGCAGGACGGAGTATTTTTATGTAGATAAACCTTTCACTATCGTTGATTTTAGTGGAAGTTATGAGATAAAAAATGGCGTTGTAGATCTGCTTGACGGGGCGAAAGTTGGCTTTGGTGTGAATAATCTTTTTGATAAACCTTATATGAACGCTGCTACGAATAGAGATAGCTATTTAGTGGGAAAAGGTAGAAATTTCTGGGTAGATTTAGAAGTTAAATTTTAAAATTTTCATTGAACTCCTTTTTGCGAATTTGGGTAAATTTCACCCAAATTCGCTATTTTTTTTACTCTAAATTTGGCTTATACCCGATATTTTCCTCAAATTCTTTAAGTCTCATGTGGATTGAGCGAAGTTCCGTAATCGTCGTCCAGTTATTCGTAAATACGCTAAAACTCACGCGCACTTTATTAAACGCGTTTGCTGTTTGGATTAGCACGCCAAGTGTGATTGCCTTGGTAAAAAGTCCCGGACCCATGATGAGGTAGGGCACCATGACTAGGATTTGTGAGTATGTATTTAGCCACGCATCGAAATACAAATAGTGCAAAAACAGCTTGTGGTAGTTAAATTTAAGCTTGTCAAAAAGCGAAATAATCTTTGTCTCGCTGCCGTAGTTTTGCTTGTCTTCTTCGGCAAAAACGAGCTCTTTTCGAAAGGCTGCTTCGACCTTTTGGTTGTTGTATTCTAGGCGTGGTAGATACCTGCCCACAAACCACGAAACCCCAAGCCCTCCGATACTAACGATTAGCGCAATCCAAACAAGCCCGCCTGGGATATTTTCGAGTATTGGTACTTTGACCCCTGAGCTTAAATTCCACAAAATCGGTATGAAGGCAAAGAGCGTCATAAAGGCATACACGATACGCATGCCGACATCTTCGAGCGTTTTGGTGAAACGATAAATATCCTCTTGGATACGCTGCGAGCTACCCTCGATATCGCGCTCTACCTTGCGCCAAAAGCCGATATACGCAAATGTCATCGCCTCGCGCCATTTTAGCACCCATACACGCGTGATATATCGCTCAGCAACCACCGATAGCACGAACCAAACAGCAATCCAGATAAAAAGCAAAATTTGCTGGTAAAATTCATCGATTGTGTGCTTGTCTATCTCGCCACCCATATCATAAAATGTCCGATACCACTCGTTAAATTTTACATTTAAAATGGTTTGTAATAAATTTATACAAAGTATAAAAACCAGTCCGCCCCACGCCAAAATTCGCCATTTTTTGCTTTTGAAAAATGATGAAAACATTATCTACCTTTATTGAAAGTTTATTTCAAAATCAATTTTAGCAAATTTGATATTAATTTTTATTTTAACGCCTTAAAATTTCGCAAATTTCGTAAATTTCGCAAATTTCAGAACTTTTAAACAAAAATTTAGCTAAAATCCTTGCCGTTATTTTCAAATCAAAGGAGTGGTTATGCAAAAAAGCGTAAAAAAGGTAGTTCTAGCGTATTCTGGCGGACTTGATACGAGTATTATTTTAAAATGGCTTGGCGATAATTATGGCTGCGAAGTGGTAACTTTCACCGCTGACATCGGTCAAAACGAAGACCTAGCCCCAATCAAAGACAAGGCCCTAAAACTAGGCATTAAACCAGAAAATATTTTTATCGAAGATTTGAGAGAAGAGTTTGTAAAAGAGTATGTTTTCCCTATGTTTCGCGCAAATGCAGTCTATGAGGGCGAGTATTTGCTAGGCACAAGTATCGCTAGACCGTTAATTGCGAAAAAAATGGTCGAAATCGCGCAAAAAACAGGCGCAGACGCTGTAAGCCACGGCGCTACTGGCAAAGGAAACGATCAAGTTCGCTTCGAGCTTGGTGCGTATGCATTGCAACCTGATATCAAAGTCATTGCTCCATGGCGCGAGTGGGATTTAAACAGCCGCGAAAAGCTTTTAGCTTACGCTAGCAAACACGGTATTGATATCACCAAAAAACCGGGCAAATCACCATATTCAATGGACGCAAATTTACTTCACATCTCTTATGAGGGCTTGGTGCTAGAAGATCCAAATCACGCCCCAGAAGATGATATGTGGAGATGGACAACAGATCCAAAAAATGCACCAGATGAGAGCGAAATCATCGAAATCGAGTATAAAAACGGCGATCCAATCGCGCTAAATGGCAAAAAACTAAAAGCGCATGAAATTTTACACGAATTAAATAATCTCGGCGCCAAACACGGTATCGGCAGACTTGATTTAGTCGAAAATCGCTATGTCGGTATGAAAAGTAGAGGTTGCTACGAAACCCCAGGCGGCACAATCCTTCTCAAAGCTCACCGCGCGATAGAGAGCCTCACGCTAGACCGCGGCGCAGCACACCTAAAAGACGAGCTTATGCCAAAATACGCTGAGCTAATCTACAATGGCTTTTGGTTTAGCCCAGAGCGAATCATGCTTCAAAGCCTAATCGATAAATCACAAGAGTGCGTAAATGGCACAGTTCGCATAGAGTTATATAAAGGAAATGTGATTGTAAGAGGCAGAGAGAGCAAAGATAGCTTGTTTAATGTCGAATTTAGCACATTTGAAGAAGACGCTGTATTTAACCAAAAAGACGCAGATGGCTTTATCAAGCTAAATGCGCTTAGATTTATTATCGCAGGAAAAAGCGGTCGAAAATTTTAAAATTTAAAAGGAAATTTAATGAAAATTTTACTTATAAAAGATGTCAAAGGGCTAGGAAAAGCCGGTGAAATCAAAGAAGTAAAAGACGGATATGGAAATAATTTTTTGATAGGAAAGGGCTTTGCGCTAGCTGCGACTAACGAGGTTTTGCGTAAATACGAGGCTGGCAAACGAAAAGAAGCCGAGCTAGAAAAAGAAGAAATCGACAAAACTACCGAGCTTAAAGAGGCGTTAAAAAATGTCCGATTAAAAATCGCAAAACAAGCAGGTGCAAATGGCGCACTTTTTGGCTCAGTTACAAAAGAAGAGATCGCAACTGCGCTAAAAGAGCAGAAGAATTTCGATATAGATAAAAAAGTCTTGGAAGTCGAAAATATAAAAAGTGTTGGAATTTACGATGTTTCGGCGAAATTTAAACACGGCATTGTGGCGAAATTTGAAATAGAAGTGGTAGCAGAGTAATGTTTGAAGCAACTACGATTTTAGCTTACAAAGGCAAAAGTGGCTCAGTTATCGGCGGAGACGGACAGGTAACCTTCGGAAATACCGTGCTTAAAGGCAATGCGACTAAAATTCGCAAAATAGGCAAAGACGGAAGCGTGCTAGCTGGATTTGCAGGAAGCACAGCCGATGCGTTTAATCTCTTTGATATGTTTGAAAAATGCCTTGATAACGCAAAGGGCGAACTTTTGAAAGCTGTGGTGGAATTTAGCAAAGAATGGCGCAAGGATAAATATCTGCGCAAACTCGAAGCCATGATGCTTGTAGTGGATAGAAAAAATATATTTTTGCTAAGTGGCACGGGTGATGTCGTCGAGCCAGACGACGGTCGCCTAGCGGCCATTGGAAGTGGCGGAAACTACGCACTAAGCGCAGCTAGGGCATTGGATAGGTTTGGAATTTTAAGCGAAGAGGATTTGGTAAAAGAGAGCCTGAAAATAGCTGGTGAAATTTGCATTTACACAAACGAAAACATTAAAACTTACGCAATCTGGGACGATAAATAGATGATGACACCAAAGGAAATTGTTAAAAATTTAGATGATTATGTAATCGGACAAAAGGACGCTAAACGCACGATAGCAGTCGCACTTCGCAATCGCTATCGCCGTATGAGGCTAAGCGATGATATGAGGGGCGAGGTTACCCCGAAAAATATCCTTATGATAGGCTCTACCGGCGTGGGAAAAACAGAAATCGCGCGAAGATTATCAAAAATGTTTGGTTTGCCATTTATCAAAGTGGAGGCTAGTAAATACACAGAAGTGGGCTTTGTAGGGCGAGATGTGGAGTCTATGGTGCGAGATTTAGCAGCTGCGGCTGTAAATTTAGTGCGAAACGAGGAATTTGAAAAAAACAAAGACAAAATCGACGAGTATATCGAGCAAAAAATTTTAGAAAAGCTTATGCCGCCATTGCCTCGCGGGGCTAGCGAAGAGAAAAACGCAGAGTATGCCAAAAGCTACGAAAAAATGCGTGAAAAACTGCTTAGCGGGAGTTTGGACGAGAAATTAATTGAAATCGAAATCAGTGAAAATACCCTAGAATCAAACTCAAATTTACCGCCAGAAATGGCAAATATGCAAGAGAATTTCATTAAAGTCATCGGCATAGCGACGAAAAAAACAAAAAAAGAGCTCAAAATCAAAGACGCCAAAGTCGCTCTTAAAAACGAAGCTAGCGAGAAAATTTTAGATATGGAAAGTGTAAAGGCGGAGGCGATGAGACGGGCTAGGGAAGAGGGCATTATCTTTATCGATGAGATTGATAAGGTAGCCGTTAGCTCTAACGGCTCGCGCCAAGATCCGAGCAAAGAGGGCGTTCAGCGCGATTTGCTTCCGATTGTGGAGGGTTCGAGTGTGAGCACAAAATTTGGCAATTTAGATACTGATCACATTTTATTTATCGCGGCTGGGGCGTTTCACATAAGCAAACCAAGCGATTTGATCCCAGAGCTTCAAGGCAGATTTCCGCTTCGCGTGGAGCTTGAAAGCTTAGATGAAAACGCGCTTTACGAAATTTTAACCAAGCCAAAAAATTCGCTTCTTAAACAATACTGCGCACTTTTAGCAACCGAGGGCGTGGAGTTAGAATTCAGCGAAAGTGGCATAAAAGCACTCGCCAAATACGCCGCTCAGGCAAACGCTCAGGTCGAAGACATCGGCGCTAGACGGCTTCATACCATAATGGAAAAGGTGCTAGAAGATATCAGCTTCGAAGCCGATGAGCATAGTGGCGAAAAGGTCGTGATTGATGAAAATTTAGTCAGCGAAAAGCTAGGCGTAATCGTAAGTAACGACGATTTAGCAAAATATATTCTTTAAATTTTGCGGGAAATTTCGATGAAAAGCGGATTTGTTACACTTATCGGACGCACGAACGCTGGGAAAAGCTCGTTTTTAAACTATCTTTTGGGTGAGCAAATTTCGCTTGTCTCGCACAAAATCAACGCTACACGCCGTAAAATCAACGGCATAGTTATGCATGGAGATGATCAAATCATCTTTGTCGATACCCCAGGACTTCACGAGAGCGAGAAACTGATGAATAAGCTTATGGTCGAAGTGGCGCTCAAAGCCATTGGGGACGGCGATTTGACGCTATTTTTAGCCCCTGTGCATGATAGCGTGGAAAACTACGCGAAATTTGTCGAGCTAAATCCCACTGCCAAACATATCGTGATTTTGACTAAAATCGATGAAGTAAATGACGAAAAAATCGTTAAAAAACTGCTCGAATATCAAAAATTTCAAGATAAATTTGAAGCCATAATTCCAGTTAGTATCAAAAAAAATATCTACAAACGCCAAATTTTAGATGAAATTTGCAAAATTTTGCCCGAGCATGAGTATTTTTACGATCCTGAAATTTTAAGCACTACAAACGAAAAAGACATTTACCGCGAATTTATCCTGCAATCTATTTTCGAAAATACTAATAGCGAGGTGCCGTATTCGAGCGATGTTTTAATCGAAAAGGTGATAGAAAAGCCAAATTTAATCTCAATTTATGCCCAGATTATTACCGACACAAACTCTCATAAAGAAATTTTAATTGGCAAAAATGGCGAAACAATTAAGAGAATAGGAATTAGAGGGAAAAAAATAATTTCCGCTTTTAAAAACATTAAAATTTACTTAAAGTTAATAGTTTTGGTAAAAAAAGGGTGGAAAAATGATGAAAATGGCGTAAAAAGGCACTTTATCTATTGACATTTCATTTTATTTTTATTATTATTCGTAGATATTTAATTTCATTTAAAGAAGTGGAGTGTTATGGCAAGAAATAGTAAAAATGCTACTTCGGTTGTTGCAATCAACAAAGTCACGCAAACCATATTCGGTCTAAGTGAAAATGAAGTTTTTGAACACGATTTTTCTAAATCAAATCGTGCGAAAGAGACTTACATTTCTTATGTACCTTATAAGGATGTAATGACAACAACAGTCGAAATAAGCAAGACTGTCGCGGATGACGATTTGTTAGACACTATCGTCGTTAAGGTTTATGAGGAGCTAGGTCTTGACACTGCTCTGGATTATAAAATTACATATAGCGAAGTTATCGGTGCTAACAGCGATGATAGAGTATTTAATGTATTCGTCGTCGATAACACAAAATTAACTGCTGAATTTGATGCTATCGCAGCTCGCACAAATTACATCGATTATGTCGCTATGGCACCGTTTCTTTACGAAAATCTCTATGCTCGTGGAATTTTGACAAGAGACGGAATTGATTGTTTTGTTTATCTGCAAAGAGATGACGCGTTTTTGGTCGTCTATCAAAACGGTGAATATTTTCAATCAAGACAGCTTAGATACAATCTCAAATTCTTGCACGACAAATTTTCTGAATTGGTCGGAAATAGAATGGAAGAGGCTGAATTCTTTAAATTACTTGCAACACAAGGTATAAATTTAGAAAATCCAGCTGAGAGAGATTATATGATTCAAATTTTCGATGATATGTTCTACTATATCAACGATGTTTTGAATGGTATATCTAAGGTCTATAATATAAATATTCAAAGTATTTATATTGGCACAGATATCGGCAAAATCCCTGCTATCGAGGTTTTTGTAGAAAACAATCTAAAAATCGACTACAAAGATTTCAATTTTAGCGTAGCGATTAATGCGAAAGATTATCCGCTTACTCAACTAGATACTTTGATGTTTTTAGCTGGACAGCAATACTTGGCTGAGCCAGATGATGATCACAACTACTCACCATTTATGCGCCCACCACCATTAAATCAAAGATATAGCGGTAAATTGATTGGCTATATTTTAGGTGGTTTGTTACTTGGTGCTGCTTACCCTGCATATCAATTCGGCTATGGTTATTACAACAATATGATAGCTGATGAGAAAACAGTAGAGTATGAGGGGCTAGAATCAGAGCTTGTCCCTGCAAGAGCGCAAGTCAAAGAAGCAAAAGAAAAAACTGCCAAAGTCAAAGAGGAATTTGGCGTAAGAAATAAAGATTTAGGCGATCGCAGTAGTTTGATTAACGAAATTTTTAGTAAGAAAAATGAGTATGCTATGAAAGGTATGTCTGTATTTGACCTTACTAATATGATTGTTAAAAACAGAGGAAAATTGGTAAGAATAGGCAACGATGATAGAAATATCACCGTAGAAGTTCATACTAAAAATGACAAGCAAATGACAGAGTTGCTAGAAGATATAAGCCAAAAAGCAAAATATGGCGTATATACTGAAACAATCGTCTTGCAAGGCGTAGATGACAGTGTCGTCTATGATAGTAATATAAGTGTGGAGGTGCGCTAATGAGAAAAAAAGGTTCATTAGATCAAATTGATGAATGGTTTGCAGCCAAAGGCAATGGTGCCAACAACTACTTATATTTAGGTTTGATTTTGGCGATAGTTGTTGCTTATTTTGGATTGAGTACATATTCTACGCCTTATTTGGAAGAGAGCGAGAGCAATCTAGCTAGCGCTACCGAAAAACTAGAAAATTCTCAAAGAGAGTATGATACTGAGTTTAACGGCAATCCTACTGGCAAAGTTGCACAAGAAAGAGCTGTTTTAAAACGCGAAGAGACAAATTTGGAAAATGCTGTTAATAAAATCAACTATTTAGATGTAAAATTGACAGAGATTTCAAAGCTAACATACAATGAGAAGAACTGGGCTACCTTTATGGATAGTTTAACAACACTGGCCGAGAATAATAATATCAAAATTCATAGCATTACTAGCTCTAAAAAAGAGCCTAGTGCTAAAAATGTATTCAAGCCAGAAGCATTGTTGAATATCGATGTTAAATTCGAAGGTGCTTTTCAAAATGTTGTTAGATATGTAAATTTAATCGAACAATCAGAAATGATTGTAGATGTTAATAAGATGGATATCAATGGCACCGAGGAAGGTAAAATTGGTGGCACGGTTGGTATGTCTATCTGGGGAGTGAATTACAAATGAAAAAGATAATTTTATGTTCGTTTGTTTTGTCTAGTGTGCTTTTTGGAGCAGATGAGCCTAAGGGTCTATCTGATGAAGTAAGAGCATTTCAAGATAGATATAATGGTATGTTTTCTAACCTAAACAAGCCAAGGGTCGGTCTTAGTGATTCTCAAATCGCATCTTTGCCAGATCCGTTTTATCCGAGAGAGGCTAATACTGGTCCTGCTGAGCCTGTGGTGAAAAAAACAGAAGGTTTAGGTTATCAGTTACTTGGTATCATGGGCAATAAAGTTAAATTAAATGACAAATGGTATGGACTAGGTGATTATATCGGTTCATATAAGATTGTCCAAATAACTGGCAATAGTGTTATTGTTGCTAATAACGAAGATAATAAAATCGAATTAAAACTAAAACAAGGAAATCAAAATGTCACTATTACATACAAGTAAGAAACTTAGCTTAGCTGCTATGCTTGCATTATCGCTTGGTGTCACAGGTTTATCTGCTGCTTCAAACTGCGATAGAAAGGCTTTGAATATTAAGGTTAATGATGTTGTAACACTAAATGAAATGCTAACACAATTATCTGATATGTGTAGATTTTCTGTCGTTGCAAAAGATGCTATTGCGCAAGAGGAACTTGCAAAAGAGCTTCAAGGTGTTAGCATTAAAGATATGTCATTAAGAGAGGTTTTTGATTTATTGATCAAAGAAAACAACCTTAGCTATGATTACTCAAATGATGTTCTTAAAGTATCTGCATTAGAGACAAAAACATTTAAAGTAGATTATATCACTTCTGTAAGAGAGGGCATTGCTACTACGAAAGCCTCTGTTGATTCATCTCCTATTGAAACAGATGATTCTGGTGATGAAAAAGTAGATATCAATGATAATAAAATTACAACTATTGAAAAATTTGATTTCTGGGAAAAAATGAGTGAAGAAATCACTTCTATTTTAAATAACGGTACAGAGAAATATGTAGCCGTAGCTCCTATCATCAATCAAAATGCTGGTTTGGTAACAGTAACTGGTATGAAATCGCAAATCGCTCGTGTAGATAGATATATTCAAAGTATGCAAAAACGCCTTGGCAGACAGGTTTTGCTTGATGTAAATATTGTGTCTGTTGAGCTAAATAATGAATATACAACAGGTATTGATTGGAGTAAATTTCAACTAGGTTTTAATACTTATGTAAATGGTAACAGTTTGACTCCTACTACATATTCTATTACTAATGGTTATTCTGGCAAAGCTAGTGGCACTAATGGTGCTTGGACAATTGGCGCTAATTTAAATTTTAGCATTGATGGTATGATTAATTTCTTGGAAACCAAAGGCAAAACAAAGGTCGTATCTAGCCCTAAGGTTACAACTATGAACAATCAACCTGCTATCATTTCTGTCGGCGACACAATTAATTATGTGTTGATTAAATCGCGTGAGTCGGTAACTAGCTCAGAGGGCGATTCTGTCGATGTAGAACAAACACAATATTCTATTTTTGTTGGTATTTTATTGAATATTTTGCCTGAAATTTCAGATGATAATAGAGTTATGTTAAGAATTAATCCTTCTTTAAGTTCTTTAAAATATGCTGAGGATGAAAATAGACAAACAGATTCTGATGGTAATATTGTAGCAAGAACAATTGCTCCTGATACACTTCAAAAGAAACTTTCAAGTGTAGTTTGGGTTGATGATGGCGATACTGTAATTCTTGGCGGATTAATTGGCGGAACTAAATCTAAAAGAAATACAAGAGTTCCAGTTCTTGCAGAAATTCCTTTAATTGGAAATTTATTCAAGAGTACAGCTGATGTTGTTAGCACAACTGAGCTTATTTTCGTCGTAACTCCGCATATTATCGACAATACGGGCGCTCCTTTGGCTACATCGCTAAAAGAGCTTGGTTACTCAAAATCAATTTATGAAAAATAATGAGTAACACTTATACCTCTATTAAAGAGATATTTATCGAAGATAACGAAGTCTCAGACTTCGTTAATCTCGATAAATCAACTCTTGCATACCATAAAATTTTAAATGCCCTACAAAAACCGCTTAAACTGATTTTGTTTTATGGCAAACCGGGTTGCGGAAAGACCTTTTTGCTAAATAAAATCAAGGTCGATTTGGAAAAAAAGGTTAAAGTAGTTTTTATGCCACAGCCTTTTTTTGATGAAAAAGAGTTTTTTTTAGAACTTTATTCTCAAATTTTCCACTCTAACCCAGTTGCGCCAATCGATAACTATGAAAATTTTATGAGAGTTTATCGCGAAAGACTTGGGATTACAGGCGGAGGCGCAGCTGTGGAGCAGGTGGTAATCTTGCTCGATGAAGCTCAGCTTTATCCTGGAAATTTGATTGAAAAAATTAGATTAATGGCGGATTCTAGGTTATTTAAATTTTTATTTACAGTGCATAAAACAGACGAAGAAGATCGTCTTGCCAAAGATTATTTTAAAACCAGAATTTGGGAGAGTATAGAGCTACCAAACTCAAATTTAGGCGAGGTGAAGCTGTATATAGAAAAAAAATTGATTTTTCATGGTTTTCAGCAATATTATTTTATGTTTAGCGATGACAATTTCGATTTAATCCTAAATTTAACTGATGGAAATATGAGAAACATAAACAAATTAATGTATAAAATGTATGAGCTGTTTGAGTATTACGAGGCAAATAAGCCAACAGAGATTAGTTTTGCTCAAATCAATAATAAAATCATAGAAATGGCGGCCATTGGCACGGGGATAATCGATGCTTGAATTTTACGAAGTTAATGAATTAGAAAAAAATGGGAAGAATACAACAAAAACAAAAAGCAATTTTCCTTTTTGAAATCTAAGCCAAATTTTGTATTTAAATTTGACAAGACGATTTTAGGGCTTTTGGCTTTGATTTCTATCGCGATCGGCGCGATTTTTTGGTTGCTTAAAGATGACGACAAAGTTAGCATGGCTAGCATAAACGAAAATATCCAAAATGAACCTGTTATAAGCGATGTCGTGCCAAACCCTGCGCCGCAGGTCCAGCCTACCATAAATACTGCCCCGCAAACTGAGGTTGCCACGCAAAATAGTGAAATTTCGCGCGCAGATTATAATATCAGCGCCCCAGCAAACGATAGCAACCGAGCGCAAAATGTAGAACGCCCAAGCCTAAATATCAACGATGTGGGCGTGCTATCTAGCGAGGATTCTGGCGGTTTTAAGATCACAAACACATACGAAAATTCTGCCAATAACCAAAATTTTGCTAACCAAAATTTTGCAAACGGGGGATTTAATCAGGGTTTTAATCAGGCTAACAATGTGCCAAATTTTAACCCAAATGCTCAGAATTTCAATCAGCCGATGAAAAACGAGATTATTGATTTTGGTAAGGCTCCATTGCCGCCAAAACAAAATGTCGCTTCTAACGCGCCAGCCCCTGTAAATAGGGCTCCGATTAGCTCTCGTCTTGAAATTCGCACTTCAAATTTAAGCTCTGAGCGACAGAGTTTGGAGAGTAAATTTTATGCGACAAATAAAATCGAGTATTCACTTTCCTTGGCTGAGGAAGCTTATAATAAAAAAGATTATGACAATGCGATAAAATGGGCTTTAACATCAAATGAGATTGATAAAAACAATATTAATAGCTGGATAATTTTCGCCAAAGCTAATTATAAAAAAGGTCGCAAAGATGACGCTATTTACGCGCTAGAAACATTTAATTCTAAGGCTAAAAATGGCGAAATTGCGAATTTAATAAATCAAATTAAAAGCGGTGCGCTATGAGAGTATTTTTATTTTTAACGCTATTTTTGGGCTCTGTTTTTGCTGTCAATGTCGATGATGTGCGAAACTGGGATCAAATCGGTCAATATAATAGAATTTGCCAAGAAAGCGTTAGAAATCTCTTTATCGAGGAGCAAAACGAGGCGCTAGCGAACACTTACGCGAAAGCTTGCCTAAAAATGGATAGGGTAAATGAGCTAGTCGTGCCAATGGTAATGCTGTATAAAACGAAGGAAACTAGGGAAAATGCCTCTTTGTATTCGACCATAGTTTTCCAAAAGAAAATGCTTTATTTAGCGCTTTGCGACGGCGTGGATATTTCGTATATCAGAACGCCGAAGATTAATTATATTTTGTCTGAAATTTTTGATAAATTTGTAGAGAAAACATACACCAAAAAAGGCGATGCGTATGTTTTTACCCTAGATGACGGCGAAAAAGCCGAGCTTTTTATCAAAGAAGAAGAGGGAGTAAAAAAAATGGTGGTGGCAATCTATGCCGGTGAAAAACTTAGCTCGATTAAAATTTATTGGTGATTGATATGACAAAGATAGAAGAGCAGATTGTTTCAATTCTAATAAAAAATAATGTCCTAACCCAAGCTATCGTCCCTGAAATTCAGGAGAAAATGGATATTGGTTTGACCCTTGGCGAAGTTTTGGTCGGCGATAACTATTTAAGTCAAGAAAATTTTTGCTTGATTTTAGCTGAGCTTTACAAACGCAGACAGATTGATTACGAAGATGTTCGTGAGAAATTTTCAATCGATCAAAAAGAATTTTTGCAAGTTTTGGCTAAAAAGCAAAATTTAACCTATATGAATTTAGACGATGTTGATATCGATTTTAAACTATCTGAGCGCGCTCCGATGGCGCAACTTAAAAAATTTGGCGTAATTCCTGTAAGGGCGGACGATTTAAATATCTATGTTGCGTTTTCTGATCCGTTTAATATGGAAGCTCAGGATAGAATTCAAGCGATTTTTAACAAACACCTTCTAAAAATCGTTGTAGCCGATCCAAATCAAGTAAATAAATATATGTCTAAACTCGAACTTTCCGAGAGTATCAAAGATTTGGTCGCTACTATTAGAAAAGAGCTTGCTAGCACGGGCGGTAGTGGCACAGGCGATGATACATCTGCGATTTTGCAGCTTATCGAGATGATTGTAAAACAATCAATCATTATGCGCGGTAGCGATATTCACATCGAGCCTACTGAGAATAACTGCGTCGTGCGCACCAGAATTGACGGTATGTTGCAAGAAATTTTTATCTTTGATAAAGATATTTATCCGCCACTTGTGAGCCGTTTGAAACTACTTTCAAATATGGATATCGCAGAGCGTAGAAAGCCACAAGACGGTCGTTTTTCTATGACGATTTCTGGGCGCGAATACGATTTTCGTATCTCGACACTGCCTATTATCAATGGTGAATCAACCGTTATGCGTATTTTGGATAAATCTAAGGTTATCATTAGCCTTGAAAAGCTTGGTATGCACCCAGAAAGCTTTAAAAAATTTAGCAATGCAATGCACGCACCGTATGGCATTATCCTAGTTACTGGACCAACTGGTAGTGGTAAATCAACCACACTATATGCGGCACTAAACGATGTCAAAAGTGTCGATACAAAAATCATTACCGTTGAAGACCCTGTTGAGTATCAGGTAAATTTAATACAACAAGTCCATGTTAATGAAAAAGCAGGCCTTACATTTGCGTCGGCTTTGCGCTCGATTTTGCGTCAAGACCCTGATATTATAATGATCGGTGAGATTCGTGACCAAGAAACGCTTAGAATCGCGATTCAAGCGGCTCTTACTGGACACTTGGTCTTTTCTACACTACACACAAATGACGCTGTTAGTGCGATACCAAGAATTGTAGATATGGGAATTGAGAGTTACTTAATCAGTGGTGCGCTTATTGCGGTCGAGGCTCAACGCCTTGTGCGCAAGCTATGCCCGCACTGCAAACAACCGACAAATGTGCCAAAATCTATGCTCGATCAGTTAAAAGAATTTTTACCTGAGCAGTATAAATTTTTCAAAGCAGTTGGTTGTGATCAATGTGGTCAGACAGGCTATATGGGTCGTGAGATGATAAGTGAAATTTTGCCTATTACAGATCGTATGCAAAGCCTGATTGCAAATGGTGGCTCGAAAGACGATATGAGAGCTTTGGCGAAAGAGGAGGGCTTTATCGATATGTTTGAAGACGGCATTATTCGTGCAGCTCGTGGAGTAACAAGTATAGAAGAAATTTATAGGGTGGCTAAACAATGAAAGATTTAAATGTAAATATGAATGCTGGTGGAAAACGCCAGCAAATGCGACTAAAAGTCAATAACAAGGTCAATGCGAACAACCTAATGAAACAACGCTCAGGCGGTTCGATTTCTAGACGCGCTCAAACGCAAAATTTGGGTAATATCACAGGCGATTTTAAAACCCAAGTAAGTCGTTTAATGGGCGGTAGTGGCAAGGTAAAAACTCTGCCATTAGTTGCTGCTATTAGACAGCTTTCTGTTATGACAAATGCTGGTATTTCTATCCACGACTCTATTAAAGAGGTCGCAAGAGCGACAGAGGATAAGACGCTAAAAGGCATTTTTAGCGCGATGAACGACGACCTTAATGCAGGTCTTAGCCTGACTGAATCAGCGGAGAAATTCCGCCCACAACTAGGCGATGTCGTTGTAGCAATGGTAAGCCTTGGTGAGGCCACAGGTAATATGGCTGAATCACTTGCCAAGCTAGCTTCTATGCTTACTGAACTTTACGAAAACCAAAGAAAATTTAAAAAGGCTATGCGCTATCCTATGACTTTGATGATTGTTATGGCGATAGCATTTACGATTTTGATGATGTATGTTGTGCCTAAATTCCGCGAAATTTTCGAAGAGCTCGGCGCAGATTTGCCACTTCCTACAAGAATTTTGCTAGGAATTGAAAGTGCGCTTAGCAATTATGGTGGCTATATTTTGCTTGGTATCATCGTTACAATCGTGGGTCTTAAATGGCTCTATAAAAACAACGATCAGTTTAAAATCGGCTGGGATAGGGGAATTTTAAAGGTTTATTTGTTTGGTAAGATTATTTTCTACTCTACAATGTCACGCTTTATGCTTATTTTTACCGAGCTAGTTCGCGCTGGTATTCCTATCGCAGACGCCCTTGATACGGCTGTTTTGATGGTTGATAACCACACGCTAAAAGAAAAACTTTCAAGCGTTAAAATCGCTGTTCAACAAGGTGTTAGCCTAACAGAGGCTTTTGAGAATACTGGACTTTACGAGAGTATGCTTATTCAGATGATTAGCGCTGGTGAGCAGGCTGGTAACCTTGATAAAATGCTTGGAAATGTCGCTGATTATTACAAAGAGAAATTTGACGATATTATTGATAATATTTCTAGCTATGTTGAGCCGATTATGCTATTTTTCATGGCTGGTATGGTATTGCTACTCGCTCTTGGTATCTTTATGCCAATGTGGGATTTGGGAAAAGCTGTCAAAAGCTAAAACAAAATCCGCGTCCAAATCGGGCGCGGATTTATCTCAACTTCGTAAAATTCTAGTTTTCAAATAAAATTTTAACCTTAAATTTGCTAAAATTGCGCTTTTTATTTTCAAAGGATTTATCATAATAAAAGAAGTATATTTTATAATCGTCTCGGCTATAATTTTGTTTTTTGGATTTGCTACGATTGCGCCTGATTCGGCTCTTGTCGGCAGTGCTGGCAATGCGATTCGCTCGGTAAATTTAGGGCTTTTTGGTTATTTTTCATATATTTATCCGCTATTTTTACTCGGGCTTGTTTATATCGCGTATCGCTATTTTAGGGGATTTGATTTTAGATTTTTTGAATTTTGCATAGGCGTGATTTTGCTATTTTTCACCGTGCTTTTTGTGCAATCAAGCATTATCGGCGATAGTGGCGGAATCATCGGTAGCGTGGTCATAAATCAGCTAAGGCAGTTTGTGGGAAGTGTGGGGATTTGGATTTTTAATCTAACGCTTTTTGTCCTTTCGCTGGTGCTGATTTTCGAGGATAAGCTTACAAATATTATCAAAAATTCTTTTATCAAAGAGCAAACTAGCGAGGCAAAAAGTGAAATTTTGCGCGAACAAACTCGCCAAAGAGCTACTCGCGCGCAAACCGAGCTAAAACCAAAACCGCTTAAAAAAGATAGAGCTGAATTTAGCGAAAAGCAAGAGAGCAAAATCGAAAAATTTTTAACCGAGCAAAGCGATGATTTGGAGGGGGAAAATTTAGACTTAAATTCAGAAAAAGAGCCAAATTTACAAAATGAAATTTTAGAGCCAAATTTTAAAAAGTCAAATTCCAAAAAACCAGCTTCGCTAAAAAAAGTCGAGCATTTAAGCGAGGTTGCCGAAAACAAAAAACTTCTTGATGAGCTAGAAAAGGGCAAAATCGATAAACCGCAAAATTTCGCCCTCCCTCCACTTGATTTTTTGGAAAATCCGCCCAAAAAACAAAATATAATCGATGAGAGCGAAATAGATCAAAAAATCTTTGATTTGCTCGATAAACTTCGCAAATTTAAAATCGACGGCGATGTCGTTCGCACATACTCAGGTCCCGTGGTTACGACATTTGAGTTTCGCCCAGCAGCGCACATTAAGGTTAGTAAAATCCTAACCCTCCAAGATGATTTGGCTATGGCACTGCGCGCGCAGACGATCCGTATCCAAGCCCCGATTCCTGGCAAAGATGTCGTAGGTATCGAAATCCCAAATCAAGAGGCACAGACAATCTATTTGCGTGAAATTTTTGAAAGTGAGGTTTTTAAAACAGCTTCTAGTCCGCTTACTATGGCGCTTGGTAAGGATATCGTGGGTCAGCCTTTTGTCACAGATCTGAAAAAACTCCCACACCTACTCATCGCAGGAGGAACAGGAAGTGGTAAAAGTGTCGGCGTAAATGCCCTTATTTTAAGCCTTTTGTATAGAAATTCGCCAAAAACTCTGCGCCTAATAATGGTCGATCCAAAAATGGTTGAATTTAGACTTTATGAGGATATCCCGCACCTGCTAACACCGATTATTACTGAGCCCAAAAAAGCCATAACCGCCCTTGGAAATGTCGTGGCTGAAATGGAGCACAGATATCGCATAATGGCTGATAATAGGGTCAAAAATATCGAAAGTTATAATGCCAAAATTTCAAAAGAAAATGGCGAAATTTTGCCTTATATTGTGGTTGTGATAGATGAATTTGCCGACCTTATTATGACAGGTGGAAAAGAGGTCGAAACCAACATAGTGCTTTTAGCTCAAAAGGCAAGAGCATGCGGAATCCACCTCATCATAGCAACTCAACGCCCAAGCAAAGAGATTGTAACAGGCCTAATCAAAGCCAATATGCCAAGTCGCATTAGCTTTAAGGTTCGCTCATATACAGATAGTCGCATAATCCTCGATCAAATGGGATCTGAAAGCCTGATAGGGAAAGGTGATATGCTCTTTATGCCACCAAGTGGAAGCACTACGATTCGCTTGCATGCGCCATTTAGCACAGAAGATGAGATAAATGCCATAGCTGAGTATTTGCGTTCGCAAGAAAGCGTGGTTTATGATGAGAGATTTTTGGCTGAAAACGATAGCCAAAAAGAGGGCGCAGGTATGATAGATCCGCAAAATATGGAGCTTGACGAGCTGTTTGAAGAGGCGAAAAATATCATTTTAACCGAAGAAAAAACTTCGATTAGCTATCTGCAACGCCGTCTTAAAATCGGCTACAACCGCGCCGCTACAATCATCGAGCAGTTAGAGCAAATGGGAATTTTAAGCGAAGTTAATGCCAAAGGGCAAAGAGATATCATCAAATAAATTTGGCTAAATTTTGAAATTTAAATGGAGTAAAATTTGAGAACAGATCAGTGGCTGTTTTATTTCACGGTTGCATTAATCACCATAGGCATTGTATTTTCGCTATCATTGACCTCATATACCACGCTTGCAAGCGATACTGAGCCACTATATTTTTTCAAAAAACAATGGATATTTGGTATGTTTAGCATTTTCCTTATGTGGGGGCTTTCACAGTTTAACCCAGATAAGGTTTTAACGCCGTTTTGTATGGTTTTGTGGGTGGTATCTGGGCTAGTGATGATCTCAATGGGCTTCATGCCTAAATCAATCGTATCAGAGGTAAATGGAGCGGCTAGGTGGATAAAAATCGCAGGCATTAGTATCGCTCCGGTGGAATTTTTCAAAGTTGGCTTTATATATTTTTTGGCGTGGAGTTTCTCGCGCAAGATGAACCATACCAAAAAAACGGTTTGGCAAGAGATTAAAATTTGGGTTCCGTATGTCTTTCTTTTCGCGATTTTTGGCATAGTTATCGCCATAGGACAAAAAGATCTTGGTCAAGTCGCTGTTTTGGCTGCGACGATGATATGTATGTCGTTTTTCGCGGGAACTAGCATGAGACTAGTTGGCATAGTGGTGGGAATAATCGGCATTTTGGGTTATACCTTTATCGTCACTAGTCCGCACAGAATCGTGAGAATTCGCTCATGGTGGGCTGGCGTGCAAGACACTATCACTCCGTTTCTCTCCCCAGAAACAGCCGCTAAGGTTCGCGTAGATGATGCGAATATGCCTTACCAAGTCGGCCACTCGCTAAATGCCATAAACAACGGCGAGCTTTTGGGGGCTGGGCTAGGGCAGGGAAGCTTCAAGCTAGGCTATCTTAGCGAGGTGCATACTGACTTCGTGCTAGCTGGCATTGCCGAGGAAATCGGATTTTTTGGAATTCTTGGTGTTGTTTTGCTCTTTTCTGCGATGCTTGCTAGGGTCTTTCGCATAGCCTCAAAATCCGTAAATAGCGTATATTTTCTCTTTGGGCTTGGCATTGCTTTTATGCTATTTTTCTCATTTTGTCTAAATTCTTACGGAATTACTGGGTTAATACCTATGAAGGGTATCGCTGTGCCGTTTCTAAGCTATGGCGGAAGTCATGTCATAGCTGCTTCAATGGCGGTTGGGTTTATACTTATGATTAGCAAACGCGCAAATTTAAGGAGCTGAAAATGATAGCAATCAGTGGTGGCGGTACAGGCGGGCATTTAAGTATCGCAAAAAGTTTAGGCGCTGAGCTTAAAAATCGCGGAATAGGGGTGATTTTTATCGGTTCGACCAACGGCCAAGACAGAGCGTGGTTCGAAAATAGCGAAATTTTCGAGCGGGCGTATTTTTTGGAAAGCTCTGGCGTGGTAAATAAAAAAGGATTTAGTAAAATTTCATCGCTGATGAATATTTTAAAACTATCTTTGAAATGTCGTAAAATTTTCAAAAAAAACGGCGTAAAAGCCGTAATTAGCGTGGGCGGATACAGCTCGGCTCCGGCTTCGTTTGCGTCTTTGTTTTTTTTCAAGCCACTTTTTATCCACGAGCAAAACGCCATTTTAGGGAGGTTAAACGACCTTTTAGAGCCGTTTTGCAAGAAAATTTACAGCCCATATTCTAGGGAAAAATTCGAGCTTCCCACAGCCTGTGGTTGCGTGACGAAATTTACGCAGGATAATACCCAGTGCATAAGCGATAAATTCGACTATCCAGTAAGCGACATTTTTTTCGAAAAATCTAGAATTCGAAGCGAGGTAAAAACGATAATTTTCTTAGGCGGTTCGCAAGGGGCGAGTTTTATAAATACTCTTGCTTCAAATTTAGCGCCAAGGCTTACCAAAATGGGCTATGAGATTATTCATCAATGTGGCGAAAAAGAGTTTGAAAAATACAGCGAATTTTACAAAAACGCAAATTTAAATGTCGAGCTTGTGGGATTTAGCAAAAATTTGGTTGATTTGATCTCAAAGGCCGATTTGTGCGTAGGCAGAAGTGGTGCTAGCACTCTGTGGGAGCTCGTGGCAAACGGACTTCCTGCGATTTTCGTGCCGTTTCCGCACGCAGCAGGTGATCATCAATTCTACAATGCAAAATTTTTGCAAGATCTAAATTTATGCAAAATCGTGCGCCAAAATGAGGCTAGCGAGGATAAAATTTTGGATTTAATTCAAAATTTCGACGCTCCAAGTGCAAGTAGGGGGCTAGTAAATTTCAGCTCCAAAAACGGCGCAAAATCCATAATCGACGATATTCTAAGCCAAATTTAAAAACAAAATTTGGCTTAATATTGACAAAACTTAGCACTCGGTGCTATAATGTGCTAATTTTTAAACAAAATTCAATCCAAAGGACATTTTATGGCAAAGAAAAAATTCAAAACAGAGGTCAATGATTTATTAAATTTAATGATCCACTCGCTGTATTCAAACAAGGAAATTTTCCTTCGTGAGCTCGTATCTAACGCCTCAGACGCGCTTGATAAGCTAAATTATCTATGCCTTACCGATGAGGCTTACAAGGCTTTAAGCTACACGCCACGCATTGAAATTTCGCTCGATAGTGAGAATAAAATTTTAAAAATTTCAGATAATGGTATCGGTATGAACGAGGGTGAGTTAGAGACCAATCTAGGCACGATTGCGAGATCTGGCACAAAGGGATTTATGGCGAATTTGAGCGGAGATGCTGCCAAAGATAGCAACCTAATCGGGCAGTTTGGCGTGGGGTTTTATTCGGCGTTTATGGTCGCAGATAGTATCGATGTCATCTCGCGCAAAGCCCTTGAAGACGAGGCTTTCAAATGGTCATCGAACGCCGAAAACTACACAATCGAGCCTTGCGAAAAAGATAGCTTTGGCACTGATATAATCTTGCATTTAAAAGATGATGAATTTGCGAATTTAGCGCGATTAGAGGGCATTATCAAAAAATACTCAAACCATATCCCATACCCGATTTTTGGGCAAAAAGAGGAGTATATCCCTGGCGAGGACGGCGCGCAGGGTCATAGCGAGACCAAGGTTGTGCAGCTAAATTCAGCCAGTGCGCTTTGGCAACTGCCAAAATCATCGCTAAAACAGAGCGATTATGACGATTTTTATAAACAAATCAGCCACGATAGCGCGGATCCGCTATTTCATATACATACCAAAGCAGAGGGTGTGCATGAATACACTACGCTGTTTTATGTGCCATCAAACGAGCCGTTTGATTTATACCGCGTGGATTATCAAAGTGGCGTCAAACTCTATGTCAAGCGCGTATTTATCACAGATGACGCCAAAGAGCTTTTGCCTGTGTATTTGCGCTTTGTGCGTGGCGTGATAGATGTGGAGGATCTGCCACTAAATGTAAGCCGTGAAATTCTGCAAGAAAACCGCATTTTGGCCCATGTCAAGGAACAAAGTGTAAAGAAAATTTTAGGCGAATTAGCCAAAATGCTAAAAAACGACCGCGAAAAATATGAGAAATTTTACGCGCTTTTTGGCAAAGTGCTAAAAGAGGGCTTGTATGGATTCGGCCCTGATAAGGCTGAGATTAGCCACCTAGCGCTATTTAAGTCAAATTTGCGCGAGGGGCTAATCAGCCTAGATGAATACAAGGCTAAAATGAGCGAAAACGCGGAGCAAAAAGAGATTTATTTCATCACCGGCAAAGACGCGAAAATGCTGAAAAACTCGCCACTTTTGGAGGATTTTAACGCTAGGGGCGTGGAGGTTTTGCTCTGCGATGATGAGATCGACGCTGTGGTTATGCCGGGACTTTTCGAGTTTGACGGCACAGCAATCAAGAGCGTAACTAGCGTAAAAAGCACCGAGCAAAACGAAGAGCAAAGTGCGTGGGCGCTGGAAGTGGCAGCGAAATTTAAAGAGTGCTTGCAGGGCCTTGTAAAAGATGTGAAAATCTCCACTCGTCTGACAAACTCGCTTTCTTGCCTTGTCTTTGACGAGAGCGATCCAGACTACGCCACACAGCAAATTTTGCGCCAAATGGGGCAGACGAATTTGCCTGAGTTTAAGCCGATTTTGGAAATCAACGCAAAGCATGAAATCATCAAAAAGCTAGAAAATAATAAAACTATGATTGCTAGCGTGGCGCGTTTGGCTTTTGATTTGGCTAAACTCGGCGAGACCCAAAGCGTCGATGATCCGGGCGCTTTTATCGCTAATATCAACGAACTGGTCGCAAAAGCTCTGTAAAATTTGATTTTTGATTGAGCGTGGCGCACGGCTTGGGATTTAACCACGCTTTTTCGCTTGGAATTTTGATTGTGTTTTAATTCGTCGCGTTTTAGCTGGGAATTTAGCCGCGCTTTAAGCGTGGCTTTTGGCTGGGGGAATACTGCGCGCGAGGCGGTAAAAATCTCGCGCGCAGGCTGATTTGTGTAAAATTTGCTTTTTGATATTGTAAGGAGTTGTGAAACAGCGACGAAATTCTAGCGTAACAAAAATTCATTTTCTTTTTTGTTAATTTTTGATAAAATCCGCAATTTTATGTTATTGTCAAGTAATTGGCAATATTTATGAAAATGGAGAACTTTCAAAATGAAAGAAAAAAATTACAAAAAAATAAACAAAACAAAACATAAAGAAGGATTAGAAGAAAATGAACATCTTGAAAATGAAGAACATTTTAATTTAACTGGTATGAATGAAAATGACTTCATAAAGACTATTGGACATTTTCTTTATTCATCTGATGATTTTACAAAAAATAAAAATAGAAAGGATTAAAAATGTTAATCACACCTTTTGTTGAGGAATTTTTAATGGTAGGCTACGCAAATGGCGAAATAGAAGTAATACACAATTACTCAGGGAAAGCTATAAGTAGCCACCTAACATCTGCTCTTGTATGTTACTACCCTGTTGACAAATTTCACTTAATGGAAGCACTAAGAGAGTATCTGGATACTTGTGTCATACATAGTAGATTAACCCCATCTGAGATACGACAGCTGGAAATCTTCTATAGCCAACTTCTAAATTGCCACGAAGATAGGATAGGTATTGACAAAATTTATTACTAAGGCAAATAAAAGGGATAAATATGCAAAATAATTTACAAATATGGAAAGAACATTTAGATAGTAATCAAGCATTCACTACACCATTACCTGAAATTATTGCAGATATGGTAAAAACTATTCCGAATGATGAAATTCCACAAAAGATGAAATTATTAATGGCTGTAAATGAAATAGTTTTATTTACAGCCCAATTTCATAGAAATATTCAACATCCTAATGGTTCTTTGATACCCATCAATAGCATCTCTTTCATATTTGCTCCAAGTGGAGTATCGTAGGGTGGGCATCCTTGCCCACCATAATGATAAAACAAATGCGTTAAATTCAGTCCTGCACGCAGATTTCTTTTTTGATTAGCCCTTGTATCGTGTGATATCCGACAATAGCTATCAAAACGCACAAAAGGCAAAACATACCAAGCCCAAGGCGCGCAAACCACACTTCCGCGCTTAAAAAATACGCCTTCATAAAGGCAATGCACCCAGCCGCTGTCGGGAAAGTGAAAGCCCACCACGATAGGAAAAATTTAAGCCCAAAAAAGCTTTTTGCCATGAAAAATATCAAAAGTGTGAAAAATAGCACCAAATTTATCAAAATTTTAGCGAGCATATCAAACTCGCCGCCGATGTTGATATAGCCCAGAAACGCCACAGACGGGGGCGCAATCATTATAAAAAGCGTTGGGACGAATTTTTGTGCGAGCTGGTCGTGAAAAATAATGCGGTAAAAAACAATGCTAAAAAGCACAATCCAAAAGAAAATCCCAATGCTAAAAAAATACCACAGATATTCGCCCTTTTCGCTCGCGGCGATGACTACGATGAGATTGCCCACAATCGGGATAAACCACGCTGGATTTGAGTGGGTGATGAGCATGTTTTTTTGTATCCAAAACGAAATGATATAAAGCGTCAAAAACGCATGAAATATCATCGCCACGCCGTAAAATGCGCTATGAAGCGCGCTAATATCGTTAAATGCAATGGCTAGTAAAAGCAGGCTAATCGAAAATGTGGCAAAAAAACTTAGCTTGATTGGGTGGGTAAATTCTGCCTGCACAGCGCGCGGAAATTTGATGATTTTTGCCGTGTAAAACGCCGAAATTAGCGCAAACACGCCAAGGGCGAAAAATCGCAAAATTTCAAATATAAAATGTGGCGCACCATAGGCCTCGCTAATGGCGCGATAAGCGATACTAAGCCCGCCAAGCCCCATTGTCACGGCAAAAAATATAATCGGGAAATTTGAGAGTTTGGAGATATTTTCGTTTTTTAGATTCATTTTAGCCTCGATGAATTTCAAATTTTTTAAAACGGCGCGAATTTTAGCAAAATTTGGTGCCATAAATTCTTACAATTATAAATTAAAACTGAAATTTATAAAATTTTAAGTTTTATTAAGCGCGAAAAAAGTAAAATAATCGATTTTTAACAAATTCGAGGCAGATTAAGGCGGACAAAATGGAAAATTTTATCAAAATCGTAACCGACATAAACTCATTTATCTGGGGACCATACTTTCTCATAGCCCTTCTTTGCGGGACCGGCGTGTATTTTACAATCAGATTAAAATTCGTTCAAATTTTAAAATTTAAGCTTGCCGGAAATAGACTTTTGGGCGATTTTTCGCTCCATGGCAAAAAGGCGGGCAAACACGGTATGAGCTCGTTTCAGGCGATTTCGACCGCGATTGCGGCGCAGGTTGGCACGGGCAATCTAGTTGGAGCTTCGACTGCGCTGATTATGGGCGGACCTGGGGCGATTTTTTGGATGTGGTTGGCTGCGTTTTTTGGTATGGCGACAAATTTTGCCGAAATTTGCCTAGCTCAAATTTATCGCTCAAAGGATAAAAGTGGTCATATTATAGGTGGTCCTGCGTTTTATATTTCGCGCGGTATTGGCGGGAAATTTGGCAAAATTTTGGCCGTGGTTTTTGCCATAGCGATAATCTTAGCGCTTGGTTGCATGGGAAATATGGTGCAAGCAAACGCCATTTCAGACGGATTTAGCAAGGCTTTTAATATCGACAAGGTCTATATCGGCGAAATTTTGGCTGTGGTTTGCGCGATAATCTTTATCGGCGGTGTCAGGGCAATCGCGCGCGTAGCCGAAAAGGTCGTGCCACTTATGGCGATTTTATACATTTTGGTGGGATTTAGCATAATCTGCGCTAATATCTCCGAGCTTCCTGGCGCTATTTCGCTGATTTTCAAGGCTGCCTTTGATCCAAGTGCTGCGTGGGGCGGTGCGACGGGAGCGAGTATCGCTATGGCTATGAGATATGGCGTGGCTAGGGGATTATTTAGCAACGAAGCTGGTATGGGCTCTACCCCTCACGCTCACGCAGCTGCCAATGTCGCTCACCCAGTCGATCAAGCCATGCTAGGCATTATGAGCGTTTTTATAGATACATTTATCGTGCTAAATATCACGGTTTTTGTGATACTGACCTCGGGCGTGGTGGAGTTTGGGGCTGATGGCAAGGCTGTATTTAGCGGGATTGCACTCGTGCAAGAGGCTTTTTCGTCGAATTTTTTGGGCAGGGAGCTTGGATATAGCTTCGTGGCGATTTGTCTTTTGTTTTTCGCATTTACCACGATTATGGGCTGGTATTATTTCGCTGAGATAAATATCCGCTATCTGCTTGGACCAAAAGGGGTGAAATTTCTGCAACTTTTGGTTATCGGCTTTGTTTTTATGGGCTCACTGCTTAAAATCGACCTTGTTTGGGAGCTAGCCGATCTTTTCAACGGCCTTATGGTGATTCCAAACCTGATTGCGATTTTGCTTTTAAGTGGGATTGTAGTGCGCTTACTGCGGGATTTTGACGCGGGTAAGGCATACAACGCCAGCGATTATATTAAAGGCTAAATTTCAGCGTTAAATAATTAAATTTAGGTAAAATCGTAAGTTATTTTACGATTAGGAATTTTTATGTTTTTACATACTTTTCACCAAAAAAGTATTAAAGAAAAATTAGATTATTTAGCGGATTTGGGGCAAATCGACAAGGCTACATACGATAAAATTTTAAAATTTTACGCCCTCGATAGCGAGGGGCAAATTTCAGCCCTAATCAAAATGCAAAGCGCAACCAATAAAGTTTTATGGAGCGTTAAAAAAATAGATTCTTACAGGATCGAACCAGACGGGGCAATGCGCTATAATGGCGAATTCGTCGATGTCAGGCGCGCGGTTTTAAGTAGCGCGGATATGAAGGCAAAAGATTTTTACGAAAACTCACAAAACAAAGTCGCAACCCATGAGCAAAGTAGCAATAAATTTTGGAAAAAATTTGTTATTTGGTCGGTGGTGTGGGCTTTGGTTTTAATTTTTCTTGTATATTTAATCTCAAATTAAAGGATAAAAAATGTGTAAAGATTGCGGATGTTCTATCGCAGGACACACTCACAGCCACACGCACTCTGACGGGGTTACGCACACTCACGAGCATAATCACGCTCATGCTCACTCTCATGGGCATGCGCACGAGCACGAGCATGGCGAAATTCACGGCGACCACGCACACCCTGTGCTAAATGATAAAAAAACCGTTGAAGTAATCACGAAAATTCTATCAGCCAATGACGCCGAAGCAGCGCATATCAGAGAGCATTTCGACGAGGACGGAATTTTATGCGTAAATTTGATGAGTAGCCCGGGAAGTGGCAAAACAACGCTACTAGAAGCCACTATCAAAAGCGGTAAATTTAAAATCGGCGTAATCGAGGGCGATTTAGAAACTAACCGCGACGCCGATCGCGTATTGCAAGCAGGCGCACGCGCTCATCAAATCACCACAGGCCAAGCATGTCATTTAGACGCATTTATGGTGCATGAGGGGCTTCATCACCTCGATACCACTGGGCTTGATTTGGTTTTCATCGAAAATGTCGGAAATCTCGTCTGCCCTGCAAGCTACGATGTCGGCGCACACGCAAATGTCGTGCTTCTAAGCGTAACTGAGGGAAGCGACAAGGTCGCAAAATACCCTGTTATGTTTAGGGCTGCGGATTTAGTCGTGGTAACCAAACACTCGTTAATCGAGCATTTTGATTTTAGCGTCGAAGAGGTAGTCAAAGAGGTGCGAAAACTAAATCCAAAAGCCACTGTAATCGCCCTAGATAGCAAAACTGGCGAGGGCGTGGATAAGTGGCTAAAATTTTTGGAATTTAAAAAGGAATTTAGATAATGTGCCTTTCAATCCCGTCAAAAGTGATTTCAATAGATGAAAATAATTTCGCGACCGTCGAAACGCTAGGTGTAAAGCGTGGCGTGAGCTTGGATCTGATTTCTGAGCCAGTTAGCGTTGGGGATTTCGTGCTTATTCATGTGGGCTTTGCGATGGAAAAAATCGACACAGCCGTTGCCTTAGAGAGCCTGAAAATTTACGAACAAATCGCCGAAGAGATGAATAGTGGCGAAATTTCGGCAGATGAGGGCGATATGGGGCTAGCGAATTTCAAAGGCTAAATTTTGCGTAGAATTGATAGAGCTTTAAGCGTTAGTGAGGCTTACGAAATAATCGATAATGCCGAATATGCCGTGTTTTCATGCGTGAGGGATAATGGAGAAATTTTTTCAATCCCGCTTTCAATCGTGCGTGAAAATGACAGCATTTTTATTCACGGCGCGACAAAAGGAAGCAAAGCTGAACTTTTCACTGGCGGACGCGATGTGAGCGTGGTTTGTGTCAGTTTCAACGCTGTGCCAAATTTAAACGACGCCGAATTTGAAGCGATAAAAGATAATTCAAAAGAGCTCGGAAATAGGGTTTTTACGACCGAATACAAAAGCGTTGTCGCAAAAACAAAAGCCTATGAAATCACAGACAAAAACGCCAAATTAGAGGCTTTGCGAATTCTTAGCGCTAAATACTGCGCGAAATTTATGGACGCTTTCGAGACAGCGGCTTTGGGTGCGTTAAGTCATACTAAAATTTATGAATTTAAAATTTACGAGATGACAGCGAAAGCGAAAATTTTAAAATAAGGCGCGCGGTGGAAGCAGAAGCACTAATCCAAGAAATCTGGCGCAGGTATCGCGCAAAGCCTGAGTATTTGTGGAAAAGTGCGCCGGGCTTTTGCGTTTTTCGCCACGAAAAAAACAAAAAATGGTTTGCTGTGCTGATGAAGGGTGTGAGTGTAAAAACTCTGGGCGTCGAACCCGGCGCGTTTGTGGGCGAAAAAACGCTTGATATTTTAAATTTGAAAACCGAGCCGAATTTGGGCGAAATTTTGCGCGACGGCAAGAGTATCATAGAAGCGTATCACATGAACAAAAAGCATTGGATTAGCGTAATTTTGGGCGTTTGCGACGAGGCGACGACATACGATTTAATCGAAGAAAGTTATAAACTTACAAAGAAGTAAAAATGGATTTGATAAAAGATTATAGAGATAAAAAGCTGATTTTAGGGCTTTCAGAAGCGATAAAGCAAAAAAGCAAAAAGCCCATAAATATCATGGAAATTTGTGGTGGTCATACGCATAGCATTATGAAATTTGGTCTGCCAAATTTGGTTGGCGAGAATATAAATTTCGTGCATGGTCCGGGCTGTCCTGTGTGTGTAATGCCACGAGCTCGCATTGATGAAGCCATTGCGTTAGCAAGTCAGGACGGCGTGATTTTTTGCACTTTGGCTGATATGCTCCGCGTCCCCGGAAGCACCACGAGCCTGCAAAAACTGCGTGCAGGTGGAGCCGATATACGCGCACTTTATAGTCCGCTCGATGCCCTAAAAATCGCCGTTGATAATCCAAATAAAAATGTCATTTTCTTTGCGATTGGCTTTGAGACAACCACGCCGATGAGCGCGGTTTTGGTGGATAAAGCGATAAATTTGGGGCTAAAAAATCTATTTTTCCACATAAATCATGTAACCGTCCCAGCCCCTGTGGAAGCCATTTTGCAAGATAAAGAAGCCAAAATCGACGCATTTTTAGGACCTAGCCATGTCAGCGTCATCACAGGAAGCAAAATTTACGAAAATATCGCCACAAAATACAAAAAACCAATCGCCGTAAGCGGATTTGAGCCACTTGACATTATGGCGGGCGTGCTAAATTTGGTAACTCAGTTTGAAAATGGCACGCATGAAGTCTATAACGAATACGACCGCGTGGTTAAGACTGACGGCAACAAAACTGCCTTAAATTTGATAGATAAATATTTTGAAATTTGCGATTTTTCGTGGCGAGGTCTAGGGGAAATCCAAAAAAGTGGTATGAAACTAAAAGCCGAATTCGTCGAATTTGACGCGAGAGTGAAATTCGCTGAAATTTTGCAAAATTTAGAAAGTAAGGGTGAAAATAGGGCGTGTATTTGTGGCGAGATACTGCGCGGCAAGGCAAAACCTTATGATTGCAAGGTTTTTGGCAAGGTCTGCACCCCACAAAACCCGATAGGCTCGTGCATGGTAAGTAGTGAAGGTGCATGTGCTGCGTATTTCAAATACGCACGAAATTTATAAAATTTTGCGTAAAATTATATGTAATTTTAAGGAAATAAATAAATGACAAGCTGTTGTTTTGATAAAAAAATTTCATCTGTTATACGCTCTCCATTTTTTTATGTGGGCGATAAATACAAACTTATGCCACAGTTGTCAAAACTTTTTCCTAAAAATATAAATAATTATTTTGAGCCGTTTTGCGGTGGTGGCAGTTCATTTTTGAATACAAATGCAAAAAATTATTTTTTAAATGATGTCGATAAAAATATTATAAATTTGCATAAATTTTTGCTTACCAATTCTACGAATATAAAATTTTTTGATGAAATTTTTGCTCTTATTGAAAAATATCTACTTTCTTGTTCTTTTCAGGGTAAAATTCCGCCAAAATCATTGCGAGATGAATATAAAAAAACATATTTTGCCAAATTTAATAAAGAAGCATATAATAAATTAAAAAATGATTTCAATACAAATCAAAATGATTTTTTTAGGCTTTATTTGTTGCTAATTTATGGGTTTAATCACATGCTTAGATTTAATAAATTTGGAAATTTTAATCTTCCTGTTGGGAATGTCGATTTTAATGCAAATGTTTTTAAAGCACTAAATGATTATTTTGATTTTTGTAAAGATAAAAATTTAAATTTCTGTAACCAAAATTTTGATGATTTTTTATTTAAATTTAAATTTAGCAATGATGATTTTATATATTGTGATCCGCCGTATTTGATAAGCGGTAGCGAATATAACAAAATTTGGAACGAATTTAGCGAAATTTCTTTATACAATTTGTTAGATGAATTGGATAAAAATGGCGTAAAATGGGGATTGTCAAATTTATTGACACATAAAAATAAAACAAATACGATTTTGCTAAATTTTGCCAAAAAATATGAAATTTATGACATAAAAAGCAATTATATAAGTTTTAACGATAATACGATAAAAAATTCAAGGGAGGTATATGTGACAAATGCCAAAGCAAGAGTATAAAATTTTATCTTTTAGCACAACTATGAGAAATCCTAGTAGGATTGCAAAATTCATAGAAATTTTAGCCCATTATGAAAATCACATACTCACACATGAAATCATTATGCAAATCGTAGCAAAGATTATTAAAAATAGACTTTATGAGACCATGTTTGAAAAAAAATTTTATAAAGATAAATTAGAGAACGAAACCGAATTTAGCGATGATGAAATAAAAAATATTATTGAAAATTCACCGCAAAAACACAAGGAAGCTGGGTTTGATTATGGTTGGGATAGCAGATTTGATACTTGGTATAAATTGCCTATGGAATTTGGGTTTTGTTTTTATGCGATGAATAAGCCTATTTTGATTTCCAATGTCGGACACATGCTAATAAATGCAGCAAATGAAAATCCTATAAACGAAAATAAAATTTCAGATATTTTTTTAAATTCTATGATGAAATATCAAAGAAATAATCCAT
Source organism: Campylobacter sp. JMF_14 EL1 (assembly GCF_027737585.1). Lineage (NCBI taxonomy): Bacteria > Pseudomonadati > Campylobacterota > Epsilonproteobacteria > Campylobacterales > Campylobacteraceae > Campylobacter > Campylobacter sp. JMF_14 EL1. The sequence goes on from NZ_JAOVTW010000002.1 coordinate 257,572, forward strand.
TTAGGCGAGTTTTAAATCAAAATGTTCCGTTAATTTTGCTTTTGCAAACTATGAAAAATTTAAAAATCAAAATTGGCGATAGTAAAATTCATAGACAAGAAATTCCGTTTTTCACATGTTGGGAAGATGGCGATAGCGAAAAATTAACTAATTTTATATTGGATTTTAGGGCAAAATTTCCTAGTTTTAGATACAGCGATGATATTATTTATGAAAAAGCATTGGAAATTTTAAAAAGTAGCAATCAAAAACGATTTAAAAAAGTTCAAATTTGTGGTGAAAGCATAGATGAATACATACGCAAAATGCGTATTACTAGACTTATTTCGCTTCGAGGAAATGGTCGTTTTATAGATTTAAACAGCTTTGAGAGTGAAAAAATAGATTATGTATTGGCAAATTATTCTACTTTTAGTGCATTTAATGATAAATTTGAATTTTATCAATTTATGGGCGAGATTGATAACGGGATTTTAGGTATCGCTTCTAGCGTTGATTTAGGGCTACAAAACGACATTAAACTAGAAACTTTGCAAAAATTTGCCACCAATTATACAAAAGAACAGATTTATAATGAACTTTCTATTTTGGCACATAAAAAATCGAGTAAAGATGAAGTTTTTAAATTTATACCAGAACCGACTAGGTTTGAATTTTTGGCAAGTATTGCATTAAAACAAAATTTTGCAAATTTAGAAGTTTTGCCAAATTATCATATTGACGATGAAGGTTTGCCGACAAGCCATGCGAGTGGAAATATGCCAGATATTATTTGTGATGATGAAAAATCGCACTCATTAACAGAAGTTAGCTTGATATGTGGTAGAGCGCAGGTAAATAATGAGCTTTTGCCAATTTCTAGGCATTTAAAAGATGAAATTTCAAAAAATATAGATAAACAAAATTTTGCAATTTTCGTTGCGCCGAAAATTTTTGATGATAGCAAACGATATGTGAAATTTATAAAATATGATGAGAATTTAGACATAATAAATTTAGATATAGAAAATTTTATTATTAAACTACAAAAAAGTAGCGAAATTTTGGATTTGTTAAATGTTTGATATAAAAAATCGTCGTTACACAGGAGCCAAAACAAAGCTTTTGCCAGAGATTGAAAAATGTGTAAATTTAGCATTGCAAGATTTAAATTTGAGCAAAAATTTAAGTTTTTTTGATGTTTTTGGCGGCACTGGCGTAGTAAGCGAATATTTTATGAAAAATGAAAATTTTACACATTTTGCGATAAATGATTTTTTATATTCAAATTTCGCTATTTATCAAGGATTTTTTGGCAATGGTTGCTACGATATGCAAAAATTAGAGAATTTATGCGATGAATTCAATAAAATTTCTTTGAAAAACAACTATTATAGCAGTGAGTTTGGTGATAAATTTTTTAGTAAAAATGACGCTATGATGATAGGGCGAATAAGGGAAAAGATAGACAAAGAATTTGCTCAAAAAACTATAAATCAGAAAGAATTTTATATTTTATTGTCATCTCTTTTGTATAGTTGTGATAAAATTGCAAACACGGTAGGGCATTATGAAGCGTATCGCAAAAACGCGATTTTAAGCGATAAATTTAAATTTGAACTTATTTTGCCAGTGCATACAAATGCAAAAATTGAAATTTATAGACAAGATAGCAATGAATTGGTGAAAAAATTAAATACGAAATTTAGTGTAGCCTTTGTCGATCCGCCGTATAATTCTAGGCAATATTCGCGCTTTTACCATTTTTTAGAGACGCTTTGTAAAAATGACAAACCTGCGCTAGGCGGTGTAGCTAGAAAGCCAAAATGCGAAAATATGAGTGAATATTGCACAAGTAGAGCAAATTTGGCATTTTATGATTTAATTAAAAATTTGGCTCGAATTTCAAAAATTATCGTCGTTACTTACAATAACACATACACTTCGAATTCAAGTTCTAGCCAAAACAAAATAAGTCTTGGCGAAGTAGAAAATATTTTGTCAAAATATGGAGAAGTGATAAATAATGAAATTTTATTTAAGCCATTTAGCAGTGGCAAAACTGACCTAAATAGGGCTTTTAAAGACCATAAAGAAAATATATTTATATGCAAGGTGGGAAAATGAAAAAAACGATTTTGCTTAGCCACGGTGGTGGTGGCGAAGAGATGAATAAACTCATCAATGATACGATTTTTAGGGCATTTGATAATGAAATTTTGCGTGAGTGCAACGACAGCGCGATTTTGCCAAATCCCAGTGGCGAGCTAGCTTTTACGACTGATTCGTATGTCGTTACGCCGATATTTTTTAGCGGTGGCGACATCGGTAAAATCGCAGTTTGTGGCACGATAAACGACCTTTGTATGGTTGGGGCAAAACCGCTTTTTATCAGTGTTGGTTTCATCATCGAAGAAGGGCTGGAATTTGCCGAATTTGAGCGAATTTTAGCTTCCATTGCCGACACGGCAAAGCAGTGTGGCGTAAAAATCGTCTGTGGCGATACCAAGGTCGTCCCGCACGGCAAATGCGACAAGATTTTCATAAACACTAGCGGAATAGGGCAAATTCTTTCGCCAAACATAAAGGCGAAAAATATCAAAATCGGCGATAAAATCCTGCTTAGTGGCGATATCGGCAGACACGGAGCTGTGATTTTGGCCGCCAGAGATGAGCTTTCGCTTGAAAGTGAGCTTAAAAGCGACTGCAAACCGCTAAATGGCGTAGTAGGGGAGTTACTAGCAAGTGGCGTGAAAATAAGAGCTATGCGAGACGCTACGCGTGGGGGTTTGAGTGCAGTTTTGAACGAATTTGCCGAGATTTCTGGCAATGAAATTTTGGTTTTCGAAGAAAAAATCGCGCTGAGCGATGAAGTCGTGGGCGTGTGCGAGTTGCTAGGTTTTGAACCTTACGAACTGGCAAACGAAGGCACTTTTGTCGCAGTCGTTGCTAACGGCGACGAAGAAAAAGCTTTGGAAGTGTTGCGTAAATTTGATAAAAATGCTGGGATCATTGGCGAAGTAACAGGCGCAGCAAAATCGCAAAATAGGGTGATAATCCAAAATGCGTATGGCTCAGGGCGATTTTTGGAGCTTCCAAAGGGTGAGTTACTACCTAGAATTTGCTGAAATTTAAAATTCAGTATCAAGCGATACTGACCGAACAGCAAAAACAAAAGGATAAATTTGGAAAACGAAAATTTAGAAAATAAACCAAATGCTAAAAAAGAGAATTTGCGAGATTATGACGAAAATCCGTTGATAATAGTCGATAACACCGAAAAAGTTATTAAAATTTCAGTTATTTTAATAATTTGCCTAATTTGTTTAGCTGTAATAAAAGATTTTTTCTTTGACGGAAAAATCAATTCAATGCAAATTGCAATGTGTTTTACTTTTGTAATTTTATTTCGTAGAGCAGAAGCTAAACTTTATAAAAATGCGATAGTTTATTTTTATAACGATAAAATTATCAAGGTGGTTGATGGTAAAATTTTTGCCGAATTTGAACCAAAATCAATTAAAAAAATTACAAAAACAATTTCTTATTCACTGCCTATTTTTTATCCTACGCCAAATGATTTTACGACAAAATCAGCTGTTGTTTTTATAATAATTTTGCCGATTTTAGGGCTTTTTATGTTTCCTATGGCGACAATAATGATTGCTGTGCTAACATTTTTAGTATTGATATTACCACAAGCTATTTTTCATTTTGGTAAAAATACTGAAATTTTGCACGATATGATTTTTATTCAAAGTAAAAATGGTCTATTTTTTAATTTTTTACTTAGCAGTCAAGATGATTACAACGAGTTAAAAACATATTTTAAGCTCAAAGCTAATAAAAATTTAGACAATGCAGAAAAGAAAATTTCTGTTTGGTTTGATATTTCAGAACAAGACTTAAAAATACAAAAACAATTTATTGATAGGAAATAATATGCACGAAATGTCGATAGTGCAAAGCTTAGTAGAGCTTTGCGAGAAAAATTTAAACGAAAAAGGATAAATTTGGAAAACGAAAATTTAGAAAATAAACCAAATGTCAAAAAATCAAATTTGCGAAATTATGACGAAAATCCGATTGTTATAAGAGATTTTATAAAAGAAATTTCATTTTATATGTTTTTCCCTGCCATTTTTGATTTAATTTTAACAAAGATACTTTTTGATAAGGGAATTATTACTTTTATGACTACAAGGACAATTTATAGCGAATTTAACAACAATAAAATCTTTATTTCGTCAATTATTGCGACAATAATACTGGCTATTTGGTTTAAAAAACGCATAGGCACGAACGATACGAAATTTAAATTTTTTAACTCTAAAATCTCCCTAAGTGCTATTATATCCATAGAGACAAATTCGCTAAAAGAGACAAATTTTATTATCGATAAAAGGACGATGCTACTGCCTATTTTTTTGGTGGTGGTGATTTTTTCTTTATTTGTGGGTGCGATAAATATGGCATACGCTTTTAGCAGCTTAATCATAGTGATTTACTGCCCGTTTATGATACTTTCTATCATCAGAAATGGGTCGCTTGGCAGTCTATTTTCGTTTAGTTTTTTAGCTATAAAAACCAAGCATGGCGAAAAAATTATACCTATAATTACAAAACAAGATAAAGATGATTTGAGAAAATATTTTTTAGAAGTTGCAGGTATTGATATTGAGAAAAAAATCAATTATTTGATGATAAAAACATTTTAATAAAATGGAGATAATATGCACGAAATGTCGATAGTGCAAAGCTTAGTGGAGCTTTGCGAGAAAAATTTAAACGAAAACGGCGGCGGAGAAATCAAAGAAATCGTAGTCAAAGTAGGCAGGCTTAGTGGCGTGGAAGCGCATTATTTGCAAAGTTGCTACGATGTGTTTAGGCAGGGCACGGTCTGCGAAAATGCCGAGCTAAAAATCCATATCCAAGATGTCGTTATAGAGTGCGAAAAGTGCGGATACAACGGCGTTTTGGAGCAAAACAACTTCATCTGCCCAAAATGCGGGAGCAGAAATTTAAAAGTAACCGACGGCGAAGATTTGTATCTAATGCAACTTGTGATTGAGTAGGTGCGCTATGAATTTAAACGAATTTGAAAATTGTAAAATTTATATTGACGGCGAATACGGTGATTTTTGGATTATCGAAAAGATGATGTGTTTTATTTTAAGAAGCTTTGAATTTTGAGCGAAGTTAATTTCTGCGCCGAATTTAGAAAATTCACGCAAATTTAAAATTTGTCAAATTTCGGCACAGTATTCCAAACCATGCCAAAGCCCAAACCCACGCTAAAAATCCCATTACTCTTCGTTATCATCATCGCTAGAATTATGTATAAACCCGCTAAAATCCAGCTTCTCAGCCATTTTTAAAATTTCTTTAAATTCCAAAAATCTGCCGTTATAATCATAACAAACATTAATCGCGCGCCCTTTTAGTGGCGGGGTTTTGTCATGCACATGACCGTATAAATGCACCGAGCCATAATGCGCGCCGTTCCACTCCAAAATCGGGTAGTGAAATAGCACGAGACCCTTTTTCACGCCTGGGGCTTTGAAATATTTATAATCGCAAATTTCGTCGAAATATCCCTGCAAATCGGCGTTTGCTATGATTTGTTTGTCGTGATTGCCCAAAATCAGCCTATGAGAGCCGTTTAGCTGCTCTAAAATCCGCGCTGTTTTGGCGCTGTCTTTGTGAAATGAGAAATCGCCTAGATTATAGACGATGTCATCATCGCTCACAGTGTCGTTCCACAGGGCGATTAGATACTCGTCCATTTCGGCCACGCTCTTAAAATTTCGGTATTTTGGGCTGTATTTCATAATGTTTTCGTGTCCGAAATGCAAATCGCTGATAAAATAAATTTTACTCATTTTAAACCCTTAAATTCGGTGAAATTTTAAATTTTGTGTGGAAGTGAAATTTTAAAATTTAAGCGCGTATTGTAGCGTAAATTTTGAAAAATAGGCAAATTTTAGGCGATTTCTCGCCTAAAATTTACGGAATTTATGCCAAATTTTTGGCTTTTAACACCTCGACTACTTGCTCGGCGATCGCTAACTCTTCGTTTGTAGGGATAATTAGAGTTTTGATTTTTGCCTCGCTCGTGCTTAGATCGCGGTTGATTTTCCTGCGGATATTGTTTTCAGCTTTGTCGATTGCGATACCAAAATGCGCTAGCTTCTCGCAAACTCTCTCGCGCAAGATATTTGCGTTTTCTCCGATACCGCCTGTGAAAACGATAGCGTCGATTTTGCCAAGCACTGCGTAGTATGCGCCTACGAGTTTGACGATTTGATAGACTAGCATATCATAGGCGAGTTTTGCTTTTTCGTCGCCTGCTTCCATCATTTCCTCGACTTTGCGCAAATCGCTAGTGCCACAAACGCCCAAAAGTCCGCTTTTTTTGTTCATTATCGCGTCCATTTCTTGTGCGCCATGACCTGCCACGCGCTCCATATACGCGATAATCGCAGGATCTATCGAACCACACCTAGTGCCCATCATAAGGCCCTCTAATGGCGTCATACCCATTGAAGTATCGACGCATTTGCCATTTTTGATAGCGGTGATACTAGAACCATTTCCAAGGTGAAGCGTAATGCAGTTAAATTTATCATAATCCACGCCTAAAAATTCAGCTGCTGTGCGTGATACATACCAGTGAGAAGTGCCGTGTGCGCCGTATCTGCGGACTTTGTTTTTCTCGTAGAATTCATACGGAAGCGCATACATATATGCTTCTTTTGGCATGCTTTGGTGAAATGTAGTGTCAAAAACAGCCACATTTGGGGTTTTTGACGCGCTCATACATGATTTGATTCCAGCGACTGCTGCTGGGTTGTGAAGAGGGGCAAGCGGGCAAAGTTCTTCGATTTTGGCTAGCACATCGCTATCTACGAAGGCTGCTTTGTCGAAATAATCAGCGCCTTGGACGATTCTGTGTCCGATACCCTCGATATCGTTGATGTCTTTTAGCGTGCCACTTTCTTTTAGCAAGCGATACATTATCTCGATACCCTCTTCGTGCGATTTAATCGGCTCTTTGACCTCTTTTTCAAATTCGCCTGCCTCAATTTTGGCTTTTGAATGCTCTGAGCCGATTTCCTCGATAACACCGCTTGCAAGGCAAGTTTTGGTATCCATATCTTGGAATTTAAATTTGATTGAACTGCTACCTGAGTTTATGACTAAAATTTCCATTAATTTACTCCTGCTTGAATTGCGCTAATAAGCACTGTATTTACGATATCCTCGACCTTGCAACCTCTACTTAAATCATTAACTGGCTTTTTAAGACCTTGCAAGATTGGGCCGATTGCTACTGCGCCAGATGTGCGTTGGACTGCCTTGTAGCCGATATTTCCTGCATTTAAATCAGGGAAAACAAAGACATTTGCCTTGCCAGCTACTGCTGAGCCTGGGGCCTTTTTGCTTGCGGTTGTAGGGTCGAACGCTGCGTCGAATTGCAATGGTCCATCGACTGCTAAATCAGGGGCTAGCTCGCCAACTAGTTTGGTGGCTTCTTCTACGATTTCTACGCTTGGGCCTGAGCCACTTCCTTTGGTAGAGTAGCTTAGCATGGCTACGCGTGGTTCTAGTCCAAATGCGCGCGCAGTATTTGCCGAGCTAATCGCGATACTTGCAAGAGCGTTTGCATCAGGGTTTGGCACGACGGCGCAGTCTGCGAAAATCACAATTTGGCTATCTAGGCACATGATAAATGAGCCACTTACAGTGCTTACGCCCGGCATTGTTTTGATTGTTTGTAGTGCTGGGCGAATAGTCTCGGCTGTGGTCGTGCTAGCGCCACTGACCATAGCGTCGGCCTTGCCACTATACACTAACATTGTGCCAAAAAATGTGCGATCTTTGACTAGTTTTTGCGCTTTTTCTAGCTCCATGCCTTTGGCTTTGCGAAGCTCGTAAAGGGTGTTTGCAAACTCATCAGAGAATTCGTTGTTTGCTGGGTTTATGATTTTGACGCCGTCTAAATTCAGCCCTAAATTTCCAGCTTTTGCCTTAATTTCTGCCTCGTCGCCAAGCAAGACTAAATTTACCGCGCCACTTTTTAGTAAAATTTCACTAGCACGCAAAATTCTCTCATCATCGGCCTCTGGTAGGACGACTGATTTTTTGTTTGACGCTGCTTTGGCGTAAAGTGTGCTCTCAAATCTCACTGGGGTTAGAATTTCGCATTTCGCGCCATTTAGCGCCTCGCCTAGGCAATCAGCGCAGACATCTTTTGTGGTGAAGCGCAAAATTTGTGCGCCACATTTTTTGGCGAAATTCTCGGCGATTTTCGCCTTGCTCTCGCTCGTATATAGTCCCACCACAGGCAGAGCCAAATCCTTGCTAAGGCCGAAATTTAGCACCTCATCGAAGCCTTTTGCGCCATAGACGATTACGCATTTTGCGTTTTTTGAGACTGCGTCAAATTTGGCTATTGCCATTTTTGAGATTTGTGCAATCTCGCCTTTTTCTAAAAGCGATATGATTTCGCTCTCGCTCGCCACATCTGGGACGATATTTAGCGCCACAGCACCGTCAAATTTGGCTGTGACATCGCGCACATCGTCGCCTAAAACAAAAAATGCGTTCATAAGCAATCCTTATAAAAAAATTAAAAAGACACTTGCATTTTATCATATTAAAGCCCAGATTTATTTTAAATTTGGCAAATTTGGGTGAAATAAAATTTCGTTTTGTTTTTTGCAAATTTTGGGTGCGGTAATACTTGCTCTGCAATGACAGATTTTATAAATTTGCAAAATTTAAACCACATTTTGCTACAATCTCGCACACTAAATTTTAAAATTCAAGGCAAATTTACAAATGAGATACAAAACAAAACAGATAAAAGTAGGAAATGTCGCAGTGGGTGGGGACGCGCCGATTTCGGTGCAGTCGATGACATTTTCAAAGACAAAAGACATAAAAGGCACTTTGGAGCAAATAAATCGCCTTTATTTTGCGGGGGCTGATTTGGTGCGATGTGCCGTGCTAGATCATGACGACGCAAAGGCTTTGGCAGAGATAAAGAAAAACTCGCCCTTGCCGATAGTTGCGGATATTCATTTTAACTATCGCTTGGCGCTTGAAGTCGCCCCTTTTGTCGATGCGATTCGCATAAATCCGGGCAATATCGGCGGAAGTGAGCGCATAAAAGAAGTGGTAAAAGCGTGTAAAGAGCGAAATTTGCCAATTCGCATAGGGGTAAATTCAGGCTCACTCGAAGAGCAGTTTGAAGCCAAATTTGGCAGAACCCCACAAGGCATGATCCAGAGTGCGCTTTATAATTTCAAATTGCTCGAAGACTTCGATTTTACCGACATTGCGATTTCTCTAAAAAGCTCCGATGTGCCCCGCACCGTAGAAGCCTACCGCACACTTCGTCCGCTTTGCGAGTATCCGTTTCATTTAGGCGTAACCGAAGCAGGCACCACATTTCACGCTACTATAAAAAGTGCAATCGCACTTGGAACGCTTTTATTAGAAGGTATCGGCGACACGATGAGAGTAAGCATAACAGGCGAACTCGAAGAAGAAATCAAAGTCGCCAAAGCGATACTCCAAGACGCCGGAGTGCAAAAAAGTGGCATAAATATCATCTCATGTCCTACTTGCGGGAGGCTGCAAAGCGATTTAGTTAGCGCGATTAAAATCGTAGAAGAGCGCACGAAACACATAAAAGCACCTTTAAATATCTCTGTGATGGGCTGCGTGGTAAATGCGCTAGGCGAAGCAAAGGGTGCAGATGTCGCAATCGCCTTTGGCAAGGGAAACGGACTAGTGATTAGGCGTGGCGAAATAGTGGCAAAGCTAAAAGAGAGCGAACTTGTGGAGAGATTTTTAAGCGAAGTTGAGGACGAAGTGAAGCGCTATGAAGAGCGCTAAATTTTGGCAAATTTAATGAAATTTAATCAAATTTAATCAAGGTAAATTTATGGAAGTAGCTGCAAATTTATATGATTTGGATATGGAAAGAGCGATTTTAAGCGCGCTCATACAAGACGACGAGGCATACAGCGAAATCGGCGATATGATTGGTGTGGGGGACTTTTATTTCAAGCCACATGCCGATGTTTATGAGGCTATCACGAAGTGCGTGGCGCATGATGAGCCTATCGCGCCTAGTTTTATCAAAAAATGGCTAGAAGGCAGGTATAACGAGCAAATTTTTGCTGAAATTTTAGCCACGAGCGGACTAATCGACGCGCGAAAATACGCAAACGAGCTAAAAGAAAAATCTATCAAGCGCGGGCTAAATTCTATCGCGCACAGGACGCCTACTATCGTAAATGAAACCCAAAAAGCCAAAGAAGCCGCCGATAAAATCAGCGCAGAAATCTACAAACTAATCGACGAGGAAAAGCACGGCGGGGTCAAAACCAGCCCCGAAATCATCACCGAAGTCGTTAGCGAGCTACGCAAACAAAAAGAACAAGCAGGCTCCGAGCTAGTAGGGCTTGACACGGGATTTACATACCTTAATAAATTTACCAAAGGCTACAAACCGGGCGAGCTTATCATCATCGCTGCGCGCCCAGGTATGGGAAAGACAGCCTTCGTGCTAAACTCCATGCTAAAAACGCTCGAAAAGGGCAAGGGCGTGGTGTTTTTTTCACTCGAAATGCCAGCCGTGCAGATTATGTATAGAATGCTAAGTATCGGAAGCTCTGTGCCGCTAAATTCGATTTTAAGTGCGACGCTAAGCGATGATGATTGGAGCAGGTTTAATGCCGAGTGCGAACGCATGATGGATTTGCCACTTTTCGTCTATGATAGCGGTCATGTCAATATCCAGCAGGTACGCACCCAAATGCGCAAACTCAAAGCGGCGCACGAAAATATCGAGCTTTGCGTGGTGGATTATATCGGACTTATGACAAGCACGAGTAATTTTAGCGAGAGGCATTTGCAAATCGCCGAAATTTCGCGCGGATTAAAGCTACTTGCGCGCGAGCTAAATATACCGATTATCGCGCTTTCGCAGCTCAATCGTGGCGTGGAGCTTAGATCAGATAAACGCCCGCAAATGGCGGATTTGCGCGAGAGTGGGGCGATCGAGCAGGACGCAGACATTATACTTTTTGTTTATCGTGATGAGGTTTATAAAGAAAGGGCGTATCGCGAGAAAAGAGCTGCGCTGGAAATGGCGGGCAAGGATCCGAGCGAGATAGAAGAATTTAAGCGAAATGAGCTAGAAGAAAAGGCTGAAATCATCATCGGCAAAAACCGCTCAGGCGAAGCAGGGCGCACGATAGAGGTCGCATTTCAGGGGCCTTATACGCGTTTTGTGGATTTGGTGAGCTTCGGTGGTGCGCCAATGGAGAGTAGCGAGTTTGAAATGACGCCTGATATGACGCCGGATTTTGCCGAAGCAATGCCAATGGTAGGCGAAATTTCGCTAGAAAATGGGGCAGGTGCGCCAAATACTGCGTCGGAATTTGCGCCAAATTTTGTAAATCAGGGCGTGGGAGATACTGCGCAAAATTTTGCGCAAGAAAGCGAGAGCGGGGAATTTATCGAAACTGGCGCAGATGAGATTATGCAAAGCGTAGATGTGCCAAGCCAAAGCGTAGATATCGAAAGCTTCGCAATCCCTGATACAAATATGGCAAATGTTCTAAAACAGGGCGCATATACGCAAAATCAAAGTCAAGGCGAAGAGCTTTTTGGCGATGAAAATGCGAGCGAAAACGACGAAAACCCTGTGGATATTTAGAGGTAAAATTTAGCTAAATTTTGAAATTTAAGGAATTTAATGTTTGAAAAAATCGGCGAATTTTTAAATTCGCCCAAAATCGCAAAACCATATTTAATCATAGTTTTGGCCTATATGTCGGCTGTGGCGCCACTTTCTACGGATATGTATCTGCCAGCGCTAAAAAATGTCCAAACTAGCTTTGAGACTAGCGAATTTTACACTCAGCTTTCAATCAGCGCGTTTTTTGTCGCATTTGCGCTAGGTCAGCTAATCTATGGCCCACTAAGCGACATTTATGGTCGCAGAAAGCCCCTGCTAGCGGGCGTTAGCCTTTTTATCGTGGCGAGTATTTTATGCGCTAATACCCAAAATATATATGCTTTTATATTTTTTAGATTTGTTCAAGCCCTTGGCGGGTGCGCTGGCGTGGTGATTGCGCGCGCTGTGATAAACGATAAATTTGACACCGCCCAGGGCGCGTCGGTTTTGGCGCTGATGATGATAGTAGGCTCCATAGCGCCTATGCTAGCGCCCACATTTGGGGCGTTTATACTCGATTTTGGCGGGTGGAAGCTGATATTTGGCACGCTTTTTGTGCTTGGAATAATTTTGTTTTGGATGATATTTTTAGGGCTTAGGGAGAGCGCGATTATCGACAAGAGCCTAAAACTGGGCTTCAAACCCGTTTTTATAAATTACGCTAGAATTTTGCAAAATCGCAAATTTTTTATTTTTACGCTTTCGTCTGCGCTTACAATGGCCGCGATGTTTGCCTATATCACGGGCTCTGCGTTTGTTTTTAAGGAGCATTTTGGGCTAAGTAGCAAGGAATTTGGGTTGATTTTTGGCGTAAATGCGCTGTCGATGACGATTTTTTCGGCGATAAATGCCAAAATCGTGCAAAAAATCTCGCCTTTTGTGATTTTGCAATTTGCCTTTTTAGCGATGATTGTGGGGGCTTTGTGTTTGCTTGGGTGCGGGCTTTTGGGGCTTGGATTTTGGGCGTTTGAAGTTTGCCTTTTTTTCACGCTGGGTATGAAGGGGCTCATAATCCCAAATGCCGTGGTGCTTGCCATGGCGCGCTTTAAGGGCAAATCAGGCTCTGCCTCAGCTGTGCTAGGCGCGGTGCAAATGGCGGTAGCTGGGCTAATCGCCGCAATCGTGGGAGCTGCCGGCGCAAATCACCCATTTTCGCTAGCTGTGGTAATGGCGATTTGCATTTTCCTAGGATACGGCGTCTATCTGTGCGCGAATAAAAAATTCACTAAAAATTTAAAACGCAAATTTAGCTAAATTCGCAGAATTTTAAAATTTATGAAATTTCGGCTTAATAGACAAAATAAGGGATAAATTTTATCATTTCTGATTGTTTTTGATAAAGAAATACCACGAAATCAATCTCTCTTTATTCGCCAAATTTAATCCATTATACACCCTTAATCTATTTTTTAAATCCTTAAAACTCCCTTTTAGCTTATTATTCGTTTTGGCACAGTGTTAAATTTCTCATAAGTAAAAAACAAAGAAAGATTTCTTTTTAGGCTCAAATAGGCACTTCTAAGGCGTTTGTGAGTGTAAAAAATTTTGCCTTTTTCATTTATGCTTTTTTCCTGTAAAAACTCCCCAAATTCACTATAAAAATCACTCAAAAGCTCGTTAAATTCGGCACTATTACAATAACTCAACTTTTTTGAAATTCTAAGCAAATTTATCCCGGCTTCGGTTTTAGGATTGTTTGTAAGTTTGATTTTTGTGTAATTTTGTGTGTGAAACCCACACGGCCAAAATGGCACACCACACGGCCTTGCTTAGCCCTCTTTAAATGCAATTTTTCGGGCTTTTTTGCTTCAAGCTTAGCAAAGGCTCTTGAAAGGCTTTTGCTTGATAATTTAAAATGCTTGGAAGGTGTCGATATTTTGGTATTTTACAGAAACCTGCCACTGCGTGGCACCACTACGCTTGTTTTCCAAAATATATTCGGTGTAAATTTTATCTATATTTTGGTTTTTTAAAACAAATTTTTTACCACAATCTTTGCATTTGAAATTTTGTTTTTTATTTTTATTAAAACCATTTTTTACGATACTAAGCGAGCCACAATTTGGGCAGATTTTTTATGCATTTTAGCTACCTTTTTTAGCAGCATTTTATAAAAGCTTTATAAATAACGATGCCATCGCTATTTGCTAATGGTTGTATCCCTTATTTTGTCCATTAAGTCGAAATTTTTAATAAATTTGTCAGGGTTTGTTTTCATTTTGTCGCGCCCCACGCGGGGCGTGTGAGTTGAAATAAACAGGCAATAAACAAACACAAAAATAGCATAAATTTTGAAAGATAATTTTTAGTATTTCATAGGTATTTGAAAACCAAAGCCAAAAATGCTAAAATCTCGCTTTTTATCAATTCTCTTTGAAAAAAACAATATTTATAATGGTGAAAATATGAAATTTTATGTTTTTGACGATGGATTATTTTTTGCAATCGCAATCGATGAAAAATGCGAAAAAATTTTTGATTGGTGCGGTGGCGAAATAGGTGATATTTACGCCGATTATGTCTGCGAGTATATGGATGACGGGGTCAGAAAAAGCTTTGTTTTCGAAGATGGCGAGGTTTTTAAAGGCGATTTTAGCGATTGCGTTTTGCGAGCAGATGAAAAGCGCAAACAATACAAAATAAAAAATCAAAAAAATTTTAGAAAATTTAAAATTTCATCTTGTCCGAACAAAAAGTGGCAAATTAAGCTAAAAGGCTATGGTGGCGATGAAATGCTAGGGCGTAATGGTGAGTTTTGCTACTTTTGCGATACGGGCGATATAGATGAGTGGCATTACGAGAGATTAAAATATTTTAAGGATGAAATGTGCATTTTCACATATAAAAATACTACTTTTAAGGGCACATTATACGATGCGTTAGATTTCATTAAAGAGATAAAATTTTGAAGTGTGGTCAATGGGTTTTTAATAATCTCTTGAAGCGATGATAGGTGGTAAATCCTAAAATTTCAATAGTCAAAATAATGTTGATTTTATCATTTTTGATTATTTTTGATAAAGAAACACCACGAAATCAATCTTTCTTTATTGATTAAATTTAACTACCATACGCCCGTAATTTGTCTTTTAGATTCTTGAAATTCCAAGCTTTGCAAATAATCTTTGGTAATAAATTTCCACTTTTTATGAGACTAAACGAATCAGGGCAGTGTTTAAAACTTGCGTTAGCGTGTGAAAAAATAAAATCAAAAATTTGGATAAATTTAACCAAATTTAGGCGAAATTTCGCCTAAATTTAGCCATAAATTTTACTCACGCACAAAAAATGCGTTTTGAAGTGAGCCGCTGGCGATGAAATCGCGCGCCTCGCTCTCGCTTTTAAATCCACTTAAAAATACCCTATAAATCGGCGCGCCGTCTAGGTCGAACTCGCGCATTACGCTAGGATATCCGTGTAGGGCGTCGTTTTCTCGCGTGAAGCGTGCTGCGCCAGATTGGTTTCTAAACGCTCCGATTTGCACCATAAAATTTCCGCCCACAATCGTCGCATTTGGGGCACCTTTTTTGATAGTTTGACCATAAAATCCCACGACTTCGAGCTTCACAGGAGCCGTGCCTTTGGCGAAGACGCCGACTTTATTGGCTGCGCTTTTGCTAAGGTCGATTACGCGCCCGCTTACAAACGGCCCGCGGTCGTTTATGCGCACGGTAGCGCTTGCGCCAGTGTCGCGGTTGGTGACCTTGACCATGGTGTTCATCGGATAGGTTTTGTGCGCGGCGGTCATGGCGTTCATATCGTAAATCTCGCCATTGCTTGTCTTTTTGCCGTTAAAGCCAGGCCCATACCAGCTAGCAATGCCGCTTTGTGTATCGCCGATACTGACCTGCTCGGGATAGTAGGTTTTGCCATTTATCTTGTAAGGGCGCATGGTTGCAGGCGAGTTTTTGCCGATTTTAGGGGCTTTTGAGCCTGAACTTGGACTAGATGACGGATAATTTCTGTGTGATGAAAAACACCCAGCAAATATTAGCGCGACAAGCGCGCTAAAAATTATTGATTTTTTAAAATGCAAAATTTACTCCGAATTTAAAATTTGAGATCAAACGCCATTGCGACTGTGCGGATTTTTTCGTCAGTTTTAGAGGCAAATGTCGGAGTGGTTTTTTCGATCTGTTCGACCTTGATCATATGCTCGTGCTGAGGCTTAAATTTCGCAAAACTTAGCTTTGGACGATTTTTGATAAGGTTTGGTTCATACGCCTGAAAATCGCCTCTGCTTAGGACAAATTCTGTATATTTGCTCTCTGGGATATAGAAAAAATACTTGCCATTGCTCGGTGAGACGCCGTTTGTAATGTGTGCATTGTAGCTATTCATTTGGGTTTGCGAAATGCCGATTTGTTTGGCGATCGCGCTTAGCTTCGTGCCTGGGGCTACGGCAATGCGTTTTAGCGCCCACGGCTCGTTTTCGAATCTTAGCACCTTTTGCATACTATCGCTTTGGGCGATGTAGGCGAATTTGATAATTCGTTTGATGAAATTTTTGGTCTCTTTTGGCACTGCATTGCTAGAAAGTAGGGTGCCTAAATCATCGTTTCCAGCCGCTTTTATGGCTCTGTTCATACAGCCTTCGCCACAATTATACGCCATGAGAGCGGTGTACCATTTGCCAAAATTTTGTCTTAAATGCAAAATATACGAAAACGCAGCGTCCGTCGAGGCCGCGGGGTCTCTACGCTCATCTACATGCGTATCTATACGCAGGCCGAAATTTTTGGCAGTTGTAGGCATGAGTTGCCACATACCGCCTGCTTTGGCGTGCGAAGTAACGGTGTTTTTGAGGTGAGATTCTACCATAGCAAGGTAGAGCAAAAACTCAGGCGCTTCAATGCTTTCGATTTCGGTTTTTACCAAAAAGGCATTGTGAGCTTGTGAAGTGATGATGTCTTTGAATAATTTTTTATCCGAAGAATCGATAGAGCGGTAAATGTCAGCGACGACTTTTTGGCTTGAAAGGTTGTTTTCTATGCCAAATTCGTTCATAATGTAGTCGTGATTTACCCGTGAAATTTTTGACTGGCTAGCGTGCGCAAAACCTGCGAAAATTAGCATCAAAAAAATGATTTTAATGACTCTCATTAATCTCCTTTAATTTGATTTGCAAAAAGTCTGTAAGCATTTTGCGTAGTGATACTTTTAATCAATTCTACATCTTTATCCAAAATTTCGGCTATCTTATCCACGACAAGGCTCGTGAAGGCTGGCTCGTTGCGCTCGCCTCTGTGAGGGTGCGGGGTAAGATATGGCGCGTCTGTTTCGACGACGATTTTATCAAGTGGAAGTTTTGGTAAAATTTCGACTAAATTTTTTGCGTTTTTAAATGTCAAAACACCGCCGATTCCAAAATAAAATCCAAATTCGCTTAAATTTGCGAGTAGTGGGCTTGCATTGTAGCAGTGCAAAACACCGCCGTTTAGCCCATTTGCGTGAGTTTTTAAAATTTGATAAGCATCTTCGTTTGCATCTCTAATATGCACGATTAGTGGTAAATTTAGCTCTTTGGCAAGCTCAATTTGTGCCAAAAAAATCTCTTTTTGGCGTGCTTTTTCGCTAGATTTTTCCTCGTCGCTAAGACCATTTAAGCGATAATAATCCAAACCGCACTCGCCCACACCTACGCATTTTGAGTCGTTTGCGAACTCTTTTAGCGTATTAATGTCAAATTCATCTATTTCATAAGGATGCACGCCCACAGCGAAGAATACATTTGCATAAGTGTGAGAAATCTCCCTAGCGCGCGCTAAATCCGACATACTAGCACCAGGGATGACGATAGTGCCGACATCGTGCTCGCTTGCTCTTTGAACTACGGCGTCAAGGTCGCTAAAATAGCTACTATCATCTAAATGGCAATGTGTATCAATAATCATAAAACTCACTTAAAAATTTATAAACAAAACATTTTACGCCAAAATAGCCAAATTAAAATTAAACAAAGATTAAATATACCAAATGAGTTTCATTTTTGGCTTAAATTTAGCTAATTTTTTAGCTTTTTGGCGAATTCTAATGCTTCCTTGCTTATCGTCTCTCCGCTAATCATTCTGGCTAGTTCTGTGATTTTTTCACTCTCATTTAGCAGTTTTACGCTCGAAATTTCGCCATTTTTGGTGATTAAAAAGTGCGAGTGAGCTTTGGAGCTGAGTTGTGGCTGGTGCGAGATAGCGAAAATTTGGTAGTATTTCGAGATTTTTTCTAGCACGGTTGCGATACTCATCGCCTCTTTTCCGCTTAAATTCGAATCAATCTCATCAAGGATTAAAATCCCGCTTCCTTGGTTTGTGATCTCCAAATTTGCCCCGATGAAGGCGAGGCGCAGGCGGTTTGTCTCGCCCGAGCTTAAATTTTTAAATTCGGTATTATTTAGCATTACGCGCACTTCGTCGCTACCGTTTGCTTCCAAGCTCTGTTCTAAAAATTCCAGCCTCACGCTAGGCATATACAAATCGTCCAAATAGCGATTTATCAGGCTTTCTAGTGCATTTTTACTTGCTTTTCGTTTTGCGCTGATAAGAGTAGCTAAATTTGAAATTTCCAAATTTAGCGCGTCAAATTTCGCGTTTAAATCCCTTTTTTCGAAGCTGATTTGCTCGTAGTGTGCAAGCTCTATTTTGCGCCTTTCAAGCGTGTCAAGCGCGCCAGCAATGTCGCCGTAGCGTTTGTTTAAGCCTGAAAGCGCTTCTAGTCTGTTTAATACTGCCTCGATATCGATTTCATCGAGTTCATCTAGGTTTAAGCTTTCCATTTTTACGCGCAGTTCGTTCATGCTATCTTCGAAAAACGCGCTATCCATTTCGCTTAGATTTAGCGCCTCTATCACGCTTCGCTCAAATTCGAAAATCCCTTCGGCTCTCGCCCAAAGTTCTTCGATTTTATCCTTTTTGCTAAGCTTTTTTTTGACTGCCAAAAGCTCTTCGTATTCGCCGATTTTAGGCGAAATTTGCTCGATTTTTTCGATTTCAAATTTGGCAAATTCTTTAAGTTCTTCGATTTTGTTTTCTTCTTCTTCGATTTTTTTAAGCTCTTTTTGCACTCTTAAAAATTCACTAAATTTAGCCCTAAAATTCGCCAAATTTGAGCCATGAGCGCTATCGTTTTTGCAAATCATAAAATCAAGCAACTCCAAAAGCGAGGTAGAGTTGATCTCATCGGCATTTTTTGCGCCCAAAAACTTCACATATTCGCCCGCGATTTTGGTTAAATTTTTCTTTGAAATTAGTTGCGAGTTTATGAAATACCGCACGGATTTATCCCGCAAAATGCGGAAATTATTCGGCGTTTCGTTTTCTATGCCAAACTCATCAAGTCCAAATTCGTGGCTAATGTCGGCTTCTATAATCTTTGCTTCTGCTTCCCTTAGCCCAAACACAGCCAAAATAGCGTTCATTAGCACAGATTTTCCAGCACCGCTCACACCAGTAAATACGCTAAGCCCTGGGGCGAAATTTAGCTCGATTTCGTTGAAGCTAAGGTGATTTTTGATATACACTCTCTCTAACATCCAGCATGTCCCCAGCGCAATTTTTCCTTCAAAACCGCGAAATAATCGTATGAGTTAGCGCGGATTATTTGGGATTTGTGTTTTGAAATTTTTACTTCCACACTTTTGAATTCGTCCATATTGTAAAAATTTTGTCCGTCGATGACCACGCAAAGCTCGGAATTTCCGCTGTTTTTGAAGCCTAGTTTGTATCTTTTTGGCAAAATTAGCGGGCGTTGGGTTAGGCTGTGTGAGCAAATCGGCGTTATAGCGAAAACTTCGCAAAGCGGGTAGATTATCGCGCCGTTTGCGCTCATATTATACGCTGTCGAGCCCGCTGGCGAGCTGATTATGACGCCGTCTCCATAGTATGTGTTGAAGTGCGTATCGTCCAAAAACGCGTCGATTTTCGCCATTGACGAGATATGAGAGCGCGTGATAACCATATCGTTAAATGCGCTGATTTCGAGCTTCTCGCCATTTTTGCGCTCCAAACTCACGCTCAAAACAGGCAGTTTATCTAGCCTAAATTTCCCAGCCATAAATTCGCGCCAAAATGCGTTAAATTCGCTATTTTTAATATCTGTTAAAAACCCAAGCGTGCCAGCATTTACACCTATTATATATGCGCCTTTTTTTAGCACGCTTCTAGCTACGCCAATTAGCGTGCCATCGCCTCCAAGGCTGATTAAAACTTTGGTGCGAGATAAAATCTCATCTATGCTAAATCCAGTTTTGCCAAAATACTGCGCGCAGGTTTTTTCGCATAAAATTTCAATGCCCCCCAAGCGCAAAATTTTAGAAATTTCCTCCATAATAGGCAAAATTCCCGCCTCTGTTTTGGCGATGATTCCGACAAATTTTAAATTTTTTTGTAATGCGATTAAATTTTCCATGGCGCGATTTTATAAAAAATTAGCTTTGTAAAAGCAAAATTTAATTATAATCATAAGTTTTAATTATTTTTTTTAAGGAGAACACATTGCGAAGTCATTATTGCACCGATCTAAGCAAAGCAAATATCGGCGAAAATGTTAGCGTTTGTGGTTGGGTGAATTCTTACCGCGACCATGGTGGCGTTATTTTCATCGATTTGCGCGATAGAAGCGGACTTTTACAGCTAGTATGCGATCCAAAAGATAGCAAAAGTGCTTACGAAATAGCAAACGATGTCAGAAACGAATATGTTTTGCGCGCAAATGGAAAAGTGCGCGCCAGAGGCGAGGGTTTGGAAAATCCAAATTTAAAAACCGGAGAGATTGAAATCGTAGTCGATGAGCTAATCATCGAAAATCCGAGCCGTGCATTGCCATTTGTCATCGGAGATGAGAGCGTAAATGAGGAAATCCGCCTAAAATACAGATTTTTGGATTTAAGGACGAGCGATAAATTTGAGCGCTTTGCAATGCGTTCAAAGGCAGCCATTGCGGCACGAAATGCGCTTGATAGACTTGGTTTTGTCGAGGTTGAAACCCCTGTGCTAACTCGCGCTACGCCAGAGGGTGCTAGGGATTATTTGGTGCCAAGTCGTGTTTATCCGGGTAGCTTTTATGCGCTTCCGCAAAGCCCACAGCTTTTCAAACAGCTTTTAATGTGCTCTGGATTTGATAGATATTTCCAAGTGGCAAAATGCTTTCGCGATGAGGATTTGCGCGCAGATCGTCAGCCAGAATTTACCCAAATAGATGTCGAGATGAGCTTTTGCGATCAAAACGATGTGATGAAGGTCGCTGAGACATTTTTAAAAGATATTTTTGCTTCTTGCGGACACGATATTCCTACGCCATTTCGCGTAATGCAATACAAAGACGCTATGGAGAATTACGGTAGCGATAAACCAGATCTTCGCTTTGGTATGCCATTTATCGATGTGGCTGATATTTTCGCTAGATCAAATAATGAAATTTTCGCTAATATCGCAAAAGATGTTAAGAAAAACCGCGTAAAAGCCCTTGTAGTCGAGGGTGGAGATTTAAAATTTAGCAAACGCCAAATGCAAAGATTTGAAGAATATGTGCGTAAATTTGGCGCACAAGGTCTAGCATTTATCCAAGTCAAAGAAGACGGATTAAAAGGACCTTTGGTTAAATTTTTCGATGAAGCAGATGTAAATGAGCTAGTCAAACGCTGCAACCTAAAAGTCGGCGATGTCGTATTTTTCGGTGCTGGAAAGAAAAAAATCGTGCTTGATTATATGGGTAGATTTAGAATTTTCCTTGCAAACGAGCTTGGCATTATCGACGAGAACAAA
The DNA here is from genome assembly GCF_027737585.1 of Campylobacter sp. JMF_14 EL1. Classification (NCBI taxonomy): domain Bacteria; kingdom Pseudomonadati; phylum Campylobacterota; class Epsilonproteobacteria; order Campylobacterales; family Campylobacteraceae; genus Campylobacter; species Campylobacter sp. JMF_14 EL1. Next base: position 279,064 of record NZ_JAOVTW010000002.1, read on the forward strand.
CTTGAATTTTTGTGGGTTGTAAATTTCCCAATGTTCGAGCAAAATGACGACGGAAGCTACTCGGCTATGCACCACCCATTTACTATGCCAAACAATGTCGATGAGCCAGATATGGAAGAAATCACCTCTATCGCTTACGATGTCGTGCTAAATGGCGTGGAACTTGGTGGTGGAAGTATCAGAATCCACAAAGCTGATATCCAAGAAAAGGTTTTCAAACTGCTTAAAATAGAGCCAGACGAGCAAAGAGAAAAATTTGGCTTCTTGCTTGACGCGCTTAGCTTTGGTGCGCCACCACACGGCGGTATCGCGATTGGTTTTGACAGACTTATGATGCTAGTAACCAAATCAAGTAGCATTAGAGATGTCATCGCCTTCCCTAAAACTCAAAGAGCGCAATGCCCTATGACAAAGGCTCCAAGCGAGGTTAGTAGCGAACAGCTCCAAGAATTGGGACTTAGAATAAATTTAAAGGATAAAAAATGAAAAATCTATTTTTAATCATCGGCGCACCAGGCAGCGGCAAAACCACAGACGCTAGCTTGATCGCGCAAAACAACGAGAGTATCGCTCACTACTCTACTGGCGATTTGCTTCGCGCAGAGGTAGCAAGCGGTAGCGAACTAGGCAAAACAATCGACAGCTTTATCTCAGCTGGAAATTTAGTCCCGCTTGAAGTGGTTGTAGGCACGATAACTTCTGCGATTAAAAGCTCGCCAAAAGATTTTATCATCATTGACGGCTACCCAAGAAGCGTGGAGCAAATGACAAAACTCGACGAAGTTTTAAAAAGCGACGATGAGATCGAGCTTAGCGCAGTAATCGAAGTAGCTGTCAGCGAAAACACAGCCAAAGAGCGCGTTTTGGGTCGTGCAAGGGGAGCTGATGATAACGAGCAAGTTTTTTATAACCGCATGAAAGTCTTCAACGAACCAATCGGCGCAATCCGCGAATTTTACGGCAAAAAAGAGATTTTTTACTCAGTTGATGGCGAACGCACAATCGAAGAAATCGTCGAAGATATCAACGATATAATCGCGAAAAAAATCATTGGCTAAGAGTGATATTTAGGGAATTCCTGTGAAATTTAGCCCCAAATTTGGCATGAAATTTTGCCTTAGAATTTGCGCTGTTTTCGCTGTTTTGGTTTTTTGCGCTGGTTGTGAAGCCAAAAAATCCGTAAGCGCAGCAGGAAACAGCGGCGGTGGTGGAGTTTTCACGGGATTTTCTATAAATGCGTGGTAAATTTACAAATTTAATAAAAAGGACAAAAAATGGATATTTCTAAAATCAAAGCAGGTTCAAACCCTGATAAAATCAACGCTGTAATCGAAATTCCTTACGGCTCAAACATAAAATATGAAATCGACAAAGAAAGCGGTGCGGTTTGCGTTGATCGCGTTATGTATTCGGCGATGTTTTACCCTGCAAACTACGGCTTTGTGCCAAATACGCTAGCAGATGACGGCGATCCTGCCGACATTTTGGTACTAAATGAATACCCGCTTCAAGCAGGCTCAGTAATCCCATGCCGCTTAATCGGCGTTTTGGTTATGGAAGATGAGAGCGGAATGGACGAAAAACTTCTAGCCGTGCCGGTTAGCAAAATCGACCCACGATATGAAAATATCAAATCTCTAAGCGATTTGCCAAAAATCACGCTTGATAGAATCAAAAATTTCTTTGAAACCTACAAAGCGTTGGAGCCGGGCAAATGGGTGAAGGTCAAGGATTTCGAGGACGCTAGCAAGGCCGAGGCAATCCTATCTCGCGCAATCACAAACTACAAATAATAATTTCGCCCAAATTTCGGGCGAAATTTCACTTCCGCTATGATTTACCTAGCTCAGACAGACACCACAGCCGGATTTTTAAGCAAGGACTTTACGCAGATTAACCGCGCGAAAATGCGCCCCAAAAACACTCCCTGCGTGCTAACCACGGCAAATTTAAACGAGCTAAAAACCTTAGCGCGCGTGCCAGAAAAATTTAAAAATCTCGTGCGAAGGGCGAAAAAATCGACCTTTATCTACCCAAATCAAATTTCACTTCGCTATGTGCAAGGCTGTGAGCATGCGAAATTTCTGCGACAATTTGGCGCGATGTATTCGAGCTCAGCGAATTTGCACGGCGAGAAATTCGACGAAGAGTATGCGCGCGAAATCGCAGATATCATCGTAGATGAGAAATTTAGCGAGCATGCCCCCTCGAAAATGTATAAAATTTCAAATTTTAAAATTAAAAAAATTCGTTAAATTTAGATTTAATTCAAATATTGTAAAATCACACAAAAAATTTCTTAAAAGGAGCGAATTATGGTAAAAAAATTTCTAATCCTTAGCGCGGTTTGCGCATTTGCCTTGGCAAAGGGTGGTTTTGTCGGAGGTGATGGCAGCAGCAAGGGCGAGTTCGTCGAATACGGCGCCAAATCATACCGCGTAGTTAGCGTCAAAGAGGCGAAAGATTTGCGCGATGATACGAAGGTAACCCTAGTGGGAAATATCAAAAAACGCCTAAATAACGACGATAAATATCTATTCGTGGATAAAAGTGGCGCCTCTATCACCGTAGATATCGACGATGATGACTGGAATGGCCTAGTCGTGAGCCCAGATACCAAAATCCGCATAGTCGGCGAGGTGGATAAGGATTTAGTCGGCGTAGAAATCGATGTCGATGATGTCTTGCCTGTGAAATAATTTTGCGTAAAATTTAGCGCAAAATTTTACAAAATTTATATTTCAAATCCCACGCTGCCGCAAGCCCGAAATACTGCCTCGCTTGCGGTGGCGTTTTTAAATTTCGCTAAATTTTCTAAAATTCCCAAATTTAGCCGTATTTTTTAACCAAAATTTAAAAAACCCCTTGACAATTCCCCCCCCCCCCCCGTTGTATAATTAGATGGAATTTAAATAAAAAGAACATTTTCAATAAAAGGAGCAAAAATGAAGTTAGTAAATTTAAGTATTTGCTTGGTTTTAGTTGCTGTGTTTAGTGGTTGTTTTAACGGCACAAATTCGCCAAATTCGGTGGCACAGGAGCAAGAAGCTTTGCAAACACAAGATTTAGAGCTATTGCAAAATTTACAAAGCATAGATTTAAACAAAACTTTTGACAGCAAAGGTGCTTTAAGCAAATATGGCAAAGCCGAATTTAACGAGCTTAAAAAAATCTCAAATGATAAACCTATCATCTTGTTTGTCGATAAAATCGAGCCAAAAGTTATGCAAAATTTGCAAAATGGTTTTAGAGAGTTGAATTCCAAACAAGAATTTTTTGTTTATGGTGTTGCAGACGGGGTTACCGAGCGTATTTCGGCACTTGGTTCAATCGATATTGATGAGTTAAAAAACTCAATCCGAGACCGTCGTAGTTGGCGAGAATTGTGTTTGAAAAATAATTCGATTTTTCATTGTCGCAGAAGTTCTTTTGACCCAAGTAAAATTTTAGTAGTAAAACAACCTGCTCTTTCAGAGAGTAGAGCGACAACAACTCATAGAGTAATAGCAGAACAAGACGCAACAAATTCAAAAGTTTCAATACAAAAAAAGGCTAAACAATGAATTCAAAATTTAAATTTTCATTAGCTGCACTTACTGTGCTTAGTAGTATGGCTGTGGCGGGGGATAGTTATGAGATTTTTTATGACAATGGTTACTTCTATTATAAAAAAGGCGATAATGCACCTGTTAAAGTTCCGAATAATGCAAATTTTAACCCAACTGATGATAATAAAAATATTATAACCATTAATATTACAGGAACAACATTAGAATTGCAAACTGTCGAAGGAGGTGGATATGAAAAAAACAAAATAACCCTTGACGGCGGAAATATAGGACATATCTATGGTGGGCGCCATATTGGTTCAGGTGATCAATCTGTTAGCCAAAATACAGTATATATAAATAGTAACAATAACAATGGCGGCAGAGTATCTTACGGTATCTATGGAGGTTATACTGAGGCACCATCGCAAGCAGTTAAAGAAAATAAAGTATATATTTCAGGTGGTTATCATACTGCCGATATTTATGGTGGATATTCTTCTCGTAATGGTGGAGCAAACGCAATAAACAACTTGGTAGAGATCACAGGCGGACAATTATTAGGTGATGTGTATGGCGGATATGCAAATAGAAATGGAGCCGATGCAGAAGGCAATTCCGTCAAATTCAATGGTGGTATTCATTATGACAAATCTGTTTATGGTGGTTATTCTGAAAACGGTTCAGCTAAAAATAATTCGGTGATTTTAAATAATGGAACAATTACAAACGGAAATATTTATGGTGGATATTCAGCAAACAAAGGAGATGCTACAAATAATACTGTAATAATATCTAGACCTACTAGCTCAAATGTTTATGGTGGATATTCAGATGATGGAGATGCTATAAATAATACTGTTACTATTGAATGCGATAATGTTGGTTATATTTATGGTGGAGACGCGTATTGGTCACAAGATAGTCGCACTGGTAATACTTTAAATTTGGGTTCTAATGATTATCGAGTAAAAGAAGTTATTGTAAAAAATATATTTAACTTTGAAAATTTAAATTTTTACCTACCTACTAAGTTAGATAACGATTATTTTGCTATGAAATTTACCGATAAAGATACAACCGACCTAACAGAAACAAAGATGATAACAATTAATGGCTCGGCTGACGGATATAAAGCCTATCTTGACGGCACTGATAACAAATACTACTTGTTAAAAAGCGATGGTAAAATCATCGTTAATGACACTTGGCTAAAAAGCACTCAAAGCGTTACGGGAAATACCTTTAATGTAACTTCAAAAACAGAGTATAATGTCGCCAAAGGCGGAATTTTTCTAAGTGATGATGAAAAAGGTTTGTTTATTTCTAGTGAAGTTGTCTCAAACGAAAAAATACAAGGCGACACATTTGGCGACACCGAAGACGGCATAGCTGACGGCATAACCGTAAATTTAAACAATGGCGCTGACTATGGTGGTTTAAACCTAAATTTATCTAACTATCAAACTACAATCAATCTAGAAAACGCTAAAAATGTAGGAGAGATAAATGCCGCAAGTAGTGATGTAAGTATAGCTAACTCTACACTAAATGGTAGCACAAGTGTAAAAAGCCTAAATTTATCAGGCGATATTACTGCCGGTAATGACATCTTAACCGTAAATAACATAGTGCTAAATCAAGCAGATCTAACACTAAATGGCGGTTTAAGATCAACTAACGGAAGCATTATTTTTGGCGATTCAAAAGCAACTATAACGGGAGATATAGAAGCAAACAAGGTAAGCTTTTTTAGTGGTTCAAATTTAAATACAATCACAGCAAATGATATAAAAGCAAAAGAAATAGAATTTTATCTATCAAATTCAGTTAAATATGATAGCACAGCTCTAAAACTAACCACAACAGGAAATACTGATTTAAGCTCTACAAAGGTAAGTGCGTTTTTAGCTGATGCTAGTGGTTTAAGCGGAACAGGCGTAATACACCTAATCCAAACAGCAGGAAAGCTTACTGCTCCAAGCACAACCGATGTAAGCGGAGTTGATGTAAATGTAGGAAATTTGATTAATGTCAAAGCAAATATAGAACTTGATGCAAACCAAAAGAATTTAGACCTTAAATTTAACGGCGACCCTGATAATAGCGGTGGTGGCTCAACTGGCGGTTTAGGCACAGGCGGTTCAGGTTCTGGTGGTGCTAAGGCTAATGAAAACTCAAAACAGCTATTAGAGACAAATTTAGCAGGCCTAATCGCAGTGGGCGAGGCCGGTAGCATGCTGGGTTCGAATTTGGATTCTATCGTAAATTTGGCCGCAAATGGTGGCGAGAGCGGTAGCGATGCTGTCGTCTATGCCGTTTCAAGCGGAAATGACAAAAAATACAAAACAGGCTCGCATGTCGAAAGCAAGGGATTTAGCGTCAATGTCGGCGTAGCTGGCACACACAGCCTAAGCGGTGCAGACTTGACCACTGGTGCATTTATCGAGTATGGCAGGGCAAGCTTTGAAACTCACCTAGACAACGGCTTAGTAGGCAAGGGCGATACCGAGCTAATAGGCGGTGGCGTGTTTGCCAAATACCAAAGCGTGGCTGGATACTACACCGAGGGAAGCCTTCGCGTAGGCAAGCTAAAAACCGAAGCCGACAAGGGTCTATACGACGAATACGAAATTTCTAGCTCGTATTATGGCGCGCACTTTGGCGTGGGCAAGGTTTTTGCGCTAGGTGCCTCAAACGACCTTGATATCTATGCCAAATACTTCTACTCTCATACCGAGGGCGATGAAATCACGCTAAAAGGCGTAAATGTGGCGTTTGACGCTATGAGTTCGCATAAAGTGAAATTTGGCGTCAAAGACACTATGAAATTTAGCGAAACTAGCGCGGTTTATGCAGGTCTAGCATATCAGCACGAATTTGACGGCGACGCTACTGGGCGAGTTAGCGCGCTAAATCAAAGCGCAAGTATCGCAAGCCCAAGCCTAAAAGGCGCAAGCGGAATCGCTGAGGTAGGCTACACTTACGACAGCGGTGCGCTTAAATTTGACATTGGCGCGAAAGGTTATGCTGGCAAAGAGCGCGGATATAGTGGAAATGTCGGATTGACATTTAGGTTTTAAATTTGAAATTTAATGGTTAAATTTCATAAAATTTAGTCAGCAAGGGAATTTGGCAAATTTGCTAAATTCCCTTTTTATTTGCCAAAATTTGGCTCGTAGCTCAAAATTTCACAAATCTTTATCATTTCATTACCAAATAGAGTTAAAATTTCCCCAATCGCTTTGGCGAAATTTTTAATGGAGGCTAAAATGCTAAGATACGCCATAATCTTCCTAATCATCGCAATCGTGGCTGGAATTTTCGGCTTTGGCGGGATCGCTGGTACAAGCGCAGGTATTGCGAAAATCCTGTTTTTTGTCTTTCTTGTGCTTTTTGCGATTTCATTTGTTTTAAAATTCATCAAACGCTAGCTTACGAAGCCTTTGCGCTTCGTAAATTTGGCGTGTAACTTAAAATTTATCCTTACTTCGCTACAATCACGCATTAAATTTCAAAGGTTAATCATGCAAAGTCTAGCGCTAAAATTTCGTCCCAAAAGCTTAAATGAAATTCTAGGTCAGAAAAAAATCGTGGAGCTTTTTAAAAAATTTATCGCTTCTGGCAAAATTCCGCATAGTATATTTTTCGGCGCGGCAGGGTGTGGCAAAACCACTATGGCGCGCGTGCTCGCAAGCGAGCTGAACTACGATTTTTACGAGCTTGACGCCACGAGCCTAAAAGTCGAAGATATCCGCAAAATCCTATCTGCGCACTCTGGCGTGCTAGCCAAACCGCTGATTTTCATCGACGAAATCCACCGCCTAAGCAAAACCCAGCAAGAGGTTTTACTAATCCCAATGGAAAATTACGAAGCGATTATCATCGGCGCTACCACGGAAAATCCGCAGTTTGTCATAAGCTCCGGGATTCGCTCTCGCTCGATGATTTTTGAGTTTGAGCCTTTGGGGGCGCAGGAAATGAGCGAGCTTTTTGAGCGAGTGCAGGGCGAGCTGGACTTCGCGTGCGATGATGACGCCAGAGAGTATCTTATACACACTAGCGCAGGGGACGGGCGAAGTCTTTTAAATTTGCTCGAATTTGCGATTTTGGCTGATAGCAAAATCTCTCTCGATACTCTAAAAACACTGCGCGCGAGTGCCGTCGCACAGGGGGTAAGCTCGGACGATACGCACTACGAGCTAGCAAGTGCGATGATAAAAAGCCTGCGTGGAAGCGACGCGGACGCCGCCCTATACTATGTGGCGCGCCTAATCGAGGCTGGGGAGAGCGCGGATTTCATCGCTAGGCGCATGGTAATTCTAGCTAGCGAAGATATCGGCAACGCCAATCCAAATGCCCTAAATATGGCGGTTAATACACTTTTGGCAGTCAGCAAAATCGGCTACCCAGAAGCTCGCATAATACTGGGACAATGCGCGGTATATTTGGCACACTCGCCCAAATCAAACTCCGCTTACAACGCCATAAACGAGGCTTTGAAATTCGTGCGAGAGGGGGAAATTTTGCCTACGCCAAGGCATTTGATAAACTCGGACAAAGAGATCGCAAACTACCTTTATCCGCATGATTTCGGCGGCTGGGTGGAGCAAGAATACACTAGCGCGAGAGTGAAATTTTACCACAGCAAACAAATCGGCTTCGAAAAAACGCTAGATGAGTGGCTTAAAAAGATAAAGGGTGAAATTTGAATTTTACGCAAAATTTAGCGTAGAATTTTACAAATTTATCATTGCAAAAGCGATATTTTGGCTTTTATATATTTTTTTATCTTTAATCTTTGCTATTTTCTTGCTATAATCTTTGTAAAACCGCAGAAAATGGGAGTTGAAATGTTTTTGGTCATTTTGTTTTCTATCATCTTATTTTTTTGATAAAAAAATATGGCTCTTTGGTTTTTGCGCTGTTTTTAGCCATTTTTGGTGGCGAGTATGATACAGACTTTTAATCATACTATGCGTTAAGCTCTCGCTCTCGCGAGTTGTTTTTAAATTCTTTATTTTGGTAAATTTCACTTTTTTGATACAATACAAGCGTAATAAGTGGCAGATATACCATGTGGTCGTGTTGCGCCGTTTAAATAGTGCCATCGCGAGTTCAACTCTCGTCACCATTTATTACCTTTGAAATTTTTATTAAAGCTTTATGTTGAATTAAGACTGCGATCGCCACCCAAAAGTAGCCACTTTGGGTAAGTTCAGCCCTTTTGTTAGGGTCGCGGGTATAAGTCTTTACCGCAAACATAAATGCCAAGAGCTTGGCTAGCTCTTTTAAAATCTAAGAGTTGATGGCGGTAACATAGTAGTCCGGGCAATCCCTTTAAAAGCAGGATAAGATTGCGTATTGTAGGTGCGAGTCCTACCGCTCTTAGATTTAAATTTTATATAATCTAAATAAGCAAAGCAAAGGCGTAGCCAAAGCAGAGCAAATTCATCATACAAAGGCAAATTTATGGAAAATGTCGCGCTAGGACTTTTATATGTGTTTATCATAATCGGCTTAATTTCATGGGTGGGAAAAAGGTTTTTTGATTTGCCGACTGGCTGGTCGATTTTAGGCTTTTTGGCTCTTTTGGGCGGTTGTAGCGAGTAAAAACTTGTTTTAGCCTTTCGATGAGTTCTTTGAAATAAGCGCAAATTATCCAAAAATAAAATTCAAGCTTAGTGTTTCGTGGAATTTGAAATTTTAAAATTTTGTAGATTAATGCCCTGCAATGGTAAATTTGCGCCACCGCAAGGCATGAAGTGTGATTTACGCCATAGCTTCGGCGCGGGCTAGAAGCTCTTTTGCCCCTTTGGCGATAAATTTATCGCCAAAATCTGTGCCGATTTTTTGCGCCATTTTCGCATTGATTCCTGCGCGTGCAAGGCAGAGTTTATCCTCGATAAACTCGCTTCCATCAGGCAGTCCCACGACTGCGCGCACGATCACGCTATCATCTGAGATTTGCGCATTTACGCCGATTGGCACTTGGCAACCGCCCTCCAATCTCGCCACAAATGCCCTTTCTAAATTTGTCGCAAGCACGCTGTTTTCGTCGTTTATGAAATTTAAAATTTCGAGCAACTCTTTTTTGTCGGCACACTCAATCCCAAGTGCTCCTTGACCCATTGCAGGCACCATTTCATCGAGCTCGAAGGTATAAACATACGCCACTTCGGCTCTTAAATTTAGCCTATTTATCCCAGCCATTGCCAAAATTATCGCGTCAAATTCGCCGTCTTTTAGCTTTTTGAGGCGTGTTTGGACATTTCCGCGAAGCGAAATAATCTCCAAATCAGGGCGCATTTTTAGTAGTTGCATTTTACGACGAAGGCTTGTGGTGCCGATTTTCGCACCCTTTGGCAGGTCGCTAAATTTAGCGTATTTTTCGCTAATCATCGCGTCCCTTTCGTCCTCCCTAGCACCGATTGCAGCCAAAACTAGACCCTCGGGAAACACAACCGGCACATCTTTTAGGCTATGCACGGCTAGGTGGGCTTCGCCTCGGAGCATACACTCTTCTAGCTCTTTGGTAAATAGCCCCTTGCCACCGATTTTTGCAAGCGGTGTGTCTAAAATTTTATCGCCCTTGGTTTTCATACTTTTTAGCTCGACCTTAACTCCGTGTTTTTGCTCGATTAGCGATTTTATGTGTTCGCTTTGCCATAGAGCCAGCACGCTTCCGCGGGTGGCTATGATTAAATTTTGCATTTATTCTCCTTTTTTCTCTTCGATGATTTCAGCGTCGATTATATCGTCGTTTGCGTGGTTTTTGGGTCTGTAATGGGTGCTGTTTTGCGCGCTATAATCACTGCTGTTTCGATAAAATGTGTCGTTTTTGGAAGCGGGGTTTTTCAGGTATAAAATTACTGCCGCTACGAGCAAGCAAACGCCCAAAATATCGCTAAGTATGAGTGGCACACATAGCGCAAAACCAGCCGCGACAAAGCCAAATTCACTCAAAATATATTTTGGCGTGATACGGGCGAAATTTGCCAAATTTACCATTGGGTGTTTTGTCATCAAAAATAGCCCCAAAATCGTGCTGGCAAGGACTTCGATGACAAAAATCACAAATCCGTTTGCATGCAAAAAATGGTATGTGATTATCATTTCTAGCACCAAATACGGAAGTATCAAAAACCTAAACATTTCTATCCTTGCTGAAATTTAAAGCGCCAATTTTATCAAAAGCTTTCTAAATTTTCTATTTTTTGCATTAGCGCTTCGCACGATTTGGCGATATCGTCATAACAGCTCTCAAAATCGCGTGTGTAGTATGGATCTGCGATGATTTTTTGCGATTTTGGCGCGTTTTGGCCTACCGCAAATTCGAGTAAGAATTTTACTTTTGGCGAATTTAGCCCAAAAATTCGGGCAAGGGCGCGCATATTTTCCTCGTCCATACACAAAATCAAATCAAAATTTTCAAGATCAGCTTTTGTGATTTGCGTGGCAACATGAGTCATGAGAGGCACGGCCTTTTCGCGTAATACTCGCTTGGTTTCGTAGTAGGGCGCAGAGCCGATTTCATCGGTGTGAGTGGCTTTGGAATCGCAATGAATTTTATCCTGCAAACCGCGAATTCTTACTAAATTTTCCATGATAGCCTGCGCCATTGGCGAGCGACAAATATTTCCGTGACAAACGAATAAAATTCTCATTTCTGCCCTTTATTGCGTGATTATGTCGTAGTGATTAGGGATATTTGGTGCGAAAATTTTCTCGTCTATTTTCTCATTTTTGCGCACGCTTTGCAGATTTATCACGACTTTATTATCGAGTTTGTCGGTGTATGAGATTTGGCTAGGGGCGTCGTTTTGGGTGGTGATGAAGTATTTCACGCCGTCAAGCTCGGCTTCGTAAGCGCCTGATTTGTTTTGTTTCGCGCCAGATAAAATCGCCACTAAATTCGGCGTTTCTTTGATATTTGTGATGATAGCTTGCTCCAAATCAGGCTCGATGACCGTAACCTTTGTGAAGCTAAAAAATATATTTTTTTTCGTTGGGCTTGTGTAGTGCCACACGGCATGCTCTTTGGTCGCGCTAAAATCGCCTGTGTAGTTGATTTTGGCGTCTTCGCTTTGGACGCTTTGGGTGAAATTTGCGCTTAGAGTGTCGAATTCGAGCGGATTTGCGAGCGAAAACGAAGCGCAAAGTGCCAATACAAAAACAGATTTTTTCATATCTCAAACCTCTTTAAATTTAAAATTTTGCGTTATTATAGCTGTTTTTATTAAGTTTAATTAAATAAAAACTAAAAATATGGTAATATGTTCGGTTAAAATTTTAAAATGAAGGTTTGAAATGTTTAAAAGAGTAGTTAGAGGGATTTTTGGCACGAAAAACAATCGTGTGGTCAAACAATACGCAAAACGCGCAAAAGAGATAAACGCGCTAGAAAAAAAATACGAAGCACTCGATGACGAGGCGTTAAAGGCTGAATTTAACGCGCTTAAAGAGCAAATCCAAAATGGCGAAACGACAACTGATAAAATTTTGTATGATGTTTTTGCTATCGTCAGAGAGGCCTCAAAAAGGGTGCTAAATATGCGCCATTTCGATGTCCAGCTAATCGGCGGTATGGTTTTAAACGACGGCGCGATAGCTGAGATGAAAACAGGCGAGGGAAAGACACTGGTCGCAACTCTTCCTGTGGTTTTAAATGCTATGAGTGGCAAGGGCGTGCATGTCGTGACGGTCAATGACTACCTAGCCAAACGCGACGCCGAGCAAATGGGCGTTTTGTATAATTTCTTAGGACTTAGCGTTGGCGTAGTAGTCGGTGGCGAGTATAACGATACTAAGCGCAAAGAGGCTTACGCTTGCGACATAACTTACGGCACAAACAACGAATTTGGCTTTGATTATTTGCGTGATAATATGAAATTTAGCAGCGAAGACAAAGTGCAAAGAGGTCATCATTTCGTAATCGTCGATGAAGTCGATAGTATCTTAATCGACGAGGCTAGAACTCCACTAATCATTTCAGGCCCTACAAACCGCACACTTGATGGCTATGTCAAAGCAAACGAAGTAGCCAAACAAATGGTGCAAGGCCAGGCGCCAGATGATCCAAAAGAGAAGCCAACTGGCGATTTTATCCTAGATGAAAAAAATAAAAGCGTGCTAATTACCGAAGCAGGTATCGCAAAGGCTGAAAAACTCTTTGGCGTAGATAACCTATATAAGCTTGAAAACGCCGTTTTGAGCCACTATTTAGACCAAGCATTAAAAGCAAATTATATATTTAAAAAAGATGTCAATTATGTCGTGCGCGACGGACAGATAATCATCGTAGATGAATTTACAGGCAGACTAAGCGAGGGGCGTCGTTTTAGCGAGGGCTTGCACCAAGCCCTAGAAGCCAAAGAGGGCGTGCAAATCCAAGAAGAGAGCCAAACCTTAGCTGATATTACATTTCAAAACTATTTTAGAATGTATGAAAAACTAGCAGGCATGACCGGCACAGCCCAAACCGAGGCGACTGAGTTTTCTCAAATTTATAAATTAGAGGTCGTTTCAATCCCTACAAATATCCCAGTGCAAAGACTAGATCAAAACGATTTGATTTACAAAACAGAGCGCGAGAAATTTAACGCCGTAATCGAGGAAGTAAAAAGGCTAAACAAAAAAGGTCAGCCAGTCTTAGTGGGCACCGCGTCGATCGAAAAATCAGAGCTACTTCACGAACTTTTGGTTAAAGAAAAAATCGCTCACTCTGTGCTAAATGCCAAAAACCACGAAAAAGAGGCGCAAATCATCGCCGAAGCCGGTGCAAAGGGCGCTGTAACAATCGCTACAAATATGGCGGGTCGCGGTGTAGATATCCGCATAAATGATGAAGTCAGGGAGCTTGGCGGGCTTTATATCCTAGGTACAGAACGCCACGAAAGCCGCCGTATCGACAACCAGCTCCGTGGTCGCTCAGGCCGTCAGGGAGATCCAGGCGAGAGTAGATTTTATCTGAGCTTAGAGGATAATTTGCTTCGAATTTTTGGTAGCGATAAGATTAAAAATATCATGGAGCGTTTGGGTTTGCAAGACGGCGAACATATCGAGTCGAAAATGGTCTCTCGTGCCGTAGAAAATGCGCAAAAAAAGGTCGAGAGCCTGCATTTCGAGGCCAGAAAACATATCCTAGAATACGACGATGTCGCAAACGAGCAGAGAAAGACGATTTATAAATACCGAAACGAGCTTTTGGATAAAGAATTTGACCTAAAAGACAAAATTTTGCAAAACCGCGAAGAGTATATAGCAAGCGTGCTAGATGATTTGGAGATTTTCGACGGAGATGAGAAGGAAAAATTTGATTACGAGGCGATAATAAACCGCATTTTAAATGATACTGGCGAGATGCTAAATGAGGCGAATTTGAAAAATGCTAATGATTATGGCGAGCTAAAAAGCGTGATTGTAGAGCAACTTCAAAACTCTTACGAGGAAAAAATGAGCCAAATCGATCAGGCTCAGCGCAAAGAGATCGAAAAAATGCTTTATCTGCAAATCGTAGATCGCGATTGGAGAGAGCATTTATACCAAATGGATACCCTAAAAACGGGCATTGGACTAAGGGGATACAATCACAAAGACCCGCTAACCGAGTATAAAAAAGAAAGCTACAATCTCTTTATGGAGCTTGTTTTGCGCCTAAAAAGCGATAGTATCCGCACCTTGCAACTAATTCGCTTCAAAACCCAAGAGGAAATCGACGCCGAAAGAGAGGCTATGCAAGAGCAAATGCGTAGCGAAGCGCAGGACGAAATAAACAAAGCTAACACAAATGAAGATGAAATTTCAAATTCAAGCGAAAATTCAAATTCGAGTGAAAATCAAACCGCAGAAAATAGCGAATTTTCGCTAGGCGCGAAAAAACCTAAACGAAATGACCCATGTCCATGCGGAAGCGGTAAAAAATACAAAGACTGCCACGGTAAAGGTGGCCCTAAAAAAGGCGGTTTTGCAAGGTAACTTGCAAACGCCTAATTTTAAAATTCGCAGGGCAGACTTTGATAAAATATCTACTTTTTAAATATTTGCGTTTCGACAAATCTCAGCCATTTATCATGCTTTCTGCGATTTTGGCGTTTTTGGGCGTGAGTATCGGACTAATGGTGCTAATCATCGCAATGGCGATAATGAATGGTTTCGATAAAGAATTCCAGCGCAAACTCTTTACGATGAACTATCCTATCACGATACACAGCCAGTTTCGTGGCGGTATCACAAACGATGATGTCGAAATTTTAAAGGGTGATTTCCCAAATTTAAAATTTAGCCCATATATCAGCTCGCAAGTCATCGCTAAAAATGGCGATAGATTAGAGGGTGGAATAATCTTTGGCGTAAATTTGGCTGATGAAATTCAAATAAACTCAGTCGTCGCACAGGGGGCGAAAGACGCGAATTTGAGCGAATTTGGCATTATGGTCGGTAAGGGCATAAGGGACGAATTTATGCTGGATATGGGCGATAAAATCACAATGATTTTTACCAAAAACGACCCAGGCGGATTTGCGCTGATTCCTAAAATGAAACGATTTGAGGTGCGCGCTAGCTTTGATTCTGGTTTGATTGCTTATGATAAGGCGTATTCTTACGCTAGCGTGGGCGATTTGGCGAAAATTTTGGGCTATGACGATGGGCGATATGACGGGGTGCATGTTTTTTCAGACGATCCATTTAAGGACTTAGAAATCATTAAAGAAAACCTCCCGCCGAGCGCGCGCGCCGTTGGCTGGTGGCAACAAAACGGCAACTTTTTCTCAGCCCTTGCGCTTGAAAAACGGGCGCTTTTTTTGGTACTTTTGCTAATAATCTTAGTGGCTAGCTTAAATATCATTAGTTCGCTTTTGATGACCGTGATGAATCGTCGCCAAGAAATCGCGCTTTTGCTTAGCCTTGGAGCGAGCAAAAAAGAGGTGAAAAAGACATTTTTCTCGCTTGGGGCGACGATTGGCGGAAGTGGAATAATCTTTGGCCTTATTTTGGGGCTTTTTGGGGTTTGGTTGCTTGGAAATTTCGATATCATCGACCTGCCAGCCGATGTTTATGGAAGCAGCAAACTGCCTATGGAGCTCTCATTTAGCGATTTGATTTCTACCGTGGTAGGAGCTGTGATAATAGTAGCGCTCTCATCGTGGTATCCAGCCAAAAAGGCCACCGAAGTCGATGTTTTGCAAACTTTGCGTAATGAATAATTTAAATTTAATAAAGGAGAATTTATGAAAAAGTTAATTTTATGCGCCCTAGTGGCTGGGTTTTTTATCGGTTGTGCTGGCACAAAAGAGCCGGGCGTGAGCGAGAGCGCGCCAATCGAGCAAAAAAAAATTGAGCCAAATTTCAACCAAAATAGCGCTGGTTGCACCACAGGCTGCATGGACGCCGTAATCAAAGCCCAAGAAGCAAACAAAAATATAAAAAGATAAAATTCAATGGTAGTTTTTTTAACTACCATTTCCACTTAAAATTCCCAAATTTAGCCCAAAAATAAATCTGATTTTTATTAAATTTAAGGTAAAATTGAAGCTTAAATTTTTATTTAAAGGTTTTTTATGACTTTAATCGACGGAAAAGCGATAAGCGCAAAGGTCAAAGAAGAGGTAAAAATCGCAGCCGCAGGGCTTAGTGCGAAGGGTGTAACTCCGGGGCTTGCGGTGATTTTAGTGGGCGAGGACAAGGCTAGTGCTACTTATGTGGCTAGCAAAGAAAAGGCGTGCGTAGCGTGCGGGATAAATTCTTACCCATATCATCTAAGCGCGCAAACTACCGAAACTGCGCTATTAGAGCTAATTGATGAGCTTAATGCTGATGAAAATGTCGATGGCATACTTGTCCAACTTCCACTTCCAAAACACATTGATACAAATAAAATTTTAGAAAAAATCGATCCTAGCAAAGATGTCGATGGATTTCACGCTGTAAATGTCGGCAGATTGGTTAGTGGATTAGAGGCTTTTGTGCCATGCACGCCACTTGGCATTATGCGACTTTTGGCTGAATACGGCATAGAAACAAACGGCGCAAACGCTGTGGTAATTGGCAGAAGCAATATAGTCGGCAAACCTATGGCAAATTTGCTTTTAAACGCGAATTCTACCGTTACTATCACACACTCTCGCACCAAAAATTTAGCCGAAATTTGCTCGCAGGCTGATATCTTAGTCGCAGCGATTGGAAAGCCAAATTTCGTAACCCCTGATATGGTAAAAGATGGCGCAGTGGTCATTGATGTAGGTATAAACCGCCTAGAAAACGGCAAACTAACTGGCGATGTGGATTTCGACGCAGTCGCGCCTAAATGCTCGTTTATCACGCCAGTTCCTGGTGGCGTGGGTCCTATGACCATAGCAATGCTACTTCAAAACACAATCACATCGGCGCGCAACCGCCTAAAAAGAAGCAAATAAATGAAATTTTTAGGTTCGCTTTATCGCTTTTCATCTAGCTGGGTTGGCACGATTTGCATTGTGCTTTTTATCATACTTTTTGTGGCGCAAGCTTTTGTGATTCCAAGCGGATCGATGAGAGTTACGCTTTTGGAGGGCGATTTTTTGTTTGTGAAAAAATTTAGCTACGGAATACCAACTCCTCATATCCCATTTATCGAGGTTCCAGTAGCCCCAGATAGTGACGGAGATGGACATTTAATCCAAGGCAAACGCCCAGCTCGTGGGGATATTGTGGTATTTCGCTATCCAAAAGACGAGAAAATTCACTATGTTAAGCGAAATTTCGCCGTTGGTGGAGATGAAGTGATTTTTGATTTGGAAAATTTTTATCTTCGTCCAAACGAAGGCGATGAATTTATAGAGCAAAACTACGATAAAAGCGATATTGTCATCTTAAACGGACAAAAATATGTAAAAGAGCCGTATAAATTCAAAGGCATAAATTATAATCCGCATTTTAGAAACGCTATGCGGGCAAGCATGCTTGGAAATTTAGAGCGCAAAAGCCTAGCAATGCGCCCTATAATGGTGGCTGAGAGCGAGAAGGTCTATGAATACGGCAGTGTGAAATTTAACGCATTTTATATCAAAGTTCCGCAAGATGAGTTTTTTATGATTGGCGATAACCGCAACAACTCGGGCGATAGCAGGTATTGGGGCACCGTGCCGTATCGCCTAATCGTAGGCAAGCCGTGGTTTACTTATTTTAGTATCGACTCGGATAAAAAAATCCGCTGGGAGAGAATAGGGCGTTTCATCGACACGCTTCAAAGCGATGAGAGCTTGATTTATGAGCAAAAATAAAGGGAAAATATGCAGATAAAAAAGGTTTTTATTGCGGGTGATCACGCTTCGCCGGCTGTGAAGGAAGAGGTCAAAAAAATAATCGCAAATTTGGGCTATGAGTTCGAAGATTTAGGCACAAATGACGCAAATATCAGCGTGGATTATCCTGATTTCGCGAAAATTTTGGCTGATAAAATTTTGGTTGAAAGCAAAAATTTAGCTAGCGCAAACGGCGAGCAAAACGGCGAAGATAGCACAAAATTTGGAATTTATGGAATTTTAATTTGTGGCACAGGCATTGGGATTTCGATTGCGGCAAACCGCCACGCACATATTCGTTGCGCGCTTTGCCACGATAGCTTAACTGCTAGGCTTTGCAGGGAGCATAATAACGCAAATGTGCTTGCATTTGGCGCAAGAGTGCTAGGAATCGCCGAGATCGAGGATATGATAAAGACATTTTTTAGCACAAATTTTAGCGGCGGCAGACACGAAAGACGCGTGAATAAGCTAGGCGTGATTGCCTGCGATATGAGCGCAAAATAGGGCGAGATATGATAGTGGTTTTTGAAATTTTAAGCTTTGTTTTGGCTGTATTGTTGGTGCTTTCGATTCGTAAAAATATAAAAATTTACGATAAATTGGCAAAATGCGAAGACGAAATTTCAAAACTAAAAGAAAATCAAGAAAAGCTAAAATCTGCGTTGGAGCTTAGCATACAGGCCTTGCAAAGCGACGAAGCAGAAAAGTTAAATTTAAGATTGCAAAATGCAAAATTATTAAAGGATAAACAATGAAAAATCTAAGCAATGATGATAAAGCTTATCTTTTTAAATCATTAAGGACTATCGAGGATTTCCCTAAACCTGGGATTTTGTTTTACGATGTAACGACGCTTTTGGGCGATAAAAAGGCATTTAGCTTTTTACTAGATCATCTCGTAGATCGCTACAAGGATTACGAGCTTGATTATATCGTAGGGATTGAGAGCAGGGGATTTATCTTTGGTGCGGCACTTGCGGCTAGGCTGAATTTAGCTTTCGTGCCGATTCGCAAACCAAAAAAACTTCCATATATCACCATTTCGCAAAAATACTCTCTCGAATACGGCTTCGATCAAGTTGAAATGCATGTCGATGCCTTTGACGCAGTCGCAAACGCGCAAAACCGCAAAGCCAGAGTGCTTTTAATCGACGATTTAATCGCTACTGGTGGCACTGCCAAAGCCGCGCTTGATTTGATCGCACAAACAAACGCCGATTGCGTGGAAGCGTGCTTTTTGCTAAATTTGCGCGCATTAAACGATTTGGGTGAATTTGAAGCAAGAACGAAAGTTTATTGCGTTTTAGAGGCTTAGTTTGGAAGAAACGCTCAAAGAAATTCTAACCCAGTATCATCAATACGCTTATATCGTGCTTTTTGCGTGGTGCGCATTAGAGGGCGAAATCGCGCTAGTTTTGGGCGGGATTTTGGCACACGAGGGGCATATAAATTTACCGCTTGGAATTTTTGTCGCGGCGTGTGGGGCGTTTGCGGGCGATCAATTTTATTTTTATATCGGCAGGTATAATAAAAACTACATTAGCAAAAAATTAGCCACCCAACGGCGCAAATTTGCTATCGCGCACCTGCTTTTACAGCGTTGGGGCTGGATTTTGATATTTATCCAGCGATATATGTATGGGCTTCGTATGATTATTCCGATGAGTATCGGCATTACTCGTTATAGTGCCAAAAAATTTGCATTTATAAATTTTATAAGCGCGGTTGCGTGGGCGAGTATGACGATGATACCTGCGTGGTATTTCGGCAAGCAAATTTGGCAAGCGATAAATTTGATCGAGCAATACTGGTATTTTGCAATACCGCTGATTGCCGGAATTGTCTTTGGGTTTTATAAAATTTTTGCAAGATTAGAAAATCATTTTATAAATTTAAGAAAGGATAGAGATGAAGGTAACATTATTGAATCAAAATTTTGACGCGATAAATGCGGATTTTGAATTGATTTTTATCGTCGGTGGCGACACAGCTCACCGCTTTGTCAAAGACGGCGATAAATTTGATTTTTTTGATTACAAAGGCGAGGGAAATTTGCTTTTAAGCGAGCAAAAAAGGCTATATATAGGCATAAAAGCCCTAGAATATGACCGTGTGAGAGTGGGCGTAGCGCAGGCATACAACACGCTAAAAAATCTTAAAATTTCAAATTTTAAAATCGCATTTTATGATTGCGGTTGCACGAAAAAAAGCGCAATGGCTATGGCCGAGGGCGCAGTGCTAGGCGCGTATGAGTTTAACAAATACAAAAGCGAAAAAAAATCCTACACTCTAAATGAAATTTTTATCGCTAGCGACACATACACAGGCTCTACGCTAGAAGCCGATAAAGCTGGTCGTGGCGTGAAATTTGGCATTATTATGGCGGACGCGGCGAATTTCGCCAAAAACGGTGTCAATGAAATCCCTGAAATTTACACTCCGCACAAAATGGCAGACGAGGCTGAAATTTTGGCTTCAAACTACGATGATGTCAGCGTAGCTGTGTATGATGAGAGATTTTTGGAAGAAGAGAAAATGAACGCGTTTTTGGCTGTCAATCGCGCCTCAGCTCATCGCCCACGCCTAATCCACCTTACCTACAAACCTGAAAAATGCCTTCAAAAGGTCGTTTTCGTGGGCAAGGGTTTGACCTATGATAGTGGCGGACTTAGCCTAAAACCGAGCGATTATATGCTGACAATGAAAGCCGACAAAAGTGGCGCGCTTGCAGCTATGGCGATTATCAAAGGTGCTGCCGAGCTTGATTTGCCTTTTGAAATACACGCTATCATCGGCGCTACCGAAAACATGATAGGCGGCAACGCTTACAAACCAGATGATGTGCTAATCTCTCGCTCTGGCGTGAGTATCGAGGTGCGAAACACAGACGCAGAGGGTAGGTTAGTGCTAGCTGATTGTCTAAGCTACGCTCAGGATTTAAACCCTGATTTGCTAATCGATATGGCGACACTTACAGGGGCTTGCGTAGTGGGACTTGGCGAATACACAAGCGGAATTTTAGGAAATAACGAAGAGTTAAAGCTAAAATTTAAAAATTTAACCAAAGCTAGTGGCGAGTTATTTACGATTTTAGAATTTAATGATTATTTGCGAGAACTTATCAAATCAAATATCGCAGATGTCGCAAATACAGCATCTAGCAGATACGGTGGCACGACCACAGCGGGACTTTTCCTTGATAAATTTATCAAACCTGAATTTAAAGACAAATGGCTCCACCTCGATATTGCAGGCCCAGCCTATGTCGAAAAAGCGTGGGGATATAACCAATTCGGCGCGACAGGTGCGGCAGTTAGAGCAAATCTATACTACCTAATGGCTCTGCAAAAAGAGCTAGAAAAGAGGGGCTAATGGGGCTTTCTGTTGGAATCGTAGGTTTGCCAAATGTGGGCAAATCTACCACTTTTAATGCACTAACAAAGGCGCAAAATGCCCAGGCGCAAAACTATCCATTTTGCACGATCGAGCCAAACAAGGCTATCGTGCCGGTGCCTGATACTAGGCTCGATGAGTTAGCCAAAATCGTAAATCCAGAGCGTATCATGCACTCGACAATCGAATTTGTCGATATCGCTGGACTTGTCAAAGGTGCTAGCAAGGGCGAGGGTTTGGGAAATAAATTTCTCTCAAATATCCGTGAAGCTGAGATTATTTTGCATATAGTGCGTTGCTTCGAAGACGGCAATATCACGCATGTCGAGGGCAGTATCGATCCGATCCGCGATATCGAAATCATCGAAACCGAGCTTGTTTTAGCCGATATCGAGCAGTTAGGCAGAAAAATCGAGCGGCTAAACAAAGAGGCCAAAGCAAACGCCAAAGGCGCCAAAGAGGCCTTGGCACTCGCAAATGAGCTTTTGGAGCATTTAAATTTAGGCAAACCTGCTTCAAATTTCGCAGACAAAGACAGCGAAGTGTTTGCGAGCCTAAACAAAGAGTTGCGTCTGCTTTCTGCAAAAGAGGTGATTTATGGCGCAAATGTCGATGAGGACGGCATAGCGCAGGATAATGAGTATGTAAAAGCCGTCAAAGAGTATGCAAATGCGCGAAATGCCGAAGTTATCAAGCTTTGCGCTAAAATCGAAGAGGAATTAATCGGTCTAGGTGATGATGAGGCGCACGAAATGCTTCAAAGCCTAGGCGCAGAAGAAAGCGGACTAGATAATATCATCAGAAGATCTTTTGCGAAGCTAAATTTGATAAGCTATTTTACCGCTGGGGTTATGGAAGTGCGCGCATGGACGATAACCAAAGGCTGGAAAGCGCCAAAGGCGGCTAGCGTGATACATAATGATTTCGAGCGTGGCTTTATCCGTGCAGAGGTCATTAGCTACGATGATTTCGTGGCGCATGGAGGCGAAAGTAGGGCAAAAGAGGCAGGAAAAATGCGCCTAGAAGGCAAGGATTATGTCGTAAATGATGGCGATGTAATGCATTTTAGGTTTAATGTGTAATTTAATTTTTTTTTGAAATATGCAAATTTTGATTTTTTTTCTTAAAATTTAAGTTTTTTTACATTAAAATTGCTTGAAATTTTTGAGGTGAAATTTGCAAATTTATCTAAAATTTATGGTAAATGGGCGCGCGTTATCTTTCTATTTACTTTTTTTAGGTATTTTTCGGTTTTATTTTTAAGGAGTTAAAATGAAAAAGTTTTTAGGTCTTTTGGCATTAGCAGGCGCAGTGACTTTTTCTGGTGCTAACACACTAGAACAAATCAAAGCGAGCAATACGCTAAGAATTGGTGTAGGTGAGCACGATGCTCCAATGAGTTCTATTTCAAAAAGTGGCAAATTTCAAGGTTTTGAAATTGAGTTGGCGAAAGAACTAGCAAAAGCTATTTTAGGTGACGGCGGTAAGGTAGAATTTGTCGCTGTTAAAGATGCTGAGCGTATGGACGCAGTAACTCAAAACAGAGTTGATTTGCTAATCCACAATTATTCAAGAACACCTGAGCGCGAGAAATCAATGGACTTTTCTATGCCTTATCTTTCAACAATGGATGCTGTTGTTACTAAAAAAGATTTAGGTGTCCAAAGACTAAGCGATTTAAGAGGTAGAAGAGTTCTAGTTGTTCCAGGCACATCAGCTGAAGTCGCTCTTAACAAAGAACCACAAATCCAACAAGTTCCTTGCTCTACATCAAAAGAGTGTTTGGATAAGCTAAGAGCTGGCGAAGCTGACGGCTATGCTAGAAAAATCACAGCAATCGCTACTATTCCTTTTGTTGATGATAGATTTGAGCTTGCTATCAAACGCATAGGAGCTATCGCTTTCAACTGCGTAGGCACTCAAAAAGGCAACCGCGATTTAATGGAAATCGTGGATAGCAAAATCCTATCTCTATCACAAGAAGGCTTCTTTGCTGATATGTATGAGCAAACTTTCGAGCTATTCTATCGTGGTGAGCTAGAAGAGAAAATGTTCGTTCTAGATGATATTTATGAAGCATTACTATAATTAGTGCTTTTTGATACTATACTTGGGCGCCTTTTTTAAGGCGCCTTTTTTTATGGCTGAAAATTTTATTTGTCTAATCTGTCATTGCGATAAAACTAAGTTTTTGAGGCAATTCAGTAAAATTCTTTAATCTCTAATTTGTCATTGCGAGGCGACGCAGTCGCCGTGGCAATCTACGAGTGAAAAATTTAAGGTCAGTATTTTTGCAAATTCACCGCAAAGAATTTTAAACTCGTAGATTGCTTCTCTTTCTACGAAAGCTCGCAATGACAAATCGGGGCAGTATTTAAAAACTTGCGGTAGCGAAAATATCGCAATGACAAATCAGGGCGAATTTACTCCACTAGCTCGCAATGACAAATCAGGGCAAATTTGGCGATTTTAAAATTTAATCTCGCTACTTGTTTGCGTATCGGCGAAATTTTGCGCTCTGCTTTTGGCTCGTTCGGTTATATCTTCTTCATAATCATACCACGAAAATGTCGCTCCGTGCTGAACCGAGCCATCGAGCAAATCCCCGCCTTGGCGGTTTTTCAAATCAATTCCTGCGACCTTAAATCCATCTAGCGTTTGCGCGAATTCTTTTAGCCTTTCTGGTGCTTGCTTTAATTTCGTGTAGAGATAGCACCAGCCCTCGCCGCCGTTTCGCCCCACGCGACCGCGCAATTGGTGAAGCGAGGCTAGTCCCATGCGCTCGGCTCCGACGATTAAGATTATGCTAAGTCTTGGTAGCGAAATGCCCACTTCTACGACGGTCGTGGTGATTAGTAGTGAGCCATTGTCGCGGAATTTCAGCAAAATTTCCTCTTTTTCCTTGTCGCGCCCGTGCGTAACATACACGCCAGAGAATTTCGCCTGCCAAAACGGCGCGGCTTCCTCGACGCTTTGGTAAATCAGCTTTTCGGATTGTTCGACGAGCGGATAGACGATGATTGCTTGATTTTCTTTGTCGATTTCGCGCTTTAAATGGCTCATAAAGCCCTCAAATCCGTCATTTTGCAAGATTAGCGTGTGGATATGTTTTTCGTAAGGCATTTGCTTTAAAAAGCTAAAATTTACAAGCTCGGATTGGATTAGCGAGAGTGTGCGCGGGATCGGCGTGGCGCTAAATTGCACGAAGTGCGCGCGATATTCGCCATACTGGGTGAGGGCGTTGATTTTTTCGCGTTGATTTGAGCCGAAGCGGTGCTGTTCATCGACCATGATGAGATTTGAGGGCGTCAAATCATGATAGAGCAGGGCGTGCGTGCCGATGACTAGGTGCGCACCCTCTAAATTTAGCGATTTCTCGCCACCTTTAACTTCCAAAATATTCATAAACTCTGGCAAAAGCCGCACCGCTTCTGCGTAAATTTGATCGGCTAAAATCGAGGTTGGCACCATTAAATAGCTGGTGCGTGGATAGTTTAGCAAGGCTGCGCCAAGGATTATTAGCGTCTTGCCCGAACCCACATCGCCCATTACCACTCTGCGCTTTGCAAGCGGGCTAGATAGGTCGGCTCTGATATCATCAAGTGCCTTTATTTGGTCGTTTGTGGGGGTAAAAGGCAGGGTGCTAAGCCACGAGGAAATGTCGTTTAAAGGGTAAATTTGCGCTTTAAAATCCATTTTTTTGGCTTTTAATTTTCTTAAATAATTATAAATTTCAACGAATTTTAAAATTTCAAGCCCGTTTTCGTTTTCTTCTAAATTTTGCACCAAACGCACGCTGTTTTGGTCGTTTTGGTGAATTTGCATTAAAAATTCAGCCTCATTTTCACCAAGCCCCTCATCAAGCAAGGCCTGCTTGGAAATGTAGCTTGAAATGAGCTTTTGCGTCGCAGCGTCCGTGAGGGCGTTTTTGTATTTGGGGATAATTTCGCCTACTTTGGTGACGATTTTGGGATTTACGAACTGCCACGCGCCGTAAGCGTTGTCGCTTTTGCCGTGGATAAACATCTGCTTGCCGATTTTAAAGACGCCGTGGTGCCAGCTTTTGGCGTTGAAGATGACGATTTTGATTTCGCACTCCCAGCTTAGGCAAAATGCGCTGATGATGAGCATGCCATTGGCGCGACGGCTTGCTGTTTTGCACTCGATCAAAACCGTGTTTTCGCCGGTGTTTGGCTCATCTTTGACGCTTAAATCATCATAGCTTTTTGGAAGTGCCAAGGCTAAATCAAGCAGTGAAAAAACGCCGATTTTAGCGAGCGTTGCGCTGTCTTTGGGGCTAAATTTCATAATTTAAAATTTGACTTTGCGACTTCTGAGCAAACCACGCAAAAGCTTAAATTTAAAATTTCAGCGTGCGAGGCGATAAATTCATTTAGCGTGCGCAAATCTAGGTTTTTCGTGCGCTCTAAATTTCGCTCAAACTCGCCAAATTCGAAGCCTTGATAGTATTCGTTGGCGCTGATATTTGCGCGCTTAAACATAGTCTCTTTTTGCAAAACTGCGCTTCCTAGGATAAATTTTTTCGCACTTTCTAGCTCGCTCTCGCTTACGCCGTTTTGGACGAAATTTGCGATTTCGGATTTGATTAGCTCGTAGGCTTTGGCTAAATTTTCGTTTTTGGTCTGCAAAAATCCCCAAAAATCGCGCTTAGACAGGTCAAAATTCGCTCTGGCATACACAGAGTATGCAAGTCCGTGTTTGACGCGGATGTTTTCCATGAGGCGTGAGCCAAATCCGCTCGAACCAAGGATAAAAAGCGCCACATTTGCGATATATTTTTCTGCGATCTCGGCGTAAAATGGCGCGCCAAAATAGATATAGGCTTGCTCGCTTTTTTGGGCGATGATTTGGGATTTGGGGGTAGAATTTGTCGCAAAAACGGGTAGTTCGCGCGCGCTTGTGGCATTAAAATTTTCTAAAATTTTGGTTATGTTTTTGCGCACAAGGCTAGCCTCATCGCTTGCGCCCTGCGCGTCGCCCACTACGAGGACATAGGCGTTTGCAAGATCAAGCGAGGCGAAAAATTCCTTGACATTTTCAAGGCTGATTTGCGCGATACTAGCCTCGTCGCCGATTAGTGGTGAGGCCAGTTTGGTGCCCAAATAAAGGCAGTTTTGCAAGCCTTGGTTTGCGATATAGTCAAATTCGCTCTTTAACATATCAATTTCGCCTAAAATTTGGGTTTTGATTTTATCTAAAATTTCATCTGTGAAATTTGGCTCTTTTAGCAAGCTATCCAGCATTTCTAGGGCAAATTCGAAGTGTTCTTTGAGCGAATTTACCTCGATTACGAAGGTCTCAAACCCTGCGTCGATATCGAAATTTATCGCATAGATATCGAGTTTTTCGTAAAATTTATTTACTCCTAGGCTCTTTGTGCCCTCATTTAGCATTTTTGCGGTGAGTTTGGCTAGGCCATTTATCTTTTCGCTCACTGCGCCACTGGCTTTGAAAACGAGCTTGAAACTCGCCACCGGCAGGGAATTTTCGATTTGTGTGAGAAAATCTACTTTGGTGTTTTTTGCCAAAATTTCGCTTTTTATCATTTATAAATCTCCAAAATATCATAGTTTGTGTTGCGTTTGGCTGGGATTTCGCCGATGTCTTTGATTAAGTTTATCATTTCGTTTGCGCTCATGCGAAAGGACGCACCAGCGGCTTTTACGACATTTTCTTCCATCATGGTCGAACCCAAATCGTTTGCACCAAATTTTAGTGCGAGTTGCCCTATGTAACTGCCTTGCGTAACCCACGAGCTTTGGATATTTTTAAAATTATCCAAAAACAGCCTTGCCACAGCTAGAAGCCTTAAATAGCGATTTGAGCTTGTTTTTTTGATTTCTGGGTATTCGGCGATTAGTTTTGTGTTTGCTGACTGAAAACTCCACGAGATAAAAGCGCGAAATCCACCCGTAATATCTTGCAAATTTCGCAGTTTTTCCCAGTGCTCGATGATTTCTTCATCTGTTTCGACCGTGCCAAACATCATCGTGGCTGTGGTTTTCATGCCTATTTCGTGGGCGGCTTTATGCACGCCTAGCCAACTGTCTGCGCCGATTTTTTTAGGCGAGATTATATCTCTAACTCTATCGCTTAAAATCTCAGCTCCGGCTCCGGGAATTGAATAAAGTCCTTTTGCTTGAAGCCTAGATAAGACTTCCTTGTGCGTTAAATTTGAAATCTTTGTGATATAATCAATCTCGATTGCAGAAAAGCCGTGAATCGTGATTTGCGGGTATTTTTGCGCTATGTGCTCCACTAGATTTTCATACCAATCGATTTTTAGTTTCGGATGAACGCCGCCTTGAAAGAGAATTTGCGTCCCGCCGATTGCGATTAGTTCGTCGATTTTCGCGTCGATTTCATCGAAGCTCAAAATATAAGCGTCTTTTTCATTGATTTTACGACAAAACGCGCAAAATTTGCAATCCACAAAGCAGATATTTGTGTAATTAATGTTGCGATCGACTACAAAAGTCGTGATTTTATCAGGGTGCAATTGCAGCTTTTTTTCATACGCCATAGCTCCAAGCTCGTGAAGCGGGGCGTTTTTTATCAAATTTAATGCCTGTGATTTAGTGATTCTACTCAAATTTAACCTTCTTTTTGATTTATTTTTCTAGTATGATTTGTCCGTCTTTGACGCCACGCACGCGCACTTTCGTGCCTTCTGCCATGTTTTTTACCTCATCGCTTTGCCATAGCGTGCCCTTGAAATAGACCATGCCCTCTTTGACATAGCCCTCGCCACTCTCGTCTAAGAAATTGTCTTTAATCTCTTCGGTTGGCTTGAAAAATTTTGATTTTAGTGGCTTTTTTAGGGCGAGCAAAAGCGCGAAAGATAGCACGAAAGAAGCTAGGATTTGCACCTCCCATGATAGCGGAAGCGCGAAGCTAAATAGCCCCACGATCAAAAATCCTGCGCCAAAAAACACAAAGGTGAAATCAAGCACCAAAAGCTCGATAATCACCAAAATAACGCCAATTATGATAAAAATAAGTGGGCTCATTGATTGTTTTCCGTGATTAAATTTTTATCCCCAGCCTTGCCTAAAAATTCGCTTAGCACAGAGAGCGAGCCGATGATTTCGCTGGTTTCATACGGTATGATGACCTTGTCCTTGCTTGCGCTTTTTGCTAGCTCGTTGAAGGCATTTACGCGACTTTGCGCGAGCAGGTATTCAGCGGCGAATTTCGACGCAGCCATAGCCATATTGATATTATCCATAGCGTGTTTTTGACCCACAGCTAGGGCGATTTGCTCGTATTTTTTCGCGTCTGCCATTCGCTCGATAGCCTCAGCTTCTAGCACTTTTTCTTGTTTTTGCGCTTCGGCTGTGCGAATAAGAGCAGCTTTTTCGGCTTCGGCTTTTAGCTCGATTGCCCGTTTTTCGCGCTCGGCTTTCATTTGCATATTCATAGCGTCTTCTATGCCTTTTGGGACTGAAATTTCAGAAATTTCGACACGCATGATTTTCACACCCCAGTTATCGGCCGCATCTCCAAGGGCGACTTGAAGTTTTGAGTTTAGTTGATCGCGGCTTGATAGGGTCTGATCTAGGCTCATTTCGCCGATTGCTGAACGAAGTGTAGTCATAGCCAAATTTGATATTGCTTTGCGATAATCCTCGACATTATAAAGCGCCATTTTGCCATTTACGATTTTCAAAAATACGATTCCATCGACCATGATATTGACATTGTCTTTGGTGATGACTTGCTGTTTTGTGATATCTACTAGCTGTTCGCGAACGCTCATTTTAGCGCGCACGCTGTCAAAAAACGGCACAATTACATGAAATCCGCCGTCTAAAACCTTGTGAAATTTACCAAGTCGCTCGATAATCATAATCTCAGATTGCGATACGATTTTGACACCAAGCTTCAAAACTAGCGCGATTAGCGCACAAATCACCACAACGGTAGCTGCGAAACCTTCCATTTTTTCTCCTAAAATTTCTAAAATTTAAATTTGGCGATTATAGCAAGTTAATGTTTAATACTAAATTTAAGATTTTTGGTAGTTTTATTTAACAAATCCAAAACACATAATTAAGCCAAATTTGGCTAAAATGCGAAGTTTTTTGAAAGGCAAAAATGGTTAGATATTATATTTTACTTCGCAATTTTCGCAACTATCGCTTGCTATTTAGCGCGGGATTTATCTGCATGTTTGGCGTGTGGTTTTCGATCGTAGGTATCGCTACGCTACTGATCGAGCTGGGCGCGCCTGTGTGGGCGATCACCGCTGTGGGCGTGGTGTCATTTATACCAAATATATTTTTAGCCCCGATTAACGGCATTATCGTGGATAAATTTCGCCCAAAACCCCTAATGGTGAGCATGTTCGCCATAGAGATTGTGACGATTTTCATGCTGATTTTTATCAATGATTTGGCGTATTTGTGGCTACTTTTGGGTATCGTCGTGGTGCGAAGCGTGGCTGGGACGCTCTTTTATCAAACCGAGTCTTCGACCCTGCCGAAATTTCTACCAAAGCCGTATTTGAAGCTAGCAAACGAGCTAACTAGCATTAGCTGGACGATTACTTATACCCTTGGTATGGCGCTAGCTGGGGTGTTTATACATTATTTTGGGGTTAGAGCGGCGTTTATTTTGGATTTTTGTTTGTATGTTTTTTCGTTTTTTATCCTAATTCGCCTAAATTTTAAAGATATTGCAGGAAGTAGCACGCAAGGCGCGATAAAAATGCTAAAAGAGGGCTTTACTTACATACGCTCGCGCCCTTTGGTGGTGCATTTAATCGTAATTCACGCCTTTGTGGCGGTTACGACTTATGATAATCTCATCGCGTTACTAGCGAAATTTGAGTATAAAGAAATCCTAAGCGCGTCGCTGGTGATTGGGCTGATGAATATGGCGCGCTCAGCCGCGGCGTTTTTTGGGCAGATGTGGCTGACGCGTATCGTAAATTTGAAACGGTATTTTTGGATTTTGCTAGGGCAGGGCGGTGGAATCATGCTTTGGGCGGCGTTGGAGTTTAATTACTGGCTTTCGTTTATCGGTATTGTGATGGCTGGATTTTTTATCACGACGGTGTGGTCGTATTCTTTCACGCAACTCCAAAGCCATGTCGATAGGGAGTTTTTCGGGCGGGTGATCGCGTATAACGATATGGCGTATTTCATCGTGGCAACTCTGACCTCAGCGGCTATCGGTGCGCTGTATTCGCTAGGGCTGGCGCTGTGGCAGATAACATTTCTAATGGGATTTATGTTTATAATCGCTGCGGTGTATTATAAATTTATCGTGTATGATAGGTATCTAAGCAAGGAGTGAGGTTTGATGCTTTGTCGTTGCGAGCGAGTGTAACGAGCGTGGCAATCCAGGGAAATTTATATAGAATTTATTAAAATTTATTTGAATTTCCCTGGATTGCTTCGTCGCTGTTAAAACAGCTCCTCGCAATGACAATAGCGAGCAAATTTGCCTAATTTGTCATTGCGAGAGCCGAAAGGCTCGAAGCAATCCAGTAAAATTTAAATTCAAAATTCAACCTAAATTTAGCATTGAATTATTTTTTGAATTTAACCTGTGCCGTGAAATTCCTTGTAAGGGGGAGGGCGCGCTTTTTAGGAGACGCTACCCTCCCCCTTACCAACCCCCACCCCTGTAAAACCTTAGAAGTGGCTAAATTTTAAAAAGCGTTGCTTTTTAAAATTTAGCTGGTTTTATTTTTCGTTACGGCTTCGCCGTGCTGGATTGCCACGGCGACTGCATCGCCTCGCAATGACACGAATCATAGCGTTCGGTTATTTTTAATTTGCTATAATTTTAGATTATTAAATTTAACAATCAATAGGCGCAAAAATGGTGAAATTTTTACAAAAACACAAGAAAAAATTTATTTATAGTATTTGTGGGATTGGCGCGTTTTACACGCTTTTTGGCTTTTTTGGCGTGCCGCTTCTCATCGAAAAAGCAGTTCCAAAAATCCTAGAAAACGAGGCAAATTTCAGCGTTAAAAGCGCGAAATTTAACCCCTTTACCTACGAGCTAAACATCACAGCTCCCTCGCTTTCGACTTTCAAACCGCTATTTTCGGCCGAGAAAATCGATGTCAAGCTGAAATTTGGCGAGCTGTTTAACAAAACCATAGATATCCAAACCCTGCGCCTGCAAAGCCCTAAAATCAGCATTTCGCGCGAAAATAACGGCTCGTTTAATTTCGAGAGCCTTTATGCTAATAGCGAGAGCGAAAAAAGCGACGAAAATTCGAGCATAAATGTCAAGCTGGATAATTTCAAAATCGAAAACGGCGGAGTTTTTTACGAAGATTTGAGCCTAGAAAGACCCTTTAAAATCGAGCTTGGTAGCTTAAACTACGAAATTGCTGGCCTAAATTTGGCTAGCAATTCTATCGGAAACCACGATTTTAACGCCTCTTCGCAGACTTTCGATAATATCTTTCACTCAGGCTCAATCAGCCTAAATCCGCTTAAAATCGAGGGAAATTTAAGCGTAGAAAATCTCAAAATCAATCCGTTTTGGTTATCGTTTTTGGACATAAAAGACCTTAATCTACTCGGTGGAAAAATCAGCGCAAATGCCCTTTATGAGGTGATTTTGGACGAGGAAATCGCGCTAAATTTGAAAAAAAGCAAAATCGCACTAAACGACCTTGCCCTGCTTGCTAGTCAAAATTTAATCAAATCGGAGCAAATTTCGCTTGCAAATATCGATTTTGACGCCAAATTTGGCCGAAATTTAGCCGCCACTTTGGGCACTGGTGAAATCACGCTTAAAAATAATGATTTTCTAAGCGCAGAAAATAACGCGAGTTTGGGCGAATTTAGGGCTTTTGATTTTGGTTTAAAATTTGGCTTGGAGGGCGAAAATTTGGGCTTAAATGCGAATTTAGACAAGATAAATTTAAGCGAGTGCAAATTTAACGATAGCCTAATAAATTTAAGCGCAAATGGTGGCGAAATTTCGCAAATCAGCGCAAATTTTAGGGGCGAAAACAACGCCTCCAAAACAGAGGCAAAAGTCGCAAAAATCGAAATTTTGCCACTAAATTTAGCCTTGGCGAAATTTGACAAAATAAATTTGGCAAATTTAAGCGCAAATGATTTTAGCTTCCAAATGGGCGAAAAAGGTTCAAATTTGGCCCTAAATTCGGCCAAATTTGGCGAATTTGACCTAGCTAATAAAAACGAAAAATTTAGCGGAATTAAAAATTTAAGCGTGCAAAAACTAAGCTTTGCCCTAGATAAACTTGCCCTAAATATCGACAAAATCGGCATTGACGCGCCGTTTTTTAACTCAGAGATTAGCGAAGAGGGCGCAAAAAGCATAAACGATTTAAGCGTGATTTCTTACGCGCCTAGCAAGGCAAAAAATGCGAAATTTAGGCAAAATTTATTAGCTCAGATACACTCGCTCGCCCCAGAGGGAAATTTCACGCAAAATAGCGAAAATAACGGCTCCACGCGCAGTATTTCACCAGCCAAAAATGAGCCAAAATTTAGCTTTGCTATCGCGCAAATCACGCTAAATGGCGGCCACGCGAAAATCACAGAGAGCTTCGTAGCCCCACAGATGACCCACAACCTCGCTAAAATTGACGCTAGCGTGCAAAATCTATCTAGCAATTTTAGCGCCCCTTTTAGCGCCAAAGCAAGCGTCGCAAGCGATGAAATAGGCGCCAACGCAACCTCGAAAATCACCATAAATCCGCTAAACTTAGAAATTGATTTTGATGTCGCTCACCCTGATTTGCGCAAAGCGAACCCGTATTTGGAGCAGTTTTTAAACGCAAAAATCGCAAGCGGTAGCGCAAATTTAAAAGGAAATTTCAAATTTAGCGATAAATTCGCGCTAAATGCTGAAATTTCGGGCAAAAATTTGGCCCTAAACGACGCAAAAGGGGCGAAAGTTTTTAGCATAAATAGCGCAAAAGTGGGCGCACTAAGCCTAAATGAGAGCAAGATTGATATCAAAAATATCGCCATAAACGCCCCTTACGCGAAAATCCATATCGCCAAAAACGGCGAGATAAACCTAGCCAAACTAGCCAAAACTTCGCCAAAATCCACAAGCAAACCAGCCTCCAAATCGCCCGCACCAAAAGCCCAAACAGGTGGGCAAAAAGGCGCTTTTGGCGTAAATATTTCAAATGTGAGCGTGCAAAACGGCTCGTTTAATTTCATCGACGATACGCTCTTTATGCCACTAAATATCACGGTCTCCAAAATCAAAACTACAATAGATAAAATCAGCGACAAATCCCAAGCAAACCTCAAATTTAACGGCCTTGTGGGCAAAAGTGGCTTAGGGCAAATAGCGCTAAAAGCCTATCCTTTCGCGCCAGAGCAAAAAAGCGATATTAGCGTGGTTTTAAAAGATGTCGCACTCAGTGATATCACCCCATACAGTGCGAAATTCGTGGGCTATGAGATAAAAAGTGGCAAGAGCAATTTAAAGCTAAATTATAAAATCAACGCCTCCAAACTAAACGCCACAAACGATATAAACCTCGATAATCTCGTGCTTGGCGAAAAGGTTGAGAGTAAAGACGCGCTGGATTTGCCGCTGGATTTAGCGATTTCGATTCTCAAAGACAGCGACGGCCAAATCAATGTCAGCCTGCCAATCAGCGGGAATCTAAACGATCCGAAATTTAGCTTTGGTGGCGTGATTGTGGGGGCTGTGACAAAGCTATTTAGCGATATCGTGCTAAGTCCGTTTAGGTTTTTGGGCAAAATCGCTGGAATCGATACTGCCTCGCTTGATGGGATCGATTTCGAGCCTGCTAGTAGCGAGATTTTGATCAGCGAAAACGAAAAAATCGAGAATCTTGCCACGATTGCAAAATCAAAGCCAGAAATCAAAATCACCCTAACCCCAGCATATAACGAGAAGCTCGATACTAGGGCGTTTAAGCTCGTCACGCTAAACGAAAATATAGACAGGGTAATGCTAAAAGAAAATCTCTCATCTGACGCTGCGATTGCGAGCCTAAGGGCGAAACACCGCATAAAAGAGGGTGGCGAAGAGGGGTTTGAAAAACTCATACAGGCGCAAAAATTCACAACCTCGCGTTTGGAGAATTTAGCCGTCGCGCGCGCTAAATCCGTGCAAAGCGCGCTTGCGAATTTGGGCGTCTCAGACTCACAAATCGTGATTAAAAAGCCTGCAAATGTCAGCGCGAAGCAAGATAGCTTCATCAGCGTCGGCCTTGGCGTAGAGAAGTGAAATTTAAAATTTCGTAATTGCAAGAGAAATGCGAAACATTTCCGTAAAAATAAGATCAGCTAAATTTAGAAAAACGCAGTTTTTTCTAAATTTAGCCACCTTAAAAGCGTCGTCGGGGGTTGGGGGTTTGTAAGGGGGAAGGGGCGCGACCTCGCAATTCAAGCCCCCTTCCCCCTTACGAGAAAAGCACGGCGCAGGTTAAATTCAAAAAATCGTTCAATGCTAAATTTAGGTTGAATTATTTTTTAAATTTTAGGCAAAATTTTGAAATTCTTCGTAAGGGGGAGGGCGCGCTTTTTAGGAGACGCTACCCTCCCCTTTACCAACCCCCACCCCTGTAAAACCTTAGAAGTGGTTAAATTTAGAAAAACTTCGTTTTTCTAAATTTAGCTGGTTTTATTTTTCGGAAATACTTCGCATTTCTTTGCGCTATAAATTAATCACAACACAATTCAGAAATAAGCTAAATTTGGCTATACTACGCCAAATTTTTACAAATTCAGAAAGGGTTAAAATGGTTAGGATTGGTATCCACGGCGGCAGCGGTAGAATGGGAAGTATGATTTATGAGTGTCTGAAAAACTACGAAAACGCGGTAGTTAGCGCGATTTATACTATCGAGGAGCTATCATACAGCCCCAAATGCGTAATCACGGACGATTTGGCGAAGTTTTTTGATTCTTGCGATGTGGTGATTGATTTTACCATTAGAGATGGGGCGATAAATTTATTAAAATTCGCCCAAACTCACCCAAAACCCCTTGTCATCGGCACTACTGCCCTAGGCGATGAGGGCGAAGCACTGCTAAAAGAGTGCGCGCAAAAAATGCCAGTTTTTCACGCGACAAATATGAGCCTTGGCGTGGCTGTGCTAAACAAGCTCGTAAATCTAGCTAGCAAGGCTTTGCGCGATTTTGATTGCGAAATAGTCGAAATGCACCACAAACACAAAAAAGACGCCCCAAGTGGCACAGCTATGACACTAGCCACTACTGCTGCAAATGCGCGAGATTTAGATATCAAAAAAGTGCGAGTTAGCGGGCGCGACGGGCTAATCGGCGAAAGAAGCAAAGACGAAATCGCTGTCATGGCGCTTCGCGGTGGCGATATCGTCGGACGCCACACGGTAGGGTTTTACAACGAGGGCGAGTATATCGAGCTAAACCATACCGCCACGAGCCGTGCAACCTTCGCCAATGGCGCGATTAAAGCTGGAATTTGGCTTGCCACACAAAAAAATGGCCTTTATAGCATAAATGATTGTTTAGGATTTTAAAATGTGTGCGATAGTAGGAGTTATAAATTCAGCCAATGCGGCTAAAACGGCGGTTTATGGGCTATTTTCGATGCAGCACCGTGGCCAAGAGGCAAGCGGAGTAAGTGCTAATCACAACCACCATATAAACACGGTAAAAGGTCAAGGACTAGTAACTAAAATTTTCACCCCACAAGCCCTTGAAATTTTAAAGGGAAATAGCGCTATTGGCCACAATCGCTACTCCACAGCGGGCAACGAGAGTATCCACGACGCGCAACCAATCTCCGCTAAATACGCCCTAGGCGAAATTTCAATCGTGCATAATGGAAATTTGATAAACAAAGATAGCGTTAGATCTGAGCTAATCGCCGAGGGAGCGATATTTCAGTCAAATATGGACACAGAAAATATCTTGCATTTAATCGCTAGAAGCAAAGAAAAAAAATTGCAAAACCGCATAATCGAGGCTGTGAAAAAATGCGCTGGAGCGTATTCGCTTCTGATTTTAAGTCGTAGCAAAATGTTTGCCCTGCGCGATCCGCACGGTGTAAGGCCTCTTAGTATCGGAAGACTCGGCGATGGCGGATATATCGTAGCGAGCGAGACATGCGCCTTTGATTTGGTGGGAGCGGAGTTTATACGAGATGTGAAGCCCGGCGAAATGGTAATTTTCGAAGAGGGCAAAGATGAGATAAAATCGCTTCAAATTTTCGAAGAGGTTGATCCTAGAATTTGCGCGTTTGAATACATATATTTCGCCCGCCCAGACAGCACGGTCGAGGGCAAAAATGTCTATAATATCCGCAAAAAACTAGGCGCAGTTTTGGCCGAAAAATGCAAAAATATCAAGGCTGATTTTGTCGTCCCTGTCCCAGATAGTGGCGTGCCAGCGGCTTTGGGATACTCGGCTGCAAGTGGCGTGCCTTTTGAGCTGGCAATCGTGAGAAATCACTATGTGGGGCGCACCTTTATCGAGCCGACACAAGAAATGCGAAATTTAAAGGTCAAACTCAAACTAAACCCTATGAGCGAGGTTTTGAAAGACAAAAGCATAGTCGTCATCGACGATAGTATCGTGCGAGGCACAACTAGCAAAAAAATCGTCGAGCTTCTGCGCCACGCTGGGGCGAGGGAGATTCACATGTGTATCGCAAGCCCAGAAATCAAACACCCAGATAGATACGGCATAGACACGCCAAGCTACGCCGAGCTAATCAGCGCAAACAAAAGCACCGAAGAGGTGCGCGAGTATATCGGCGCGGACAGCCTGACATTTCTAAGCATAAATGAGCTTGTCGGCGCGCTAGGAGATGAGCGAAAATATTCGCTAATCAGTTTTGACGGAGATTATTTTATAAAGGAGTAAAAATGCCAATCATCAATATCCACCTAACCAAACCAGCCCCAAGCAAGGAGCTACAAGACAAAATCGCTGGTGAAATCACCAAAACAATGGTCGAAAACCTGGGCAAGGTGCCAAGTCGCGTGGTCGTGAAATTCGAATACGACGAGGCTGAAAATTTCTATTTCGGTGGCGAAAGCGTCGCAGATATGCGCAAAAAGGCGCAAAATGGCTGAGACTACATTTAGCGCAGAGGATTTAGCGCGCAAAATCACGCTTGCTAAGGGCGATATGGCGCCAAATTTCGCCCTAGAAAACGCCGATGGCGTGCAAATTCGCCTAAGCGATTTTATCGGCAAAAGGGTCGTTTTGTATTTTTATCCTAAGGATAATACGCCGGGTTGCACCACCGAGGCGTGCGAATTTAGCGAGCTTTGGGATAAATTTATCGCCGAGGACGCCCTGATTATAGGCATTAGCCCAGATAGTGTGAAATCACACGCCAGCTTTATCGCCAAAGCTAGCCTGCGCCATATCTTGCTAAGCGACCACGAACGCGAAGTCGCCAAGGCTTACGGCGTGCTTCAAGTGCGCAAAAACTACGGGCGCGAGTATCTAGGGATCGTGCGCTCGACATTTCTCATCGGCAAAGACGGCAAAATCGAAAAAGTCTATAAATCTGTCAAAGCCAAAGACCACGCCGCAAAGGTGCTTGGCGACATTTTGGCGCAAAAATAAACAAAATTTAAGCGCAAATTTGGGGTAAAATTTCGAAATTTAGCGAATTTCAAAATTTGCCCCTTTTTAAATTTAGCCAAAATTTAGCCGAATTTACAAGGGGAAATCAATGAAAAAATTTTTAATTTTTATCTGCGCTTTGGGGGTTTTGTGTGGCGCGCAGGGCGAAAATTTGACCAAAGAGCAAATTTTGCAAAAATACTCTGACGCAAAGCCTAGCCTTTGGGGCGAGGAATTACAGGGCGTGATTAAAAATTTCAAAACTGGCAAAAAACAAATCGCCCTCACGCTCGATCTGTGCGGAAGCAAAACGGACGATTTGGACGAGCGAATCGTGGAATTTTTAGAAAAACACAGCATAAAAGCTACATTTTTCGTAAATTTGCGCTGGATAGAGAAATTCCCGCAAAAATTCGAGCGTTTGCGCCAAAATCCAAATTTCGAAATCGAAAATCACGGCACCGCACACTCCCCAGCCTCGCTAAATGGGGCTAGCATTTACGGCATAAAGGGCACGGCGGATGCTGGCGAGCTATACGATGAAATCGCGCGAAACGCCGATTTAATCGAAAAAATCACCGGCGCACGCCCGAAATTTTACCGCTCAGGCACGGCGTATTACGACGAGTTTGCCGTGGCGCAGATTTATGATATGGGATACGCGCCCGTGGGATTTAGCGTGCTAGGAGATGCTGGGGCTACGATGAGCGCAGAAGGGGCGCGCACTGCTGTGTCTAGTGCGCATGGTGGCGACATCATCATCGCTCACGCCAACCACCCCCAAAAGCCAAGTGGCGCAGGCGTGGTGGGGGGCCTTAAAATTTTGGTTAAAAATGGCTTTGAGTTCGTGCGATTAGACGAGGTTTTGGAGTAAATTTCGCCCGTTTTGTCATTGGCAAAATTTGCGAAATATTTTGTGGCGATTCAGAGAAATTCCCTAGCCCTTGATTTGTCATTGCGAGCAAGCTTGCTTGCGTGGCAATCTACGAGCTTGAAATTCAAAAGTAAGTTTAAATTTGTGAATTTAATAAATTCGGTATCGGCGATACTGACCGAATTTGAATTTGCAAAAAAACACAAAGGAATTATATGGATATTTTAATTGTTAATTTAATTGTGGCATTTGCTTGTGCGTTGTGTATAAAATACATCGCAAATTCACAGATAAACAAATTTGCAAAAGTATTTTTTATCATCTTATTTTTGCTTTTTATTTTCTTTGGATTTTTTGTGTTTGTGTTTTTTCTGACTTTCTTATTTTTAGCATTAATCAAGAAAAAATACAGAGTTAAAATTCACAAAATAGACGAAAAAATAACTTATGAAAAAGTAGAAATTTCAAAAAATGATAAATTTTTATTTGCAAGTAAAGCCCGTTTTTTTGCTACTTTAATGGTTTTATTTTTCACTTGCGGATTTGTATTTGACGGGTTTAAGGCTGTTATCTTTTATTATGATTGTTTGATAAAAAAAGACTATAAATTTGAAATTTTAGATAATAACTACACATTAAGCGATATAGAAATAAAAAATTGGAGATGGAAAGATAGTCAAACGCTGTATATCCACAATAAACCAATAGGCAAATGGATAAATAATTGCTATATGGAATATAATCCATTTATTTCTAAAATGCTTTCTATTGAAACAGATATCAATGGTGCTTCATGCGATAGCCTACTTGGCAATAAACGAGCCAAAATTATACAGCAAACATTAAAAGAAAATCTAATAAACACCAATTTACAAGGAGCAAAAAATGAGTAGTAATTTCTCAAATTACAAAATTTGTA
The DNA here is from genome assembly GCF_027737585.1 of Campylobacter sp. JMF_14 EL1. Taxonomy (NCBI): domain Bacteria; kingdom Pseudomonadati; phylum Campylobacterota; class Epsilonproteobacteria; order Campylobacterales; family Campylobacteraceae; genus Campylobacter; species Campylobacter sp. JMF_14 EL1. Next base: position 318,660 of record NZ_JAOVTW010000002.1, read on the forward strand.
AATTTAAAAAATTCGGTATCACAGATAACTGATACGACCTGAAAGGAAAATTTATGGACTTAATTATAACTTTTGTATTTGCCGCTTATGTAGTAGTAAGCGTTATAATATGCGTTATTGTGGGTGCAGTTTCAAAAAGCAATAAAGCAGTGGCTATATCTGTTGCCTTGTGTGTTTTGGTGCCGTTTTACGATGTTGTTCCTACTAGGATTATCGCAAATAAATATTGCCAAATAGAGCCTAAATCCAAGATTGATAAAATTGTAGAATATCCAAAAAGTGTATATGTCAAAATTGACAACGCCAAAGTCGGTGATATAGATACTAGCTTACATTTAATAGAGGCTTTATTAGACGGAATTCATATTGAAAAAATAGCAATCGAGTGTAATAGCAAAATAACGGATAAATATAAATGCAGCAATGGAAAAGTAGAAGAAGTATATTTTGATAAAAATTCAACCCATTACACGCAATACATAAATTTAATTTCGCAATATCAAAATTTACACACCGATAAATCAGCTCAATTTCACTTTTATAGAGAAAATGAAAAGGCTATCAAAGAAGCCAAATTCAAAATAACAAAACGCAACGAAGCGGAAAAAGATAGAGATATTATCAAAAATTACAACTATTCTATAATAATAAATAAAAGTGAAAAAATCTCTGATAGTTTATTTGAAAATGCTTTTTATCATATCGTAAATGTATCTATTGTAGAAAATAAAACAGAAAAAGAGATAGCTTTTTGGAAAATGTATATTAGAAATAGAGAAGAAGCGACTTTTATTTTCCCTGAAATATTAATGCCGCATTTTACCGATGATTACCAATTTACGAATAAAGTATGTGGCAAAATACAAGAAATAGAAAAAGTCTTCGATATGGATAAATGGAGCAAAGGTTTATCTATTGATATTTATCAATAATTATTTAAAATAAAATTTTTCAATAAGGAGAAATCTAATGAATACATTAGAACAAAACATTACAGAATTCGGGCTGTTAGCCGAAATGGCTTATTTAAAGCACAATAAAATTTTTAATGAAATGAAATAAAAATGAATAATTTAGCTAAATTTAGCCCAAAAATGGGCTAAATTTAGAATTTTAGTGTTTTGACAGATAATTTGTATCGTAGTCGTTGTTGATAAAATCAGGGTTATTCATCATAGCGATGTGGAAATCGCGGGTTGATTTGATACCGCCGATGACGAGCTGGGATAGTGCGATTTTCATCTTCGAAATCGCGCGAAGCCTGTCTTTGTCATGCACGATGAGCTTGCCAATCATACTATCGTAAAATGCCGGCACGCTGTATCCCTCATACACATGGCTATCCATACGCACATTGCGCCCACCTGGGGCTATGTAGCGAGTGATTTTGCCCGGATTTGGCATGAAGCTTTTCGGATCTTCGGCTGTGATTCTGCACTCAATCGCATGTCCGCTAAATTTAATCTCATCTTGGCTAGGGAGCTTATGACCCTCGGCTACCCTTATCATTTGCTCGATCAAATCAAGCCCTGAGCGCATTTCGCTGACCGTATGCTCGACCTGCAAGCGCGTATTCATTTCGATGAAATAAAATTTCTTATCCTTGCTGTCGTATAAAAACTCAAATGTTCCCGCACTGACATAGCCAATCGCCTTAGTCGCGCGAACAGCTGTTTCTAGGAGCTTGGCGCGTGTTTCTTCATCGAGTATCACCGCTGGGCTCTCTTCGATTAGCTTTTGGTGGCGGCGTTGCATAGAGCAGTCGCGCTCGCCCACATGTAGGACATTTCCGTGCTCGTCGCCGATGACTTGAACCTCGATATGGCGCGGATTTGTGATATATTTTTCCATATACATTGTCCCGTCGCCAAACGCGCTCATAGCCTCGCTCTCAGCCGACCAAAAAAGCTTTTCTAAATCCTCTTCTTTTTCTACCACTCTCATACCGCGTCCGCCACCACCAGCGGCTGCTTTGATGATGACAGGATAGCCGATTTCTTTGGCTAGTTTGCGCGCAGCCTCGACATCGGCAATCGCGCCATCTGATCCTGGCACTACTGGGATTCCAGCTCTCATCATTACTTGCTTAGCCTTGCTTTTATCGCTCATTAGCGTCATAGCTTCAACACTTGGGCCGATAAATTTAATGCCGTGTTTAGCGCAAATTTCGACGAAATTTTGATTTTCGCTCAAAAATCCATAACCAGGGAAAATCGCATCAGCCTCTGTCAGCTCGCATGCTGTGATGATTGCGGGGATATTTAAGTAGCTATCGGTTGAGCGCGGCCCACCTATGCAAATCGCAGCATCAGCGTATTTGACATAAAGTGCGTCTTGATCGGCTGTTGAATGCACGACAATGGCCTTTTTGCCCATTTCCTGAATAGTGCGAAGTGCGCGAAGTGCTATCTCACCGCGGTTTGCGATAAGAATTTTATTTAGCTCTTTCATAGCTTTTCAACCTCAAATAGCGACATAGCGTATTCTACTGGCTGTCCGTCCTCTACTAGCGATTTGATGATACGACAATCAAACTCGGCCTCGACCTCGTTCATAATCTTCATCGCTTCGATAATGCCGATAGTATCGCCTTTATGCACAACTTGACCAGCGCTTACAAATGGGTTTGCGCCCGGGCTTGCAGCCTTGTAAAAAGTGCCAACCATAGGACTATCGATAGTATCCATGCTAGCCTTGCTAGCTGCGTGAGAGTCGCCTACGACGACATTTACAGCTGGCACAGCAGCTGGGGCGTGCGGTGCAGGTGTGGCACATGCTGTGCCGGTTTCGATATCTGCGCCGAATTTTTTAATTTCGATTTCAAAATCGTCGTTTTTAATTTTAATCTTGCTCAGAGATGATTTTTCGTCGAAGAAAGTCATCAATTCCTTAATATCTTCTTGTTTCATTTATTTCTCCTAAAAATAGAAATTCCAAAGGCGCATTTTACCTAAATTTAGTTAATTCTTACATTAAATTTAAATTTGGCGGAATTTTGTGAAATTTGAAATTGAGTAAAATTTAAAAAAGGGCGCAAAATCTGCGCCCAAGAGTTATTAATGAGTAGCGTAAATTTCAGCAATTTTCGCTTTGTCTAGACCTTTTGAAAGGGCAAGTTGTAGTAAAACCCTAGCTTTGGCAGCGTTTAGGTTATCGCTTGTCAAAAAGCCATATTTTGCGTCATCAACCTCTGCGCCAACGCTTGTTGAGCCAGAACCTGTGCGAGAAGCGCGAACTACGACAACGCCGTTTTCGCTAGCTTTTGCAAGTGCAGCTTCGACGGTTGGGAAAGGATTTCCGTTGCCCATACCAGCTAGCACGATACCTTTGGCGCCGTTTGCAACAGCAGTTTCAACGAAATCAGCGACATCTTGTGCATGAGCGAACAAAATATCAACGCGTGGAAGCTCTTTTACATCTTTGATGTTAAATACGCTATCGACTGTGTGTTTGCGAAGTGGATTCATATAGAAATTTACGATTCCGTAATTTACGGTGCCGATTTTGCCTGCGTTTGGTGAAGCAAATGTATCAACAGCAGTTGTGTTTGTTTTAGTTACTTCGCGTGCAGCGTGAATTTCATCGTTCATTACGACCATTACGCCTTTTTCGCGAGCGCTTGGATTGATTGCGACATTTACGCCGTTAAAGATATTTAGCGGGCCATCTGCGCTTAGTGAAGTGCCAGATCTCATCGCGCCAACCATTACGATAGGTTTTTTAGTTTTTACAACCAAATTTAGAAAATACGCTGTCTCTTCCATAGTGTCAGTTCCGTGAGTGATGACTACGCCATCGACATCGTTTTTCGTAAGTAGCTCATTTACGCGGTTTGCTAGTTTTAGCCAAACTTCATCGTTCATCTCTTGTGAGCCGATTTGTGAAATTTGCTCACCTTTGACATTTGCGATGTCGTTGATTTGAGGAACAGCAGCTAGCAATTCATCGACAGTTTTTGTGCCTGATGTGTAATCACCGCTAACAGCGCTATCGCCTCCACCAGCGATTGTGCCACCTGTGGCCAAAATGTAGATGTTTGGTTTAGCCGCAACTAGTGATGAAGCGATAAAAAGTGCAGCGAACGCAAATTTGCCTAAGATTTTCATCTTGTCTCCTTAAAATTTGATAAATTTCTGCATTTAATTGCAAAATTAAATTTGAATTATAGCACCAAATTTGTAAATCGTGGAATTTTATTGCTATAATGCGCGAAAAATTTTTCAGTTTAAGGATAAATATGGGACTAAAAAGCGATAAATGGATTAGAGAAATGTCGCAAAAGCACGCTATGATAGTGCCATTTGCCGAAGAGCAAGTGGGAAAAGGCGTGGTGAGCTATGGCGTATCTAGCTACGGATATGATATCAGAGTGGGAAATGAGTTTAAAATTTTCACAAATATCGGTGGCACGGTCGTCGATCCTAAGAATTTCGACGAAAAAAATGTCGTGGATTTCGTAGGCGATATCTGTATCGTCCCACCAAATTCTTTCGCGTTGGCTCGCACAATCGAGTATTTTAATATGCCTTCTGATGTGCTTGCAATCTGCCTTGGCAAAAGCACTTACGCAAGGTGCGGAATCATCGTAAATGTAACGCCTTTTGAGCCGGGATTTAAGGGGCATATCACAATCGAAATCTCAAACACAACCCCGCTTCCAGCCAAAATTTACGCAAACGAGGGAATCGCGCAGGTGCTGTTTTTGCAAGGCGATGAGCCGTGCGAAGTAACATACGCCGACAAAAAGGGCAAATACCAAGCCCAAGAGGGCATTACGCTACCAAGAATTTTAAAATAAGAGAGAAATATGAAAAATTTAGTCATAGTTGAATCACCAGCCAAAGCCAAAACGATAAAAAAATTTTTAGGCGAAGATTACGAAGTAATCGCTAGCAAAGGTCATATCCGCGACCTTCCGCAGAAAAAATTTGGCATTAAAATCGACGGCAATAAATTTAGCCCCGAATACGAAACCAGCGCGGACCACGAAGCAATCGTGTCGCAGATAAAAAATTTAGCCAAAAAGGCAGGTCAAATTTACCTAGCAACCGACGAGGATAGAGAGGGAGAGGCGATAGCATACCATATCGCAGAATCAATCGGCAAAGCCCCAACCAGCCTGCCTCGCATTGTATTTCACGAAATCACAAAAAGCGCGATTGATAACGCCATAAACTCACCACGCACGCTCGATATGAATAGCGTAAATGCCCAACAAGCGCGTCGCTTGCTAGATCGCATAGTAGGATACAAGCTAAGTCCGCTACTAAACACCAAAATCCAAAGAGGGCTAAGCGCTGGGCGCGTCCAAAGCGCGGCTTTAAAAATCATTGTCGATAAAGAGCGCGAAATAAGAGCGTTTGTGCCAGTAGAATACCACAGCATAGACGCTGTTTTTAAGAAAAAGCTAGAAGCCGAATTTGTCAAATTTAACGGCGAAAAAATGGAAAAACTATCCATAAAAACAAAGTCTGAGGCTGATAAAATTTTAAAAATTTTAAAAAGCGAAGAATTTAGCGTTAGCGCGATTGAGAGCAAATCTCGCAAAACAGCCCCAAGTGCGCCATTTATGACAAGCACACTTCAACAAGCAGCCTCAACTAGCCTTGGCTTTAATCCACGCAAGACTATGAGCCTAGCCCAGAGCCTGTATGAGGGGGTAAATACGAATTTTGGCGGTGCGATTACATATATGAGAACAGATAGTCTAAATTTAGCCAAAGAGGCCGTTGCTGCCGCACGCGATATGATCGAAAAAACCTATGGCGCGCAGTATCTGCCAAAATCGCCAAACATTTACACCACCAAATCCAAAGGCGCGCAAGAAGCCCACGAGGCGATTCGCCCTACAAACATAGCCTTTACGCCACAAATGGCAAAGGCCACACTCCCACGCGACGAAGCTAGGCTTTATACGCTGATTTATAATCGTTTCATCGCATGCCAAATGAGCGCTTCTACCTCAGATATCCAAACAATCACGATTTGTGGGGCGAGCGCTGAATTTCGCATAAGCGGGCGCAAGGTTACATTTGACGGATTTTACAAGGTTTATGGCGATTTGGATAAGGATAAAATTTTGCCAGAGCTTAAAAAAGGCGATAAAATGGAGCTTGAAAGCCTAGGAAGCGAGCAACATTTCACAGAAGCACCAGCTAGGTATTCAGAAGCTAGTTTGATTAAAAAGCTAGAAAGCCTAGGCATTGGCAGACCAAGCACTTATGCCCCAACTATCACGCTTCTAACCTCGAAAAAATATGTCGAAATCGACAAAAAACAGCTAATCCCAGCCGAGGTCGCCTTTAAAATCACCGAGGTTTTGGAGGGGCATTTTAAAAATATCGTTGATAGCAATTTCACCGCCAAAATGGAAGAAAAACTCGACGAAATCGCCGAAAATAAGGCTGATTGGCAAGAAATTTTGGCGAATTTTTACTACCCATTTATGGACGAAATCGCCAAAGGCAAGAGCGAAATCGCTAGCCAAAAAATCTCCGAACCAATCGGCGAGAAATGCCCACAATGTGGCAAAGAGTTAGTAAGGCGCGCTGGGCGTTTTGGCGAGTTTATCGCGTGTGAGGGCTATCCGAAATGCAAATACTCTCGCAATCTAGGCGAGAGCGCAGATGAGGCAAGCAAATCCGAGCCTGAAAAAATCGGCGAGAAATGCCCACAATGTGGCAAAGAGCTAGTCAAGCGCGCTGGGCGTTTTGGCGAGTTTATCGCGTGCGAGGGCTATCCGAAATGCAAATACTCTCGCCAAATCGAAGGCGCAGCCAAAGCCCCAGCCAAAAAGGCCACCAGCACCGGCGTAATCTGCCCAAAATGCGCCAAGGGCGATGTGGTCGAGAGATTTTCGCGCAGGGGGAAATTTTATGGTTGCTCGAACTATCCAAAGTGCGATTTTGTGAGCAACTACGCCGTGCTTTCGCGCAAATGCCCTGAGTGCAAAAACACCTACATGGTGCGAAAAGAGCTGAAAAAAGGCAATTTCGCCGAGTGCCCGAAATGCAAATTTAAAGAGGAAATCGAATAAACAAATTTAGCCATTGCCAAATTTGGCGTGGCTAAATTTCGAAATTTAACCAAAATGAGCGAAATTTTAATTTTAATCACGCTAGGATTTTTCATATTTACCTCGCCGTATCTAGCCAAAGTGCTAAAAATCCCAGTCTCGCCCACAGAGATAATCCTAGGCATAATCGCTGGAAATTTGGGCCTGCTTTATGCTAATCCTACCTTTGATTTCGCCTCTAAAATCGGGTTTTATTACCTTATGTTTTTGGCTGGGGCAGAGGTGGATTTTCGCTTTTTATTTAAAATTTCGCGCCAAATTTTAAAAAAATCGCTTCTGTTTTTGACTCTGCTTTATATCTTGGGCGCAATTTTGGTAGCAATTTTTGATTTGCCAAATTTAATCATCATCGCCGTGCCACTTATGAGCGTGGGACTACTCTCGACGCTGTATAAGGACTACGGCAAGGACGAAGAATGGCTCAATCTAGCCATGCTAGTAGGCGTGCTTGGCGAGATAGTGAGCATCGTAGCCCTTAGCGTGGTGGGGATTTACCTAAAAGATGGCTTTGGGGCGAGCATGCTGCTTAAAATCGGCTCGCTTGTGGGATTTATCGGCGCAATCGCGCTAGTGTTTAAGTCCCTAGAAATGGTGTTTTGGTGGTATCCGAGCCTAAAAACCATAATCATGCCACACTATGACAAAAACGAAAAAGACATACGCTTTGCTATGGCAATTTTTTGCCTAGTTTGCGCGAGCGCGTCGTGGCTAGATATCGAAATCTTTATCGCGGCCTTCATCGCGGGGGCGTTTTTGCCGACATTTTTCTCGCACAAAGAGGGTCTCGTGCCGAAGCTATCGTCGTTTGGCTTTGGCTTTATCGTGCCGATATTTTTCATACACACAGGCGCGGCGGTCGAGCTGGACGCACTGCTAATGCCCGGGGTTTTGAAATTTTGCCTGCTGCTAGCTGGGATAATGATTTTTACGAGAATTTTGTGCGCTGGGGTGTTTTGGGAGATACTGCGCGCGCGAGCAGGCGCACTTTTTGCGCTTAGCCTCTCAATGCCACTGACGCTTTTGATCGCGACTGCGACGCTGTTTTTCGAGGCAAATTTCATAAGCAAAGAGATTTATTATGCTATGATCGTCGCCTCGCTGATTGAAGCTTTGGTAGCGATGATACTGATAAATTTTATTTTTAATTATAAAAAAAGAAGTTAATTGAAAAATTGCGCAGTATCGTTGAAGCCAAAATTTTAAAAATGCAATTTAACAAACTATTATCAGATAACTTCGACTAAAATTTTCTAGAAAGAGATTTATATCTCCTTTTTATTAATTTAGTTAAAGTTATTTGTAAAATCAAAAGAGCCAAAGCTCCACCGCCCCATTTTTTATAAGTATTTCTGTAATAATCAGAGATTAAATAGTTGTAATATTCCATACGACCTTCGTATTCATATTTCATAAAATATTTGTCGTTTTTCATATACTGAATTTGCTCTAATTCTTTCGTGTATGGCTCTGTTGTTGGAAACCAAATTCTAATATCTTCTCCGATTAATTTTACATAGTTTTCAAACGGATAGTTTGAACCAGTCCCAAAATATAAAATATGTTTTGTATTATTTTTATCTATAAATTCTAATCTTCTATTAGTTTCTTTTCCGATTTTCTTATCGTTTAGTTTTAAAATTTTACCTTCTAAAACTTGCATTTCTTCTAGCTTATGTGGTGGTTTTTTATCATAAGAAGTCCAAAGAAAACCAAGTCCGTGAAAAGCGAACATAAAAAATACACAAGCAAGTAGGGTATTCATATTTTTAAAACTTTCGAGTTGCTGTTTGCTATACTCTTTACTAAGAATTTTATCTACAAAATTCATCTCTTTCCTTTCAAATTTTATTAGCAAATTCAAATTCAGTCAGTATCTGTGATACCGAATTTATTTAAATTCACAAATTTAAACTTACTTTTGAATTTTAAAATTTAGGCAACGAGTAAATTTAAAATTATAAATTCGCTTACGGCTCCTAGATAAATTTCATTTTTCATTACAAAATATAAACTTATCACCATTTTTTTAGTTTTTTATACTCATCACAAGCGAGCGCATAGCCAAGGTCGCAAGATTTGCCAAAATAATATTTGGCTCTGGTTTTATTGCGATCTGCATAGACCCCAGCGATAAAGCACGCGATTTCATGCCCCAAATCGCAGGCTTTTTGGGCGAATTCTTCGGCTTTTGCCTCGTCGCGCTCCACGCCTTTGCCGTAATAATACGCCTCGCTTAGCCTCGCGCAAGCCAAAGCTTTGCCGTGCTCATTGCACCAAATTTCATTGAGGCTCAAATTTCCAAAATGATAAGAGCCATTTTTATCACCGACCCTATCCACCCACAATCGTATCGCCTCATGGCATTTGTTTAAATTTTAAAATTCTGCAAAATACTGACCCTGTAATTGATTTAAAATTTGATTGACATAAAAATTTAATTGATTTAAAAAAGCATAAAGAATAAAAACAAAGTCCGCAACGACCTACTTTCCCGACATCCGAGTAACGGAGAGTATCATCAGCCATGATGAGCTTAGCTTCTTGGTTCGGTATGGAGCAAGG